>NZ_JBEYYR010000039.1:0-95959 GCF_040645635.1 Streptomyces sp. NPDC046727
ATCCGTGTCCCCGGCGAACGCCGCCAGCCGCTCCGCCTGACCGGCCAGCGAACCCTCCGACACGGCCGACACCACCACCGGCACCACACCGTCATACGACGCACGGGCGGCGGCCGGCTCCTCCGGCACCTGCTCCAGGATCACGTGCGCGTTGGTGCCGCTCACGCCGAAGGAGGAGACGCCGGCCCGGCGCGGACGTCCGGCCGTCTCCGGCCACACGCGGGACTCCGTGAGCAGTTCGACCGCGCCGGCCGACCAGTCGACCTGGGACGAGGGGGCGTCGACGTGCAGCGTGGCGGGCAGCACGCCGTGCCGCATCGCCTGGACCATCTTGATCACGCCGGCGACACCGGCCGCGGCCTGCGTGTGCCCGATGTTGGACTTCAACGAGCCCAGCCACAGCGGCCGTTCACGGTCCTGGCCGTAGGTGGCGAGGAGCGCCTGGGCCTCGATCGGGTCGCCGAGGGTGGTTCCGGTGCCGTGGCCCTCCACCGCGTCCACGTCCGCGGTGGTCAGCCCGGCGTCGGCCAGTGCTCGGCGGATCACCCGCTGCTGGGAGGGACCGCTCGGGGCCGTGAGGCCGTTGGAGGCGCCGTCCTGGTTGATCGCGCTGCCGCGCAGCACCGCCAGCACCCGGTGGCCGTTGCGCCGGGCCTCCGACAGGCGCTCCAGGACGAGGACGCCGGCGCCCTCGGCCCAGCCGGTGCCGTCGGCGGCGTCCGCGTACGACTTGCAGCGGCCGTCGGCGGCCAGCGCCCGCTGCCGGGAGAACTCCACGAAGGTGCCCGGGGTGGCCATGACGGTCGCGCCGCCGGCCAGGGCCATGGCGCACTCCCCGCGCCGCAGGGCCTGCGCGGCCAGGTGCATGGCGACCAGGGAGGAGGAGCAGGCGGTGTCCACGCTCACCGCGGGACCTTCGAGGCCGTACACGTAGGCGATCCGGCCGGAAGCCACGCTGGACGCGGTTCCGGTGGTCACGAAGCCTTCGAGTTCGGCGGGGAGTTCGCCGCCGGAGCCGTACTGCTGGCCCATGACTCCGGCGAACACGCCGACGTCCGTGCCCTTCAGCGACAGCGGGTCGATATCGGCCCGCTCCAGCGCCTCCCAGGACGTTTCGAGGAGCAGGCGCTGCTGCGGGTCCATCGCCAGCGCCTCGCGCGGCGAGATGCCGAAGAAGCCCGCGTCGAACCCGCCGGCGTCGGTCAGGAAGCCGCCCTGGTCGACGTAGGACGTGCCGGCCTTGTCCGGATCGGCGTCGAAGAGCCGGTCGAGGTCCCAGCCCCGGTCGGCCGGGAAGGCGGAGACGGCGTCGCGGCCCGCGGCCAGCAACTGCCATAGCTCGTCGGGGGTGTTGATGCCGCCGGGCAGCCGGCAGGCCATGCCGACGATGGCGATCGGCTCCTGCGGATCCGCGCCCGCGACCGTCCGCTCCGGCGTCACCGAGGTGTCGTCCAGTCCGAGGATCGCGGTGCGCAGGTGGGCCGCCAGTTCCCGGGGGGTCGGGTGGTCGAAGGTCACGGTGGTGGGCAGTCGTAGCCCGGTGTGCTCGGTCAGCCGGTCGCGCAGGGCGACGACGGCCACCGAGGTCAGGCCCAGGTCTCGGAAGGCGCGGTCGGCCGGGAGGGGGCCCGTGTCGGGGCCGTGGAGGACGGCGGCGGCCTGCTCCCCGACCAGCCGTTCGAGGAGGGCACGCTGGGCTCGCGGGTCCAGGCCGGTCAGGCGGGCGCGCAGGGCGACGGTGACGGTCTCGTCGGCGCGGACCTGCCGGGCCGGCGGCTCGGCCAGGGCGCGGAGGAGTGCGGGGACCGCCCGGGACGGGCCGGGCGCGAGGAGGGCGGGGGCCCGTCCGGCCAGGAGCACGTCGAACGCGGCGAGCAGGTCGGCGAGTTGGGCCGCACCGTCCTCAGCGGCCCAGACGAGGCTGGCTGCCGGGCCCCGCAGCCGGCGGGCGTGCGCGACCGCCTCGGTGAGGGCGCCGCGCACCGCCCGGTCCGGGTCGCCGGGGGCGCCCAGGGTCGCGGAGCCGTCGGTGACGGCAACGAACTCGCCGGCGTCGCCGATGAGTTCGGCCAGGGTCCGGGCCAGGTCGGGGTCGTCGGCGGTGTGCACCGCCAGGCTCACCGGGTGGGCGTCCGCCAGGGCCTCGCGCAGGCCGGTCGCGTCGGCGGCGACGCTGCGCGTGTCGGTGCCGGCGGGCCAGGCGTCCGGGTCGGTGCGGTCGGCCGTACCGGGGGCGTGGACGAGCAGCAGGCGCGGGGCCCGGTGCACGCCGGCGAGATGGTGGGCGAGCGCGGCACCGGCGGGCGTGTCCGTGCCGGTGACGACGACGGTTCCGGGCCGGTCGAGGCCGGCGGCGGGACGCGGCCGGCCGTCCACGGGGGTGCGCAGCAGCCGGGGCACCAGCAACTCACCGTCGCGCACGACGATTTGGGGCTCACCCGAGGCGGTTGCGGCCAGCAGTGTCTCTGCGTCCGGAGCCTCGGTGTCGATGTCGATGACGGTCACCGTCCGGTGCCCGTCCGCCTGGAGCGACCGTACGGCGGCCCACAGGGCGCCGCCGGCGGGGTCCGGCGCGGTGTCACCGACGGGCGTGGCCTCCCGGGTGAGGACCACCAGGGGTTCGGGGGCGCCCTCGCCGGTCATGTGCTCGATGAGGAGGCGGGCTTGGGCCAGGGGGCCGGCGGAGGCGGCCGGCGGCAGCAGGAACGTCAGGCCGGGAGCCGTGTCCGCCGCGGACGCCAGGTCCGGGTGGAGTTCCGCGTGCACCCCCGCCGCGCGCAGTGCCGCCACGAGTCCGGAGGTGTCCTCGCCGACCACGGCGCACGCGACCGGACGTGCGCCGTCGCCGGTGCCGGCCGGTGCCGGCACCCACGCGGGGCTCAGCAGCGCGTCGTGGTGGCCGTCGGCCGTGTGGCGCGGCCAGTACGGCTGGGCGGCGAGCAGCCGGCGGACGATCTTCCCGGAGGCGGTGCGCGGGATGCCGGACACCTCGTGGATCCGCTCGGGGATCTTGTAGGCGGAGAGCCGGGCGCGGCAGTGGTCGAGCAGGGCGGGCAGGTCGAGGCCGTCGGGTCCGGGGACCACCCAGGCGACGGGCACCTCGCCGAGGGTGTCGTGGGCGGCTCCGGCGACCCCCGCGTCGGCGACCGAGGGGGCGGTGCGCAGGACGGCCTCGACCTCGTCGGGGTGGATGTTCTCGCCGCCCCGGATGATCAGGTCCTTGAGCCGGCCGCAGACGGTGAAGTAGCCGGCCGCGTCCCGGCGGGCCAGGTCGCCGGTGCGGAACCAGCCGTCGCGCAGGGCGGCCCGGGTCGCCTCGGGGCTGTTGTGGTAGCCGACCATGACGTTGGGTCCGCTGACCCAGACCTCGCCCTCCTGTCCCGTGGGCACGTCCTCTCCGGTGTCGGGGTCGACGACGCGGACGTCGACGCCCGGCACGGGCAGCCCGCAGGAGCCCTCGACACGGGCCCCGTCCGGCGGGTTCATGGTGATCGCGCCGCAGGTCTCGGTGGAGCCGTACGCGTCGACCAGCGGGACGCCGAAGGTGTCCTCGAAGGAGCGGCGCAGCTCGGAGCCGGTGACGGCGCCGCCGACGAGCCCCATGCGCAGGTCGGGCAGGGCGAGGCCGGTGCGGCGGGCGGTGGCGACGAGGTGGTGGTAGGTGGTGGGGACGCCGGCGAGGAAGGTGGCCCGCTCCGAGCGGAGCAGGTCCAGGACGTCGTCGGCGGAAGCGCCGTCCGTGATGCGGGCGGTGGCCCCGACGGAGGTCACGGACAGCACGCAGGCGATGTGGGACAGGCTGTGGAAGAGCGGCAGCGGCCACACCACCCGGTCGTCCTGGCGCAGGTCCGGGATGGGGACGTAGCTGGCGGCGACCGACCACAGGCAGTTGCGCTGCGTGGAGAGCACGCCCTTGGGGCGCCCGGTGGTGCCGGACGTGTAGAACATCCAGGCCACCTCGTCCAGGCCGAGGTCGTCGGGGGCGGGCGTGCCGGGCTCGGTGACCGCGAGGTCGTCGTAGGCGTGGGCGCCGGGCGGGACGGCGGTGGTGCCGGCCACCAGGACGGTGGCGTCCGGGGCGGTGGACGAGACCATCGGCAGAAACGTCACTGCACCGCTTGCCCCGGCGAGCACGAACCGCGCGCCGCTGTCGGCGAGGAGGTACTCCAGCTCGGCGGGCGCGGACCGCGGGTTCACCGGCACGCCGATGCCTCCGGCGCGCACGACCGCGAGGTACCCCTCCACCATGGCGACGGAGTTGCCGAGGCAGAGCGCCACCCGGTCGCCGCGGCGCAGCCCGAGCCGGACGAGATGCCCGGCGAGCCGGCGGGTGCGGGCCTCCAGCTCCGCATAGGTGACCGCGCGCCGGTCGTCGGCGAAGGCGACCTTCTCCGGGATGCGGCGGGCGTGCTCGTGCAGCGTGACCGCAAGCGGTGTGACCAGGTCGGGACGCACGCCTCGGACTCCTTCCACAGGGCGGCAGCGGGTACCGGGAGCAGCGGGTCGGGGGCGGAGACCGGACGCGGCGCGGGCGGCTGTACGACAGTGGACAGCCGGCCGTCGTCCGGAACGACGGGAGCAGACATCCCTCCGCCGCGGTGGTGCGCGCGGCGGTCAGGCGCCCGGAAGGGGCGGGGCGGCCGGTCCCCCGCCGCCGGGGCGGGCGGGGTCCCGTGCCGTTCCCACCGCCACGGACGGCCGGGAGGGGCCGGTCCGGGGCGGCCGGAGGGGGCGGTCACGGCCACCCGTGCGCCGTCGCGCGGGTGGCCGCCGTACCGCCGGACGGGGTCGGAGGGCGGGCGTACTGCAGGGGACCGGGCGAGCTGCCGGGCTCACCCGGAGGCCGGGCGGCCCGCCGGGCGGCCCGGAGGCTCACCCGGAGGCCGGAGGGCTCACCAGGAGACGGGGAGGCTCTTCAGGCCGAAGACGGAGCCGCGGGTGCGCAGCGGGACCTCCTCGGCCGGGGTGGCCGCCGTCAGGTCGGGGAAGGCCTGCAGCAACGCGCGCAGGCCGGTGCGGAGTTCCAGGCGGGCCAGGTTCTGGCCGACGCACTGGTGGATGCCGTGGCCGAACGCCAGGTGCCCGGCGGTGTCACGGTCGAGATCGAGGTGCGCGGGGCAGCCGTACTTCGCCGGGTCGCGGTTGGCGGCCGGCAGGGACACCGTGACGGTCTCCCCCTTCTTCACCAGCCGGCCGTCCAGCTCGACGTCCTCCAGCGCGGTCCGGAAGATCTCGTACTGGTTGACCGTGACATAGCGGAGGATCTCCTCCACCGCCGCGTCGACCTTGGACAGGTCGGCGCGCAGGGCGGCGAGTTGCTCGGGGTGGTGCAGCAGCGCCATGACGCCGACGGTGAGAGCGCTCTCGGTGGTCTCGTAACCCGCGAACAGCAACAGGGCCACGATGTTGCCGAGTTCCTCGTCGGTCAGCTCGCCGGCGGCCAGGAGCCGGCTGATGATGTCGTCACCGGGCTGCTTGCGCTTGCGCTCGATGGTCTCCCCGATGAGCGCGCCGACCTGCTGGAAGACCGCCATCGACTCCTCGGCGTCACCGTCGGGGTCGTGGGTGATGGCGGGCGCGTCGGCGTACCGCTCCTTCTCCTCGTACGGCAGGCCGACCAGGTCGGACAGGACGCGCAGGACGAGCGGCTTGGCGAAGGTGGTGAGCAGGTCGGCGGGCGCGCCGTGCTCGCGCATCGCCTCGATCTGCTCGGCGGTCACCGCTTCGACGTGCGGGGCGAGTTCGGCGATGCGCCGGACGGTGAACTCCCGCGCCAGCATGCGGCGGAACCGGGTGTGGTCCGGCGGGTCCATGTGGATGAACATGCCGGGCATGGCCGGGAACTGCGGTACGGGCGCGCCGTACTTGGTGACGGGGAAGTGCCCGATCTCCAGGCTGTGGCTGAACCGGGGGTCGCTGAGGACCTCCCGGACGAGCTGGTGGCTCGTGGCGATCCAGCCGATGTGACCGTCGGGGTAAGCCATCCGCGCGAGCGGGCGTTCCTCCCGGAGCTTGTCGAAGATCGCGGGAGGGTCGAAGTGATGGGTACGTGACCAGACATCTTCAAAGGAGAGCATCTCGCTCATGAAGCACCTTCCCCACAGTGTGTGCGAACGTACCGGCCCGCGAAAATGGTGGTGCCGAAGGTCAGAGGGCCAGCTTCCGCAGGGTCTCCCGGGCGTCCGCGAGGGACTTCTCACCGAGCGGCTTCAGCTGCTCCATGGCGGGCACGATGGCCGCGAAGGTCAGTTCGGCGTGGACGAACCTCAGGTTGTCGGCGAGGCCGATGGCGCTCAGCACGGCCCGCAGGTACGGCTCCTGGTAGTCCCAGCCCTCGCGCGGGGTACCGGGGGCGTAGGAGCCGCCGCGCGCGGTGACGACGATGACGCTCTTGCCGCTCAGCGCGCCGGACTCGGCGCCCGGGGGCAGCATGTGCGCCGGGCTGACCAGCCGGTCGATCCAGGCCTTGATGGACGACGGGATCGTGTAGTTGTACATCGGGACGCCGAGCACGATCGTGGTCGCCTCGCGGACCTCGGAGACGAGCGCCTCGGTGCGGGCCTGCTCCTCGGGGCCGACCCCGTGCAGGTCGCCGGTCGGGTCGAAGAGCCACTCCCGCACCTCGTGCGTGATGTGCGGGACGGGCTCGGCGCCGAGGTCGCGGTAGGTGTAGCCGGCGTCGGGGTGGTGCTGCCGCCACTGCGTGGCGAACTCGGCGGTGAGCTGCCGCGTCACGGACTCGCCGGAGCGGATGCTCGCGTCGATGTGCAGAAGATGGGTCATGACATGACTCCTGGCAATCGGTGAAGCTGTTCCGGCCACCCGCCCGGTCCCTTCCGGCCGGCGCTCGCCGACGGGGCGGCACATCGCGGTGAGGAGCGGTGTTTCCCTCGATGGAGGCTACGGCGGGGGACCGTCGCGGCGGCATCCCTCAGGTTGGTAGGGCGCGGGTGGTGGTGCGGGCGCGGGGGCCGTCACCTGCGACGACGGCTCCCGCGCGCGCCGGCGGCTACACGGCCTGCCGGGCCACGACGGGGCGGTCCAGGAAGTCGGGCCCGGACTCGCGCGGGTGGCCGCCGCGTTCCTCCACCAGGATCCGGTTCCAGGAACGGGCCAGTTCGACGCGGGAGGTCACGTCGAGCTTGCGGAAGATCTTCTTCAGGTGGAACGCCACCGTGTGCGGGGAGATGTAGAGCTGGCTGCCGACCCGCCCGTTGGTGAGGCCCTGGCTGACCAGCTCGGCCACCGCGAACTCGGTGTCGGTGAGCCGGCTGACCCGGGTTCGGCTGCGCGCCGGACGGCCCCCGTGGTCGTCGAGTTCGCGGAGCCGGCTCTGGACCCGGGACAGGTCCCGGGACGAGCCCGCCGCCAGGTAGGCGTCGGCGGCGCGGCGGAGCAGGTCGACGGCCCGGTCGCGCTCCGGTGCCCGCGCGGCGCGCAGCCGGCTCGCGTCCTCCAGGGCGGACGCGCGGGCCCAGGGGTCCAGGTGCCGCTCGGCCGCGGCCTCCAGGACGTCCGCGTTGCGCTCGTACAGGCCCATGGCATGCTCGGCCGCCGCCTGGACGCTGCGGAAACCGCGGTTCTCCAGGGCGAGCTGGCTCATCGCGCGGACGGTGCTCTCGGCGAGGGACTCGTCGCCGAGGCGCTGCCCGGCCCGGACCAGCCAGGAGGCCGCCGCCGGCTGGGAGACCAGCAGGTCGCGGGTGAGCACGTCGTCGTGGAGGATGCCCTTGAGCAGGTGCGCCACGCTCTCCATGCCGTCGCGCGCCTCCAGGGCCTGGGCGGCGGCCCAGACGCACTGCCCCGGCATGAGGTTCTCCTGACCGAGCAGTGCCGCGTCGCGCAGCCGGTTCGCGTACAGCAGGCCGGTCGTCAGGTCCAGGGAGCGCACCGAGCACACGGCCAGGACCACGTGCCCCCGCGGGGGGAGTCCCCGGTTCCCGGCCTGGCCGGCCAGCCGGAGTCCGGCTTCGGCCGCCGCCGTCGCCTCGGTGAGCTTGCCCTCGGCGAGGTGGATCTCCGCTTCGCACAGCAGCAGCGCCGCCTGCACCTCGGTGCGGTGGGGTCCGTTCGGGGCGGTCGGCTCGCCGGCGAGGAGCCGTGCGGCCGGCCGTAGGCCACGGACGCGCGTCAGCAGCGTCGCGTACCAGATGCGCGCCTCCGGCGTGGCACGGCCGGCCCGTTCCCCCTGGGCCGGTTCGGTCGCGGCGGCGGCTAACTCCATGCTTTTGCCGAGCCGCCCGTCGAGCCAGAACAGCGCGGACTGTGCAATAGAACGGCCTGGCTCGGCGGACGATTCCAGAAGAGTTTGCTCGGATATGACTGAATATCGCGGGGGCACTACAACCTCTGACTTGTAATCGGGTGGCGTTCTGAACTCGTGGGGTGTCGCTCGGACCCGTTGACCGTTTGTTCCGGACCATGTGTACGCAGCGCCTCGCCTCCCCCGTGGCGCACGCGATCCGGCCGTTTCCGGCCGGTGGGGGCGCCCTGCGCAGCACGTTTTCGTGGCTCACAGCTTGCGCGTCAGCGCCCGGTCCGCCTCGTTCCGTGGGGGAACGGTCTGGGAATCCCGCCTTGCCGAGGCAGTCGCCGCCTGGCACAAACCGGCTTGATGAAGGACATCAGGTAACCCCCCTGGCCTGTGACCCAGTTGTCCGTGTTGTCTACACGTAGGGTGAAACGCAGTCGCGCACGAACGTCACAAGGCTGGCGAGAATTCACTTCTCGCCACCTACTTCATCGATCCCTTCGTACAACCATACGTATTCATTCGGTGAAGTACCACGAATCGCTGTGACGCTCCCGTTAACGCTCCTCGACGCTTAGCCGGAGAACGCCGGGCCGCGGCCACCGCTCACCATTCCCCCACACAAGTCCCACCCCGGTCCGCGCGGCAAGGCGGCTCGCCGCCGCGCATGTCCCGGGGACTAGCCCTGCCCTTCCCGGCGCCTTCGTGAACGTGAGCAATGCCACGGCGGCCGGGCGCTGTTCCTCAGTCGGATGCACGTCGACGTTCGGCCACCGTGGCCGAACAGCCATGGCATGCGGCGGCCGGGAACCGGCCTCGGTGCCCTGCGCGGCTCAGCGCGTCCGGCCCGCCGCACGTCCGGCCAGCAGATCGCGTAGCTCCCGGGCGTTGCGCCGGCTCACCGCGAGCACCCGGTCGCCGATCCGGACGGTCACATTCCCGCCGTCCAGGCGGAGTTCCTCGATCCGGCCGAGGGCGACGAGACGGCTGCGGTGGATCCGCACGAAGCCGCGCGAACGCCACTGCTCCTCCAGGGTGGACAGCGGGATCCGCACGAGATGGCTGCCCCGGCCGGTGTGCAGGCGCGCGTAGTCGCCCTGCGCCTCGACATGGGTGATGTCGGCGAGGGGCACGAACCGGGTCACCCCGCCCAGCTCGACGGGCACCTGGTCACCGGCGTCCGGGGCCGCGGGCGCCGGCGGGGCGGCCGGCCGGGGGCCCTGCCCGGCCCGGACCAGCTCCGCGACCCGCCGTACGGCCTCGGCGAAGCGCTCCTCGCGCAGCGGCTTGAGCAGATAGTCCACGGCCTTGAGGTCGAAGGCGCGCACGGCGAAGTCCTCGTGCGCGGTGACGAAGACGACCAGCGGCGGGGCGGCGAACCCGCCCAGCAGCCGGGCCAGTTCGAGACCGCTGAGGCCGGGCATGCCGACGTCGAGGAAGACGACGTCGAAGCCCTCCGGCCCGTCCGGGCCCTCCGCCATGGCCCGGCTCAGCCGGCGCAGCGCCTCGGTGGCCTCCGGCGCGGACACGACCGTACCGACCCGCGGGTCCTGCCCCAGCAGGTACCGCAGCTCGTCGAGCGCGGGTTCCTCGTCGTCCACGGCCAGGACGCGCAAGGGCACGTCGGTCACCCTCATGTCCGGCAGCTCCTCTCGTCCTCGGCCGCCCTCCCATGGTGGTACTCCCGGCCACCGCCGTCGAGATCGCGGACGCCGGTGTGTCCCGGCCGTGACCCGGCGATGATCTCCTTGTCCGCATCGACCGGCACAAAGGAGGCCCGGTGGCACGTCGAAGGCCCGAGGAGTGGGACGCGCACTACGCGAGCGGGGGCCGGTTCCGGTCCCTCGGCCCCGCCGAACGCCGGCTGCTCGCCGAACACGTCCCGGCGCCGGCCGGCGGGCGCTGTCTGGACGTCGGCTGCGGACTCGGCGAACTCGCCCGCCACCTGGCCGGGTCCGGGTACCAGGTGGACGCCGTCGACTTCTCCGCCGTGGCGCTCGCCGAGGCCCGGCGCGCCGACGCGGCGGGCGGTACCGGGGGTACGGGGGTGACGTACCGGCGGCTGGACATCGAGCACGACAGCCTCGACCGGCTGCCGCACGCCGCGTACGACCTGATCGTCTCCCGGCTCGGCTGGGCGTTCGTCCACGACCGCACCCGGGTGCTCGGCCGGCTGCGGGAGCGGCTGCGTCCCGGCGGCGCGCTCTGCGTGATCACCCCGGTCGCGGACGCCGTACCGGAGCACAAGCGGGGTGTGGCCCTGGACGAGGAGGAGATCGGGCTGCTGTGCGCGGGCTGGGAGTCCGCCGAGCGGTACGACGCCGACGGGCTGGCCCTGCTCGTGCTGCGCGGCCCCGTCGCCGTCCCGCTCGTCTGCGCCGGCAAGGGGCGGCCCGCCCCGCACGCCCTGACCGGTGCCGGGGTCGTCGTCACGGACCCGGCGGGGCGGGTACTGCTGGGCTGGTCGGTGCGGGGCGTGTGGGAGCTGCCCGGCGGCAAGAACGACCCGGGCGAGGACTTCGCCGCCGCGGCCGTGCGCGAGCTGGAGGAGGAGACGTCCCTGAAGGCCGACCCGGCGGGCGCGCGGGTGCGGGCCGTCCTGATGGACTCGGTGCACGGCGTCCCGCGGGTGACGGCCGCCGTCCAGGTCACCGCGGTCACCGGCGAACCCGTGGTCACCGAGCCGCAGTTGATCCGCCGCTGGGAGTGGCACGAGGTCGCCGGTCTGCCCGGCCTCGCCCAGCCGCTGTTCACGCCGAGCGCGCATGTCCTGGACACGGTGTGGCCCGGGCTGCTGCCGGGTCTGCCACCGGTGCACCGGTACCCGGTCGCCGGGGGCTGAGGCTGCCTCAGTCGGGCAGCACCAGCCGGGCCGTCTCCCCCGGCCCCACCGGCACCTCGCGGTCGCGCAGGCGCAGGTCGATGGGTGAGCTGTGGGAGGGCGGTACGGCGATCTCCAGCAGGCCGCTGCGCAGACGCAGCTGGACGCCCCAGTGGCCGTGGTAGCGGGCGGTGAAGCCGTAGGAGGACAGCTCGGGCAGCGGGACCGGGTCGAGGTACAGGGCGCCGCCCCGGGTCTCCAGGCCTGTCAGCCCGCGCTGGACGAGGTCGAGCGTGCCGGCCATCGCGCCGAGGTGGATGCCCTCGCCGGTGGTGCCGCCCTGCAGGTCGGCGATGTCGCCGCGCAGCGCCTCCTGGACGAAGCTCCAGGCGTCCGCGCGGCGGGCGCGGGTCAGGATCCAGCCGTGGACCAGGCCGCTGAGTGTGGAGCCGTGGCTGGTGCGGTGCAGATAGTGGTCCACGGTCGCGGACCAGATGTGCTCGTCCAGCCGGTAGCCCAACTGCTGGAACAGGGAGTGCAGTTCGGGCAGGGAGAAGAGGTAGCCCAGCATGAGGACGTCGGCCTGTTTGGACGCCCTGTAGCGGTTGACGGTGTCGCCCTCCGCCTCCAGGATCCGGTCCAGGCGCCGGATGTCGTCGTACCGCTTGCGGTAGTCGGCCCAGTCCAGCTCGGCGAGGTCGCCGTAGCCGTCGAACTGGCTGATCACCCCGTCGTGGAAGGGGATGCGCAGCCGGCGGGAGACCTCCTCCCAGCGGGCGGGCTCGTCCTCGGCGAGGCCGAGGTGCTCGGTGAGTTCGCTGCGGCGCGGCGCGGGCAGGTCGCTCAGCAGCTCCAGGGTGCGGGTGAGCACCCAGGCGGCGGTGACGTTGGTGTACGCGTTGTCGTCGAGACCGGGATGGTCCGCTCCGGGGTAGGCGTCGTGGTACTCGTCGGGGCCCATCACGCCCCGGACGCGGTAGCGGCCGAGGTGGTCGTCCCAGGTCGCCGAGTCCGCCCAGAAGCGGGCGATCTGCAGGAGCATCTCGGCGCCCTCGCCGTGCCGGAAGTCGGTGTCGCCGGTCGCCTCGCAGTACTGCCAGACGTTGTACGCGACGGCCGAGCCGACGTGGTGCTGGAGCCGGGAATGGTCCGGCAGCCAGCGGCCGGAGCGCGGGTTGAGGTGCAGCTGCTGGGTCTCCTCGCGGCCGTCGCTGCCGCTCTGCCACGGGTAGAGCGCGCCGTGCCGGCCGAGCTCGCCGGCCGCGTGGCAGGCCGCGTCGAGCCGGCGGTGGCGGTAGTGGAGCAGGGCGCGGGACACCTCGGGGAGGTGGAGGTTGAGGTAGGGCAGGACGAAGAGTTCGTCCCAGAAGACATGGCCCCGGTAGGACTCGCCGTGCAGGCCGCGGGCGGGGACGCCGACGTCCAGGTCGGCGGTGTGCGGTGAGAGGGTCTGCAGGACGTGGAACAGGTGCAGGCGCAGGATGCTGCCCGCCTCGCCGGGCACGTCGAGCGCGGTGCGCCGCCACAGCTGCTCCCAGGCCGCGTGGTGCGACTCCTGGAGTTCGTCGAAGCCGGGCGCGTCATGGACCCGGTCCACGGCCGCGCGCAGCGGGTCGCTGATGGCCGGGTCGTGGGAGGTGTGCAGGGCCACGGTCTTGTCGACGGTGACGGTCCGCCCGGGCGGCAGGCTCAGGCGCAGGTGCTGTACGGCGCGGTGGGCCTCGTTCGCGTGCGTGACCGGCGCCTCGGCGGTGAGCCGGCCGGCCAGTCCGAAGCTGATGTCGGAGGTGCGGGTGCGGCAGCGCAGCCAGACCGTGCCGGGTGCGGAGGTGCCGACGTAGATGTGGGTGAGGTGGCGGCCGTCCAGGTCCCGGTAGCGGGCGACACCGGAGTTGGTGACGCTCCCGTCGAGCGCGGCCTCGACGTCCAGGTCGAGGGTACGGCCCTCGGCGGTGAACTCGGTGCGCAGGGCGGCGAGATGGGGGTCGGCCAGGTGGACGAGGCGCAGCTGCCGGACGAGGAGGGTGCCGTCGCCGGTTCCGTACCGGGTGCGGCGCTCCAGCAGGCCGGGATCGAGGTGGAGCATCTGGTGGTGCTCGGTGACGGGCGCGATGTCGGGGGTGAGCCAGTTCCCGCCCGCGGACCGGAAGCGCAGCGGCAGCCAGTTGGGCAGGTTGACCATGTCCTCGTTCTCGACCCGGCGCCCGGCGACCTCGGAGGTGAGCCGGTTGTAGCAGCCGGCCGCGTAGGTGCCCGGGTAGTGGACGTCGTCCGCGATGCACTCGGGCAGCGCGCCGCGGGTGGCGAAGTAGCCGTTGCCGAGGGTGCACAGGGTCTCCCGCAGTCGCTCCTCGGCGGGCCGGTAGCCGTCGTACTCCCAGGTGGGTCCGGTCACCGTCACCCCTCGGACAGCAGGCCGGCGAGGATCCGGTCGGGGGTGAGGGGGAGTTCGCGGAAGCGGATGCCGGTGGCGTGGTGGACGGCGTTGCCGAGGGCGGCGGCGGTGCCGACGATGCCGATCTCGCCGATGCCCTTGCTGCCCATGGGGTTGAGGTGGGGGTCGTCCTCGTCGATCCAGTCGGCCTCGATGTCGGGGACGTCGGCGTGCGCGGGCACGTGGTAGGAGGCCAGGTCGGCCTCGGGGAAGTCGCCGAACGCCGGGTCCAGGGTGCTGCCCTCGGTGAGGGCCATGCCGAGGCCCATGACCATGCCGCCGGTGAACTGGGAGCGTGCGGTGCGGGGGTTGAGGATCCGGCCGGCGGCGAACACGCCGAGCAGCCGGCGGACCCGGATCTCGCCGGTGACGGTGTCGACGGCGACCTCGGCGAAGTGGGCGCCGAACGCGTGCCGGGCGTAGGGGCTGTCGGCGTCGGCCCGGCCGGCGGTGTCGGCGCGGGTCTCGATCCCCTCGGGAGGCAGCGGGTCGCCGAGCCGTGCGGCCAGCTCGGTGCACGCCTCGTGCACGGCCCAGCCCCAGGAGGCGGTGCCCATGGAGCCGCCGGCCAGCCATGCCGGGGGCAGGTCGGTGTGCCCGATCTCGGCGCGGACCCGGTCCAGCGGCACGCCGAGGGCGTCGGCCGCGATCTGGGCGAGGACGGTACGGGCGCCGGTGCCGATGTCGGTCGCGTTGGTCCGGACGACGAAGGTGCCGTCGGGCAGGGCCCGGGCGGTCGCGGCGGAGGGGATGGCCGCGGTGGGGTAGGTGGCCGCGGCGACCCCGGTGCCGAGGAGCAGCGGGCCCTCGCGGCGGATGCCGGGGCGCGGGTCGCGGCCGTCCCAGCCGAAGCGGCGGGCGCCCTCGCGCAGGCACTCAACGAGGTGCCGGCTGCTGAACGGCTTGCCGCTGCCCGGTTCCCGGTCGGGTTCGTTGCGCAGGCGCACCTCGACGGGGTCCATGCCGAGCGCGTCGGCGAGTTCGTCCAGGGCCGACTCCAGGGCGTACATGCCGGGCGCCTCGCCGGGGGCGCGCATCCAGGAGGGGCTGGGCACGTCCAGCCGGACCACGCGGTGGGTGCTGAGCAGCGCGGGCGTCGCGTACATGACCCGCGAGGGGACGGCGGCCTGCTCCACGAACTCCCGCACCCGGGAGGTGTGGGTGGTCACCTCGTGCAGGAGCGCGGTGAGCCGGCCGTCCGCGCTCGCGCCGAGGCGCAGCCGGTGCAGGGTGGGGGCGCGGTGGCCGACGACGGCCGGCAGGTACCGGCGCGGGTAGGCCAGGGTGACGGGCCGGCCGGTGCGCCGGGCGGCCATGGCGGCGAGGACGACGTCGGGGCGCGGGGTGCCCTTGCAGCCGAAGCCGCCGCCGACGTGCTCGGAGACGACGGTGACCTGGTCCTCCGCGATCTCGAACAGCTGCGCGAGCACGGAGCGGACGGTTCCACCGCCCTGGCTGGAGGTGTACACGGTGAGCCGGTCGCCGTCCCAGTGGGCGGTGCTGGCGTGCGGCTCCATGGGGTGGTTGTGCAGCGGCGGTACCCGGTAGGTGGCGTCGACGCGGACCTCGGCGGACGCGAAGGCCGCCGCCGGGTCGCCCTGCTCGACGCGGCCCGGGTAGCCGGCGTTGGTCTCCTGGGGTTCGTAGGCGTCCGGGTGGTCCTCGGTGAGGCCGGTGTCGTACGCCGCGGTGCCGTACGTGATCCGGACCGCGCGGGCGGCGGCGCGGGCGGTCTCCGGCGTGTCGGCGACGGCCAGGGCCACGCACCAGCCGCGGTGCGGCACCTCCGGGTTCTGGAGCACGGCGAGCGTGCCGTCCTCGGGTTCGGCGAGCCGGGGCGCGTCGCCGGGGGTGAGGACGGCGAGGACCCCGGGCAGGGCGAGGGCGGCCGAGGTGTCGACGGCGGTGACCCGGCCTCGGGCGACCGCGGCGGGCACGGGCCAGGCGTGGGCGCGGCCGGGCAGGGCGTACTCGGCGGCGTACCGGGCGGTGCCGGTGACCTTCTGGCGCCCTTCCCGGCGCTCGGCGGGGGTGCCCAGGGCGGTGCCGGTCATGGGTCCTCCTGTGGCGGCTCAGGCCGCTGCGGGTGCCGGGGCGAGACGGTGCAGTACGTCCAGGGCGAGGTTGCGGGCCAGGGGCACCTTGTAGGCGTTGTCCCGCAGCGGCTCGGCGTGCGCGAGTTCGAGTGCCACGGCTCCTTCGAAGGCGGCGGGGGTGGCGGGGGCGCCCAGCAGGGCCAGCTCGGTGTGCCGGGCCCGCCAGGGGCGGTGGGCGAGCCCGCCGAAGGCGATGCCCACCTGGTCGACGACCCCGTCCGCGATCCGCAGGACGACGGCCACGGAGGCGAGGGCGAAGGCGTACGACGCCCGGTCCCGGGCCTTGCGGTAGGCGGACGGGACACCGGCCGTGGCGGCCGGGAGCAGCACCGCGGTGACCAGTTCGCCGGGGCGGATCCAGGTGTCCCGCTCCGGGTGCTCGCCGGGCAGCCGGTAGAAGTCGGCGACCGGCAGGCGCCGGGTGCCGTCGGTGCCGTACAGCTCGACCTGGGCGTCCAGGGCGGCCAGGGCCACGGCCATGTCGGACGGGTGGGTGGCGATGCAGTGCGGGGAGTGGCCGAGGACGGCGTGGTCGCGGTGGACGCCGTCCAGGGCGCCGCAGCCGCTGCCCGGCTCCCGTTTGTTGCAGGGTTTGTCCAGGTCCTGGAAGTAGGGGCAGCGGGTGCGCTGGAGCAGGTTGCCGCCGGTGGTGGCGGCGTTGCGCAGCTGGGCCGAGGCGCCCGCGAGAAGCGCCTGGGACAGGGCCGGCCAGCGGGTGCGCACGCGCGGGTCGGCGGCGAGGTCGCTGTTGCGGACGGTGGCGCCGACCCGCAGGGAGCCGTCGGGCAGGTCCTCGACGGTGTCCAGCGGCAGCCGGCCGATGTCGATGAGGAGGGTGGGCCGCTCCACGCCGAGTTTCAGCAGGTCGACCAGGTTGGTGCCGCCGGCCAGGTAGCGGGCGCCGGGGTGGGCGGCGTACGCCTCGACGGCCTCCTGGAGGCCGGCGGGCCTGAGGTATCCGAAGCCGTTCACTCGATCACGTCCTCGACCGCCTCGACGATGCGCGGGTAGGCGCCGCAGCGGCACAGGTTGCCGCTCATCCGCTCGCGGATCTCGGGCCGGTCCAGCCGGACGGGCCGGCCGGCGGGGGCCGCCGGGTCGGTGACGTGGGAGGGGTGCCCGGCGGCGGCCTCGGCGAGCATGCCCACGGCGGAGCAGAGCTGGCCGGGGGTGCAGTAGCCGCACTGGAAGGCGTCGCGGTCCAGGAAGGCCCGCTGGAGCGGGTGCGGCTCCTCGCCGTCGCCGCCGAGGCCCTCGACGGTGGTGACCTCGCTGCCGTCGAGGGTCACGGCGAGCAGCAGACAGCTGTTGACGCGGCGCCCGTCGACCAGCACGGTGCAGGCACCGCACTGGCCGTGGTCGCAGCCCTTCTTGGACCCGGTGAGGTCCAGGTCCTCACGCAGCAGGTCCAGCAGGACGCGCCGGTGGTCGACGCGCAGGGTGTGGGGTTTGCCATTGACCCGGAGGGTGACCTCGGAGTGCTGGTCGGGCCGGGATGCGCTGGTCATGTCGGGGATGGCCTTCCGGACGGACGGTGCTGCCCTGCAGACCGCGTATCCAGGTCACGCCGGGCCACACGTCCGGGGGGCCATCCCTTCGGTCATG
This sequence comes from Streptomyces sp. NPDC046727, assembly GCF_040645635.1. Classification (NCBI taxonomy): domain Bacteria; kingdom Bacillati; phylum Actinomycetota; class Actinomycetes; order Kitasatosporales; family Streptomycetaceae; genus Streptomyces; species Streptomyces sp. NPDC046727. The sequence goes on from NZ_JBEYYR010000039.1 coordinate 17,208, forward strand.
GGTGGCGGGCCAGGTCGGCGACGTTGCTGCCGGAGTTCGACGGTCCTCCGGTGTTGTCGACCACGTGACCGATGGTGCCGAGGCCGCCCACGTCCTGTGGGCGGCGACCGGCGACACGGAGCACACGGTCCCGGCACTGGCCTCGGCCGTCCGGGGCCTGGCCGAGGGCCGCCCCCTGCCGGTCATGCTCCCGGCGGTACGGCACCTGGCGCGCATCGGCCCCGCCGCCCGGCCGGCCGCCGACCTGCTGCGCGCGGTACCGGCCCGCGACGAGCGCCTCCGCATCGCCGGCGGCCGGCGCGGCTTCGTCCGGGACGAGCACATCCGCGCGGCTGTCGCCGCACTCCTGACGACCTGCGACCGACCGGCCTGACACGGACACCGCCGCCCCGTCCGGGGCTGCGCCACCCGGCCCCGGGCGAGGCTTCCGACATACCGGGAGCGCCCACGGTCCCATCGGCCGGAACTGCCCCGAGGACACCCATCACCCAGGGCCCCCGCAGCCGCCCTCACCCCACCGCCGGCACCGGCCCCTCCCTCTCCTCGCCCCGCTGGGCGAACTGGGTCCGGTGCAGTTCGGCGTAGCGGCCGGACGCCGTCAGGAGTTCCTCGTGGGTGCCGCGCTCCACGATGCGGCCGGACTCCACGACCAGGATCTGGTCGGCGGCGCGGACCGTGGACAGGCGGTGGGCGATGACGACTGCCGTGCGGCCCTCCAGGGCCTCGGTGAGCGCCTCCTGGACGGCCGCCTCGGAGGTGTTGTCCAGGTGGGCGGTGGCCTCGTCCAGGATGACCACCCGCTGGCGGGCCAGCAGCAGCCGGGCGATGGTCACGCGCTGGCGTTCGCCGCCGGAGAGCCGGTAGCCGCGCTCGCCGACGACCGTGTCCAGGCCGTCGGGCAGGGACCGTACGACGTCGGCGAGGCGGGCGCGGCCGAGGACGTCCCACAGGTCGTCGTCGGTGGCGTCGGGGCGGGCCAGCAGCAGGTTGGCGCGGACGGTGTCGTGGAACAGGTGGCCGTCCTGGGTGACCATGCCCAGGGTGGCCCGCACGGAGGCGAAGGTGAGGTCGCGTACGTCCACCCCGCCGAGGCGGACCGCGCCCGCGTCGACGTCGTACAGGCGCGGCAGCAGCTGGGCGATGGTCGACTTGCCGGCGCCGGAGGAGCCGACCAGGGCGACCGTCTGGCCGGGTTCGGCGCGGAACGAGATGCCGTGCAGGACCTCGGAGCCGCCCCGGGTGTCGAGCGCGGCGACCTCCTCCAGGGAGGCGAGGGAGACCTGGTCGGCGGCGGGGTAGGCGAAGCGGACGTCGTCGAACTCGACGGCGACCGGGCCGTCGGGGACCTCCCGGGCGTCCGGCTTCTGCTCGATGAGCGGCTTGAGGTCGAGCACCTCGAAGACCCGCTCGAAGCTGACGATCGCGCTCATCACCTCGACCCGGGCCCCGGCGAGCGAGGTCAGCGGGGCGTACAGCCGGGTCAGCAGCAGGGCGAGGGAGACGACCGCGCCGGGCTCCAGGGTGCCGCGCAGCGCGAACCAGCCGCCGAGGCCGTAGACGAGGGCCAGGGCGAGGGCGGAGACCAGGGTGAGGGAGGTGATGAAGACGGACTGGGCGGTGGCCGTGCGGACGCCGATGTCCCGGACCCGGGCGGCCCGGGACGCGAACTCCGCCGACTCCTCCTCCGGGCGGCCGAACAGCTTGACCAGGGTGGCGCCGGGGGCGGAGAACCGCTCGGTCATCCGGGTGCCCATGGCCGCGTTCAGCGCCGCCGCCTCCCGCTGCATCCGGGCCATCCGGCTGCCCATGCGGCGGGCGGGCAGCACGAACACCGGCAGCAGCACCAGCGCGAGCAGGGTGATCTGCCAGGACAGGGTCAGCATCACCGCGAGTGTGAGCAGCAGGGTGACCAGGTTGCTGACGACGCCGGAGAGGGTGTTGGCGAAGGCACGCTGGGCGCCGATCACGTCGTTGTTGAGACGGCTGACCAGCGCGCCCGTACGCGTACGTGTGAAGAACGCGACAGGCATGCGCTGCACATGATCGAACACAGCCGTTCTGAGGTCGAGGATGAGTCCCTCCCCGAGCGTCGCCGACAGGCGCCGGCCGAGGATGCCAAGCCCCGCCTCCGTGACCGCGACGAGCGCGATGAGCAGGGAAAGTCGGACCACCCTGCCCGTGTCGTGCCCCGCCACGATCGCGTCGACGACGCGGCCGGCGAGCACGGGGGTCGCGACCGCGAGCAGCGCGGTCACCACCCCGAGCAGCACGAACCGGACGATGCCGGCGCGGTGTGGGCGGGCGAAGGCGGCGATGCGGCGCAGCGTGGCGCGGGCGAAGGGGCGGCGCTCCTGCTGCGCGGTCATCACGCTGTGCAGCTGCGTCCATGCGGTGGTCTCCATGCTCATGGGAGAGAACGTAGAACCTCAAGGTTCGTTGAGGTCAATGTCCGCGCGATTTCACCCGCACCGGCCCCCAGCCCGAAGGCCCCGATGACCCCACCCTGTAAGCCGCCGTCCGCGATTCCGCCACCCGCCGTTGGGGTGGTCCGGAAAACCTCTCCCGATGTGACTGCCGTCCCGCTTCCCCCGCCGCCCCGGGGACGAATCCCCCGTCGCGTCCCCGTCCGCCAGGTGCTGTGCCTGGTGCCGCTGGTCCTCGTCGCCGTGGTCGCCGTACAGAACCGTGCCCTGCTCGCCGAGGGCTTCGGCCAGCTGCGCACCGCGTCCTGGCCCTGGCTGCTGGCGGCGGCCGGCGCCACCTGTCTGACCTGGGTGGCCGCCGCGGTGACCCGGCAGGGTGCGGTGACGCAGCCGCTGCCGAAGGCGCGGCTGCTGGCCACCCAGTTCGCGGCGGCCTCGGCCAACCATCTGCTGCCCACCGGCCTGGGCGCGGGCGCGGTGAACCTGCGCTTCATGACCGTGTGCGGGGTGCCGCTCGCCCGCTCCTCGGCCGCGCTCGCGCTGTATCTGCTGGCCGAGTCCGTGGGCCGGCTCGGTCTGCTGACCGCGCTGCTGCTCGCCTTCCCCGGCGCGTTGCGGCTCGGCCCCCTGCTGCCGGACGGTTCGGCCCTCCCGCTGCTGCTGGGCGCGGCCGGCCTGCTGGTGGCGGCGGCGGCCGTCGTGGCCCTGGTCCGACCGCTGCGCACGCGCGTGTCCGCGTTTGCGCGGGACGCCCTGGGCGAGGCGCGGTCGGTGCACGCCCGGCCGGCCCGCGCCCTCGCCCTGTGGGGCGGCTCGCTGGCCTTCCCCGCGCTGCAGGCGGCCGGTCTCGCCTCGGTCGGCCAGGCACTCCACCTTCCGGTGCCGGTCGCGCACATGGCGCTCGCCTACCTCGCGGCGACCGTCGCGGTGGCTCTCGTGCCCACCCCGGGCGGCCTGGGTTCGGTCGAGGCCGCGCTGATCGTGGCCCTGGTCGCGGTGGGCGGCCCGGCCGCGGTGGCCACGGCGGTGGTGCTGGCGTACCGGATCATCACCGTGTGGGTGCCGCTGGTGCCGGGGGCGCTGACGCTGGGGGCACTGGTGCGGCTGAAGGTCATCTGAGGCACAGTGGGACCTTCGAGCCGCCCCTTGAGAAGGAGCACGCATCGTGCCGGTCCGCGTGGAACGCCAGGAGTACGTCACCACGGTCGTCCTGTCCCGGCCCGAGGCCCGTAACGCGGTGGACGGCCCGACGGCCGCCGAACTCGCCGCGGCCTTCCGGGAGTTCGAGGCGGACGACGATGCCCGGGTGGCGGTGCTGTGGGGCGAGGGCGGCACGTTCTGCGCGGGCGCGGATCTGAAGGCGATCGGCACGGAACGCGGCAACCGGGTGGCCGAGGACGGCGACGGGCCGATGGGGCCGACCCGGATGCGGCTGTCCAAGCCGGTGATCGCGGCGGTGGCCGGGCACGCGGTCGCGGGCGGCCTGGAACTCGCCCTGTGGTGCGATCTGCGGGTCGCCGAGGAGGACGCGGTGTTCGGGGTGTTCTGCCGCCGCTGGGGCGTGCCGCTGATCGACGGCGGCACGGTCCGGCTGCCCCGGCTGATCGGCACCGGCCGGGCCATGGACATGATTCTCACGGGCCGCCCGGTCCCGGCCCGCGAGGCGCACGCGATGGGGCTGGCCGACCGCGTGGTGCCGGCCGGCACCGCCCGCGCCGAGGCGGAGGCCCTCGCGGCGGCCATCGCCCGCTTCCCGCAGTCCTGCCTGCGCAGCGACCGCGCGTCGGTCCTGGACCAGGAGGGACAGGACGAGGAGACGGCCCTGCGCGACGAGCTCCGGTACGGCATGGGAGTGCTGGCGCAGAGCGCGGAGGGCGCGGCCCGCTTCGCCTCCGGCTCCGGGCGGCACGGCTCGTTCACGGACCTCTGAGCAGCGCCTCCGCGAGGCCCGCGCCGAACGCTCTGAGCCCGCCCGGTGCAGCACGCCGTGCGCCGCGCCTCCGGGGCAGACCGCGCAGCTCGTTCACCGCTCGGTCCAGCCGCCCCCTGCGCGGCGGCGCGACGCCGGGGCGAGGCCGCACCGCGCCCACGGCCCCTGGCCGCGCGGCGCCCTCACGGTCGGCCCCGAGCCGCCGCACCCTGCCCCTCCCCGCCCGGCGGCCCGGCGCGGGCACGGTCCGCTCACTCGGTGCTGACCCGTACCTCCCCGCCGCCGGGGTCGACGCGGTCGTGCCAGTGGGCCCGGAGGGTGAGGGTGCGGTCCGGCAGGGCGGTGCCCGGGCCCAGCCGTTCGCGGTGCAGGAGGCGGCCGTCCTGGCGGACGTACAGGACGGGGCGGGGCAGCGGGGTGCCGGTGCGCAGGAAGCAGCGGACGGGCGGGAACGCCGGGACGACACGGTTCGGGGCGATCCAGCGCAGCGGTGCCGCCACGGCGACCGGCACCCCCGCGTCCGGCCAGGGCGTGCCCGCCAGGAAGTCCAGGACCGCGCCGGCCGTCCGGGCTCCCTCGCGGGCCACGGTGCCGGCGGGCTCCACGGCGTGCAGGAGGTTGCCGGCGGCGAAGACTCCGGGGCGCGAGGTGTGCCCGGCGCCGCCGACGGCGGGTCCGCGGGTGCCGGGGTCCAGGGTGAGGCCGCCGCGCCGGGCCAGTTCGTGGTCGGGGACGAAGTCGCCGGTGAACACGACGGTGTCGCAGGGCAGTACGGCCGTACGGCCGTCCCGGTGGCGGACGCGGACACCGGACAGCCGCCCGTGGCCGAGGAGCTCGGTGACGGTGGTGTCGGTGAGCAGCGGGACGCGGTCGCGCAGGCGGGCCGCCTGGGCGCGGGCGCGGCCGGTCTGGGCGCGCGGGTGTTCCGTGACCTGGGCGACGACCTGGGCGCCGGCCGCGCGCAGGGTGTCGGCCGCCGCGTAGGAGACGTCCAGCGCGCCGGCCACGACCGCGCGGCTGCCGATGTGCTGTCCGAACAGGTGGACCGCCTGCTGGAGTTCGCCGGTGGTGTAGACGCCGGCGGGGCGGGTGCCCGGCACCAGCCGCGCGGCGCGCGGGCGTTCCCGGGCGCCGGTGGCGAGGACGACCGCCCGCGCCGCGATCGTCTCCGGCCCGCCGGGGCCGACCGCGGTGAGCACGGGTCCCGCCGACGCCCAGTCCAGCGCGGTCACCCCGGTCCGGAGGGTGGCACCGGCCCGCTCGGCGGCCTCGGTGAGGAGGCGGGCGTAGCCGGGGCCGGTGAGCGGGTGCGTCCAGGTGCCGAAGCCGCCGTGCGCGCAGTGCCGGGGCACGCCGCCGGGCTGTGTCTCCCGCTCCAGCACCTCCACGCGCCCGGCACCGGCGGCGGCCAGCCGCGCGGCGGCGGCGAGTCCGGCGGGACCGGCGCCGACGACGAGGACGTCCACGTGACGCGGGTTCGTCATGGCCTCGCCCCCCGCTCGAACAGCTCCCGTACCGCGGCGCCGCAGTAGAAGCCCTGGCAGCGGCCGGCCCGGGCGCGGGTACGGCGGCGCAGGCCCTCCAGGCTGCGGGGCGGGACGGTACTGGCGAGGGCGTCGCGGATCTCCCCGCGGGAGACGCGCTCGCAGTGGCAGACGAGGGTGCCGTACTCGGGGTCGGCGGCGATGAGATCGGCCCGCTGGCAGGGGCGCGGGAAGGCCTCGCCGAGGTGGGGCATGGTCACCGGCTCCGGTTCCGATGCCGGCCCCAGGTCGAGTCCGGCGTCGGCCAGCAGGCCGGTGACATGAGCGGCGATGGCCAGGGAGGCGGTCAGGCCGGTGGAGCGGATGCCGCCGACGGTGACGTACGCCTGCTCGGGATGCGCGGTGATGCGGTAGTCCTCGTGCCCGGTGGCCGCGCGCAGCCCGGCGTAGACGGCGGTGACCTCCTCGTCGAGCAGGGCGGGCAGGATGCGCCGGCCCTTGTCGCGCAGCGCGGCCTGCCCCTCGGCGGTGGATCCGGTGGCCCGCTTGTCGTGCAGGTCCTCGGCGGTGGGGCCGAGCAGGACGTTGCCGTGGACGGTGGGGGCGACCAGGACGCCCTTGCCGAGGGCGGTCGGCACGGGCAGCAGGATGTGCCGGACGAGGGGGCGGGCGAGCTTGTCGTAGACCAGGAGCTGGCCGCGGCGCGGGGTGACGGTGAAGTCCTCGTGGCCGAGGGCGCGGTCCAGGGTGTCGGCGTGCAGTCCGGCCGCGTTGACCAGGTGGCGGGCGTGCAGGGTGCCCCGGGTGGTGGTCAGCCGGTGTCCGTCCGCCGCCCGGGTCACGTCCCGCACGGCGGTGTTCAGGTGCAGGTCGGTTCCGGCGCGGACGGCCTGGGTGGCGTACGCCAGGGTCGTCGTCCAGGGGCAGATGATGCTCTCGCCGGGGACGTGCAGGGCGCCGAGCGCGCCGGGGCCGAGGTGCGGCTCGCGGGCGTACAGCTCGTCGGGGTTCAGCAGGGCGGTGTCGTGGCAGGCGTTGCGTTCGGCCTTCTCGGCCAGCCGGGGCAGGGCGGCGAGCTGCTCCTCGTCCCAGGCGACCAGCAGGGCGCCGATCCGTTCGACGGGGATGCCGGTCTCGGCGGCGTAGGCGCCGAGCCGCTGGTACCCCTCGCGGACCAGCCGGGCCTCCAGGGTGCCGGGGGTGGCGTCGAAACCGGTGTGCAGGATCGCGGTGTTGGCCTTGGAGGTGCCCTGGCCGACGTCGTCCTGGGCCTCCACCAGGGCGATCCGCAGCCGGGGGTGGCGGGCGAGTGCGCGGGCGATGGCGCAGCCGACCACGCCGGCGCCGACGATCGCCACGTCGTACGGCGCCGACGGCAGCGGACCGTCCGCGGTGACGGTCACGAGCCGAGGAGGGCGGCGACGGCGGTACGGAACCCGGCGCGGCGTTCGGCGGCCCGGTCGGCCGGGATACGGGGCTCGTACACGGCGGCGGGTTTCCAGTCGGGCAGGGCGCCCGCGACATCGAGCGCGGGGTCGGCGCCGAGGCGGGCGAGGGCGGCGGCGCCGAGCGCGGTGGCGTCGGGCAGCGCGGACACTTCGACGGGGCGCTGCAGCAGGTCGGCCTGCGTCTGCATGAGGAGTGCGGAGCGGGTGAGGCCGCCGTCGACGCGGAGCGTGTGCAGGGGTGCGCCCAGGTCGGTGGCGGCGGCCTCGGCGAGTTCGGCGACCTGGGCGGCGATGCCCTCGCACAGGGCGCGCACCAGATGACCGGCGGTGGTGTCCAGGCCGAGTCCGGTGAGGGAGCCGCGCAGGTCGCCGCGCCACCAGGGGGCGGCGAGTCCGGCGAGGGCCGGGACGAAGGTGACACCGCCGCTGTCGGGGACGGTGCCGCCGACCGGGTCGAGGTCGGCGGCGGAGGAGATGACGCCGAGGCCGGTGAGCCAGCGGACGGCGGAGGCGGCCGTGTAGACCTGGCCGTCCAGGCAGTAGCTGGTGTGTCCGGCCAGCCGCCAGGCGACACAGCTGACCAGACCGGAGTCGCCGCGCCGGGGGCGGTCGCCGGTGTGCGCGAGCAGGAACGCGCCGGTGCCGTAGGTGCACTTGGCGGCGCCGGGCCCGGTGACACGCTGGGCGAGCAGGGCGGCCTGCTGGTCGACGCTCAGTCCGGTGAGCGGGATCTCGGGGCCGAACACCGTGGTCGTGCCCACCGGCCCGGCCGCGTCGGTGACCTCGGGCAGGCGCTCGCCGGACAGGCCGTAGAGGTCCAGGGCGCGCGGGGACCACTCGGCGCGGTCCAGGTCGAGGAGCTGGGTGCGGCCGGCGGTGGCGGCGTCGGTGGCGTAGGCGCCGGTGAGGCGGTGGACCAGCCAGGCGTCGGAGGTGGTGACGACGCCCTCGCGGGTGAGGTGGCGGCGGATCCAGGCCATCTTGGGCGCGGCGAAGTAGGGATCGAGGGGCAGTCCGGTGAGCTGCCGCAGCTCCTCGGCGTGGTCGGCGAGTTCGGCGCAGACGGTCTCGGCCCGGCGGTCCTGCCACACCAGGGCGTCGGTGAGCGGGCGGCCGGTGGCCGGGTCCCAGGCGAGGACGGTCTCGCCCTGGTTGGCGAGGCCGAGCGCGACGACGTCCTCGCCGGCCTCGGCGAGCGCCTGCCGGCCGGCGTCGACCACCGAGTCGTACAGCTGCGCCGGGTCCACCTCGACCAGGCCGCCGGGCAGGTGACGGGGGCGCACCTCGGCGAATCCGGCGCCGAGGACGCCGCGTTCCGGGCAGACGACGAGCGCCTTGGTGCCGGACGTGCCCTGGTCGACGGCGAGCACCGGCCCCGTCATCGTGCGCCCTCCGCTCCGACCCAGAAGGTCACCGCTCCGGCCCTGAAGATCACCGCGCCAGCCTGCCGCCGCGCGGGGTCCGGAGTCAAGGTCTTCCGGCGCTCGGCCAACTGGCCTTAGGTAGTAGTTGACTTGGCAACAATGGTACGGCGCAACTCACGCCTCTATAGTGACCGCCGACCACACGAGACATCACCATCACCGCCCAGGGGAGGGCTGTTGCTACGTCACCCCGCCACCACGCCCGTGCGCCAGTGGCCGGGGGCAGGCGGCTGATGGCCAGAGACGGAGCCCGCCCCTCCTACGACCCCGCCGGCCCCGACCACGCGCTGCGCGCCGCGCTCCAGGACCTGCGCACCGGCCGCTGGATGGCCATGCGCACCCTGCTCGCGGAGACCGCGCAGGGGTGGCAGTGGACCCAGCGCACCCAGGTCCTGGCGGCGGCCGCGGCCGGCACCGACGTGGTGCGCGCCTGGCTCACCGAGGAGCCGGACAGCGTCCACGCGACGGTGATGCACGCCCGGGTCGGCGTGGAGCGGGCGCTGCGGGCCCGGCGGGAACAGCATCGACGTACGCATGAGTTGTGGATCGAGGCGTGGGACGCCGCCCAGTCGGCCACCGCGGCCGCGCCGCGGGACCCGGTGCCCTGGGTGTGTCTGCTGGCGCTGGCCCAGCTCGATCCGGAGCAGCGCTGGGAGGAGCACCGCGCTCCCGCGCCGGAGCCGATGCTGCCGCCGGGCCCCTGGGGGCTGCTGGCCGAGGCCGGCAGGCGCGACCCGTTCAACCGCGAGGCCCACCACCGGATGCTGCAGTTCCTGTACGCGCGCGGGGGTTCGGGCCGGCTCGCGGAGGCCTCCGGGTATGCGCAGTGGGCCGCGGGCCAGGCCCCGCCCGGCTCCGCGCTGCATCTGCTGCCGCTGTACGTCCGGGTCGAGCGCTACCGCCGGGACAGCGGGCACGACGCGGCACTCGACCTGCACTGGGTGGTGGAGGAGGCGGCCCGCGAGGCGCGGCGCGCACTGCACTCCTGGTTCGAGCTGACACGGCCCGCCGAGCGCTCGCTGCCGGACCTCAACCACCTGGCCCACGCCCTGTGGGGCTCCCTCCAGTTCCCGGACGCGGCCCGGGTGTTCGAGGCGATCGGCCCCTACTTCACGCCCCCGCCCTGGATGTACCGCACCCCGGACCGGGACCGCGCCGTGGAGGTCTTCGTCCAGGCCCGGGACCGCTGTCGGGCCGCGGCGGACGGTCGCCGCCCCTGACGTCCCGGACGCACCGCACCGGGAAACCGTCGAACGCTCCTCAGCACCACCCTGAACACTCCTCCGCACCACCCCTGAACGTGCCCGTTCGCATCTGTTGATCTCCGGAGGTCTCCGCGTGTCCCCCACCCCCGATCCCTCGCCCGCCCCCTCCCCCGGGCTGCCGCAGCAGGACGAGGAGCAGCGTCTGCGTGAACTCGGCTACCGGCCGGTGCTGGCCCGCCGCATGGGCGGCTTCGGCAACTTCGCGATCAGCTTCTCGGTGATCTCGATCCTGTCCGGCTGCATGACCCTGTACGGCTTCGGTCTGGGCACCGGCGGCCCCGCCGTGATGCTGTGGGGCTGGGCCGGCGTCGGCCTGTTCGTGCTGTGCGTCGGTCTCGCGCTCGCCGAGGTCACCAGCGCGTATCCGACCTCCGGCGCCCTGTACTACATGGCCGACCGGCTCGGCGGCCGGCGCTGGGGCTGGTACACCGGCTGGCTGAACCTGCTCGGTCTGCTCGGCGCGATCGCCGGCATCGACTACGGCGCCGCCCTGTTCGCGGGCGCGTTCGCCAACATCCAGTGGGGCTTCGAGCCCACGCCCGGCAAGACCATGCTGATCTTCTGCGTCATCCTGCTGCTGCACGCGGTGCTGAACCTGTTCGGCGTGCGCCTGGTCAGCGTGCTCAACTCGATCAGCGTCTGGTGGCACCTGGCGGGCGTCGCGCTGATCGTCGGCGCGCTGGCGATCTTCCCCGACCACCACCAGTCGCCGTCCTTCGTGTTCACGAAGTTCGTCAACGAGACCGGCTGGGACAACCCGCTGTACGTGGCGGCGATCGGCCTGCTGCTCGCGCAGTACACCTTCTCCGGCTACGACGCCTCCGCCCATCTGTCCGAGGAGACCTCGCACGCCTCGGTGGCCGCCTCCCGCGGCATCGTCCGCGCCATCTGGGTGTCCTGGCTCGCCGGCTTCGTGCTGCTGGCCGGACTCACCTTCGCCATCCAGGACTACGACGCGACGCGCACCACCGGCACCAACGTCCCGCCCGCCCAGATCCTGCTCGACGGCCTCGGCACCGACGGCGCCAGCGCGCTGCTCCTCGTCGTCATCATCGCCCAGCTGTTCTGCGGGAACGCCGAGGTGGCGGCGGCCAGCCGGATGGTGTTCGCGTTCAGCCGGGACGGGGCGCTGCCCGGCTCGCACCTGTGGCGCAAGGTGAGCAGCCGCACCCAGACCCCGGTCGCCGCCGTCTGGCTGTCCGTCGTCGTGGCGTGCGTCCTCGCCCTGCCGTCGCTGTACTCGGCGACCGCGTACAACGCGGTGACCGCCATCAACGTCATCGGCATCACCCCGGCCTACGCCATCCCGGTGTTCCTGCGGCTGCGCGCGGGCGACCGGTTCCGGCCGGGGCCGTGGCAGCTGGGCCGCTGGAGCAAGCCGATCGGCTGGATCGCGGTCGTGTGGGTGGCGTGCGTGACCGTCCTGTTCTGTCTGCCGCAGGCGTCGCCGGTCACGGTCGACACGATGAACTACGCCTCCGTCGCCCTCGCCGTGGTCCTCGTCCTCGCCAGCGTCTGGTGGTACGTCGCCCGCCGGTCGTACGGCACGCCCACCACCGCCGCGTACGGCAACGACCGTGACCAGGCCGAACTCGCGGAGGGCATCATCTGAGCCGACTGCCCGAAGAGCGCCGCTCCCGGTACGAACTGGTGCACCGGATACGGCAGGATGAACGAGCGCGCCGGTCACCGGAGTTCCGGGGCCGGCGCGGTCGCACATCCCGGACATCGAGCAGGTGACAACGTGACGAGACTTCACAACCCGTCCTCCGCAGTGGTCGCGCGCCCCGGAGGTGACCGGTGAACCGCACGCTGACCCTGGACGACCTCGTCCTCGCCGGTATCGCCCTGGCGGCGGGCCTGGTGCTCGCCTTCATGTCGCGCACGCTGCTGCGCTGGCTCGCCAAGCACGCCAAGCGGACCCGCTGGAGCGGCGACGACGTCATCGTGGACGCGCTGCGCTCGGTCGTCCCCTGGGCGGCGATCGCGGGCGGCGCGGCGGCGGCAGCGGCCGTGCTGCCGCTCACCAGAACCGTCCAGCACCATGTCAACCAGGTGCTCCAGGTCTGGCTGATCGTCGTGGTGACGTTCTCCGCGGCGCGGGTGATCGCCGGTCTGGTCCGTACGGTCACCCAGTCCCGCTCGGGGGTGGCGGGCTCGGCGACCATCTTCGTCAACATCACCCGCGTCCTGGTCCTGGCGATCGGCTTCCTGGTCGTCCTGCAGACGCTCGGCATCTCGATAGCGCCCCTGCTCACCGCCCTGGGCGTGGGCGGTCTGGCCGTCGCCCTGGCCCTTCAGGACACGCTCGCCAACCTCTTCGCGGGCGTCCACATCCTCGCCTCCAAGACCGTCCAGCCGGGCGACTACATCCGGCTGAGCAGCGGCGAGGAGGGCTATGTCGTGGACATCAACTGGCGCCAGACGACCGTGCGCCAGCTCTCCAACAACCTGGTGGTCATCCCCAACGGCCAGCTCGCCAAGGCCAACATGACCAACTACACGCGCCCCGAGCAGGAGCTGACCGTGCTGGTGCAGGTGGGCGTGAGCTACGACTCCGACCTGGAGCACGTCGAGCGGGTGACCGCGGAGGTGGTCACGGAGGTCATGACGGACGTCACGGGCGCCGTACCGGACCACGAGCCCGCCATCCGCTTCCACACCTTCGGCGACTCCCGGATCGGCTTCACGGTGATCCTCGGCGTGGGCGAGTTCAGCGACCAGTACCGGATCAAGCACGAGTTCATCAAGCGCCTGCACCGCCGCTACCGCGCGGAGGGCATCCGCATCCCGTCCCCCACCCGTACCGTCGCCCTCCAGCAGGGCTCGGCGCTGATCCCGCAGCAGCGCAGCGGGGAGGACGCCGTCTCCGGGTCGCAGGCCGCCGACTGACCCGGCGGGCACCGGGTGGCTCGTATGCTCGAATCAGCATGACGACCCCGGCCCGCGACCCCCGTTCACTCGACCGGCGGCTCGACGCGCTCGCGCGTCAGCCGTTCCGGGCGAAGTTCCGTCTGCGCGGGCGGGACCGGGCCACCGCCGAGCTGAAGGGGCCGGCGACCCTCCGGTGGCACGCCTACGACCTGATCGCGAAGCGGCTGGCACCGGCCGAGCCGTACAAGGACGGCAAGCAGACGCCGTACCGCGGTCACCCGGTGTTCGTCGCCCAGCACGCGACCGCCACCTGCTGCCGGGGCTGCCTGGAGCGCTGGCACGGTATCCCCAAGGGGCGGGAGCTGACCCGTGTCGAACACGTGTACGTGGTGGATGTGATCTGCCGCTGGATCGCGCGCGAGATGGCGGACGGCACATTTTCCGGCCAGGACCCCTGTCGAGCCGACCCCGATCACGAGATATCTTGATGTCGAGCAATGTTGCAGACGTGGAGCGGAGCACCCGGTGACTGACTCGACCATCATCTACACCTACACAGACGAGGCCCCGGCCCTGGCGACGCATTCGTTCCTGCCGGTGATCCAGGCATACGCCTCGCAGGCCGGTGTGCCCGTGACGACCCGGGACATCTCGCTGGCCGGGCGCATCATCGCCGTCTTCCCGGAGTACCTGAACGAGGACCAGCGCATCCCCGACGCGCTGACCGAGCTGGGCGAGCTGGCCAAGACCCCCGCGGCCAACATCATCAAGCTGCCGAACATCTCGGCGTCCATCCCGCAGCTGAAGGCCGCCGTCGCCGAGCTGCAGGGCAAGGGCTACGCGCTGCCGGACTACCCGGACGACCCGAAGACCGACGAGGAGCGGGAGATCCGCGCCCGTTACGACAAGGTCAAGGGCTCCGCCGTCAACCCGGTGCTGCGCGAGGGCAACTCCGACCGCCGTGCCCCGGCCTCGGTGAAGAACTACGCCAAGACCCACCCGCACCGCATGGGCGCCTGGACCTCCGAGTCCAAGACCAACGTGGCGACCATGGGCGTGGACGACTTCCGCTCCACCGAGAAGTCCGTGGTGATCTCCGAGGCCGGTTCGCTGCGCATCGAGCTGAAGGGCGACGACGGCTCGACCACCGTCCTGCGCGAGGCCGTACCGGTCCTGGAGGGCGAGGTCGTCGACGCCTCCGTGATGCGCGTCGCCGCGCTGCGCGAGTTCCTGACCGCTCAGGTCGCCCGCGCCAAGGAAGAGGGTGTCCTGTTCTCCGTGCACCTGAAGGCCACGATGATGAAGGTCTCCGACCCGATCATCTTCGGTCACGTGGTGCGCGTCTTCTTCCCGAAGACCTTCGCGAAGTACGGCGAGACGTTCGCCGCGGCCGGTCTGACCCCGAACGACGGTCTGGGCGGCATCCTCAAGGGCATCGAGTCCCTGCCCGAGGGCGCCGAGATCAAGGCTTCCTTCGACGCCGAGCTGACCGAGGGCCCGGCCCTCGCCATGGTCGACTCCGACAAGGGCATCACCAACCTGCACGTCCCCTCCGACGTGATCGTGGACGCCTCGATGCCGGCCATGATCCGCACCTCGGGCCACATGTGGGGCCCGGACGGCCAGGAGGCCGACACCCTCGCGGTCCTGCCGGACTCCTCCTACGCCGGCGTCTACCAGGCCGTGATCGAGGACTGCCGCGCGAACGGCGCCTACGACCCGTCGACCATGGGCTCCGTCCCGAACGTCGGCCTCATGGCGCAGAAGGCCGAGGAATACGGCAGCCACGACAAGACCTTCGAGATCCCCACCACGGGCACCGTCCGCCTGGTCGACCAGGCCGGCGACGTCGTCCTGGAGCAGGCGGTCTCCGCCGGCGACATCTTCCGCGCCTGCCAGACCAAGGACGCCCCGATCCGCGACTGGGTCAAGCTGGCCGTCACCCGCGCCCGCGCCACCGGCGACCCGGCGGTGTTCTGGCTGGACGAGAACCGCGCCCACGACGCGCAGCTGATCGCCAAGGTCGAGCAGTACCTGCCGGAGCACGACACCGAAGGCCTGGACATCCGCGTCCTGTCCCCGGTCGAGGCCACCAAGCTGTCGGTGGAGCGCATCCGCCGCGGCGAGAACACCATCTCGGTGACCGGCAACGTGCTGCGTGACTACCTGACCGACCTCTTCCCCATCCTGGAGCTGGGCACCAGCGCCAAGATGCTGTCGGTCGTCCCGCTGATGGCGGGCGGCGGCCTGTTCGAGACGGGCGCCGGCGGCTCCGCGCCGAAGCACGTCCAGCAGCTGGTCAAGGAGAACTACCTGCGCTGGGACTCCCTCGGTGAGTTCTTCGCCCTGGTGCCGTCCTTCGAGCAGTACGCGCAGACCACCGGCAACACCCGCGCCAAGGTCCTCGCCGACACCCTGGACCGCGCCACGGCGACCTTCCTCAACGAGGACAAGTCCCCGACCCGTCGCGTCGGCGGCATCGACAACCGCGGCAGCCACTTCTACCTGTCCCTGTACTGGGCGCAGGAGCTGGCCCAGCAGACCGACGACGCCGACCTGGCGAAGGCGTTCGCGCCGCTCGCCGAGACGCTCGCCGCGAACGAGCAGACGATCGTGGACGAGCTGATCGCCGTCCAGGGCAAGCCGGCCGACATCGGCGGCTACTACCAGGTCGACAAGGCCAAGGCGGACGCCGTCATGCGCCCGTCGGCCACCTGGAACGAGGCCCTGGCGTCCCTCAGCTGACGCCGCTGGCCTGACGGCCCCTGAAGTCTCCGCCCCGGTCGGCACTGCCCGGCCGGGGCGGAGTCGTCGGCCGGCGGGCCGCCGCGCCTTGGTGCGCTCGCACAGGCCGCGCAGGATGGCCCGGCCGTCGATGTGACACCTTGATCGTGCACCGTGCCACTGACAACGCCCCCTGGAGCAGCCCGTGACCCGGACCGTCCCGTCGTTCGAACTCCTCCCCGGCGCCGCCGAGTCGCCCGTGCTGCTGCACGTACCGCACTCGGCGCGGGCCGTCCCGGACGACGTGCGCGACGGCATCGTGCTGGACGACGCCGAGCTGGAGCGGGAGCTGGACCACATCACGGACGCGCACACCGCCGAGATCGCCGAGCGGGCCGCCGCGCTCGCGGGGCTGCGGCCCTGGCGGTTCGTGAACCGGCTGTCGCGGCTGGTCGTGGACCCGGAGCGGTTCCCGGACGAGCGGGAGGAGATGACGGCCGTCGGCATGGGCGCCGTGTACACGCGGACCACGCACCGCGGCGAGCTGCGGCCCGCGGACACCGACCCGGAGCCGCTGCTCGCCCGCTACTTCCGGCCGTACGCCGCGGCCATCACGGAGGCGGTGGCCGGGCGGCTGGCCGCGACCGGGCGCGCGGTCATCATCGACGTGCACTCCTACCCGACCGCACCGCTCCCCTACGAGCTGCACGGAACCGGGCCGCGCCCGCCGGTCTGCCTGGGCACGGACCCGTTCCACACCCCGCCGGAGCTGACCGAGGCCGCCCGCAAGGCGTTCGCCGGGTGCGGGGAGACGGGTCTGGACAGCCCGTTCGCCGGGACGTACGTGCCGCTGGAGTTCTACGGCACGGACGCCCGGGTCCGCGCCCTGATGGTGGAGATCCGGCGGGACACCTACATGACCGAACCGGGCGGCCCCGCCGGCCCGGGCCTGGAACGGCTCGCCACCGCCCTGGCCGCGCTCGTCGACACCGCGTAGCCCCCGCCCCGGTTCAGGCCCGTAGCCACTCGGTGACGATCAGGTCCGCGTCGGTTCGCAGGCGCAGGGCGAACGGGCCCGTGGGGGGTGTGTCGCTGGTGAAGCGGCCGAGGGTGTCGGCGGTGACCGGGCGGGCGGCGCCCGGGCCGCCGAGCACCTCGATCCGTGCCGACTGCGGCGGCAGCACCTGCCCGATCAGCCCGTCCGCGGTGACCTCCACGTCGACGGTCACCTCACCCGCGCGGAACGTCAGCATGCGCGGCGGATCCATGATCCCCCGCACCGGCAGCGCGTCCATGAGCGAGTCGAAGGTCAGCTCGGCGAGCCGGGCGTCCAGGTCGTGCAACGCGAAGGCGTCCAGGGCCGTCTGCAGCAGCTCGGCCGGCACCGGGTCCAGGACGGCCGCGGCCTGCCGCAGCTCCTCCTCCAGCAGCGCGTCCGCGAACTCGTCCTCGTCCGGGCCGCCCTCCCGCCCGATCCGGTTCTCGTCGTCGCCGTTCACATCGCACCCCGTGCGTCCATCCGGGCCCGCAGCCGGCGCAGACAGCGCTGGCGCAGCGGGCCGATGCTGCCGACCGCGATACCGAGCGCGGCCGAGATCTCCCCGTAGCTGGGCGGCGGCGAGGCCATCAGCACGCGCAGCAACTGCCGGCAGCGCTCGCCCAGTCCGTCCAGCTCCTGCCAGAGGCGGCGGACCCGCTCGGCCCGGTCCGCCTCCTCTTCCGAATCGATCAGCGACTCCTCCGGCGTCCGCTCCGCGCTGGCCCGGTCCAGCACGCGCGGATCGTCGGTCAGGGTCAGCCGCGCCAGGCCCCTGAGCACCTTCAGACACTCGTGCCGGGCCGTACTGGCGAGCCAGGCACCCGTCTTGTCGGGTTCCCGGATGCGGCCCAGATGCTGGGCGAAGCGGAACCACACGGTCTGGAAGACCTCGTGTCCGTCGGCGTCCGACAGCCGGTGTGCGCGCACGACCGACCACACCAGCGGACTCATCCCTTCCACCAGCGCCTTCCAGGCCGCCGCGTCCCCGTCGACGGCGGACTGGACCAACGCGCCGACCTCTGTTCGGTCCACGGCTCCACCCCTCGTGTACGGCTCGTCATCGTACGCCGTGGAGCGGAGCGTTCCGGACCTCATGCGGGCAGCGCCGGGATCACGGCCGGGACAGGGCGCCAGGTGGCCGGGCGGAGTGCCGGGACGTGCGCCCCGCGCACCTCGGCCCGGTCCGTGGTGGCCGCGAGCAGCGCCTTGCCGGCCGCGCGCGGATCGCGCTCCCGGTACTGCGTCATCCGGGCGGCGACGAGTGCCGCGACCACCGGCGTGGCGAACGAGGTGCCGCTCCACTGCGCGAGGCCGTCGAACATCACCTGGTCCGGCTTGGCGCCGGTGCTCTCCCGGCCCTCGCTCAGCACACCGGTGTGGCGCGGGTACTGGCAGGTGCAGGCGTAGTCGGCGGCACCGAACCGGCAGGTGTCGTAGGTGGAGTGCTGGTAGACGTACGGCACGGGGGTGGTGAAGCCGGTGAGGGAGCTGGTGAGGCGCTCGCCGGGGGCGTGGACGCGCACCCAGGGGCCGTGGTTGGTGAAGCAGGCACCGGACTCGCCGTCCGAGCGGAGCGCGCCGACCGACAGCACGCTGTCGGCGTACTCCGGCAGCGCGGCGTAGGCGGCGGGCCAGAACGGGGTGTCGCTGCCGTTGTTGCCGGCGGCGGCCACCAGCAGGGTGCGCTGCTCGCGCAGTTCCCGCATGAACGCGTCCAGTCCGATCAGGCCGTCGGTGTCCGCGCTCGGGGTACCGGCCGAGAGGCTGATGATGTCCGGCCAGCCGTCCCGGTCGACCGCTTCGAAGAGCAGGCCGCCGAACTCGGACTCCAGGACGGCTCCGGCGTCGCCCAGCGCGCCCCGGACGGTGATGTCGGTGTTGGGCGCGACGGCCGCGAGGAGCCCGGCGATGAACGTGCCGTGCCCGACGTACTGGCGGAGCACGCCGTCGCCGTCGGTCTCGGCCTGCTGGGCGTCGCCCGTGGTGTGGGCGAGCAGCGGGTAGGAGCGGTGGTCGTGCACCAGGCCGGTGTCGACCACGAGCACGCCGACCGCGGTGCCCGGGTCGTAACTCGCCTCGGCCGCGGCGGGGTTGGCGGGCTCGGTGCGCGGCACGGGCACCGGCTCGTCACCGGGGCAGGCGTTGACCGAGATGTGCACCACATGGTTGCGGCCGGCCAGCCGGCGGCCCTGTCGGTCCTCGGCCTCCCGCACGGCGCGCAGGGCGTGCGGCACGGTGTCCTCGCCCTCCGTCGGATCCCCGACCCGGATGCGGGTGACGCCGGTACGGCCGGCCTGCGGGCCCACGCGGCGCACATGGTCGGGGACGAGGCCCGCGGTCGCGGTGAAGTGGGTGCGGACGGCGTCCTCGACGAAACCGGCCTCCTCGCCGTCCCGGACCAGGACGACACCCTTCTCGTAGAGGAGCCCGGCGGAGTCGTCCGGCCCCATGGTCAGGGGGACGTCCGGCAGGGAGCGCTGGATGTGGTGGAACTGCTCGTGGAATCGCTGTGGTGCCATGTGGTGTTCTCCCCCTCAAGGCGGCGTACGACAGTGAGAGTCCTGGGGCCGCCGTCTGATACAGCAGGCCACTACCATGCGAGACGTGACGGCGGGAAGCGAGTCGATTCTCGAACTGCTGCCCTTGGTGTTCGCCGACCCGGGCGAGGCCCGGGCACGCGCGGAACACCTCCTGCGCACCGGTCCGGCGCCGCTGCCCGCCAGCGTCGCCCACCAGGTGCTCGGCATCTGGCAGCGGGACTTCGGCGATCTGCGGATCGCGCTCCGGCATCTGCGGCGGGCCCGCGACCTGGCCGCGCGCGCCGAGTCGGCCGACCGGGAGGCCGATGTGCTCGCGACGCTGGGGGTCGCACTGGTGCACGCGGGGCGCACGCGGCAGGGGCTCGCGGCGTTCGAGCGCGGGGTGTCCCGGGGCAGCGGTCACACCCGGGCCCGGGTGCTGTACCGGCGGGCCTATGTGTGGTGGGTGCTGGGGCGTCACCGGGAGGCCCTGGAGGACGTACGACGGGCCCTTCCCGTGCTCCGGCAGGTCGCCGACGACATCTGGACCGCGCGGGCGCTGACCCTGCGGGCCACCGTGCATCTGGCGCTCGGCGCGGTGGAGCGGGCCGTCGCGGACTTCACGGCGGCGGAGCGGCTGTGGGACACCACGGGCCAGGAGCACGACAAGGCGGACGCGGTGGAGAGCCGGGGTCTCGCCGCGTTCCGGTCCGGTGACATCCCGGCGGCGCTCAGGCTGCTGGACGAGGCCGAGGAGCGCTACGCCAAGCTGGGCACTCCCACCTACAACCTGTCGATCCGGCGCTGCGAGGTGCTGATGGCGGCGGGGCTCGCCCCGGAGGCGCTGGCCGAGGCGGACGCGGCGATCGGGGTGCTGGACCGGATCGGCGGGCAGTCCACCCGCAAGGCCGAGCTGCTGCTCGCCGCCTCCTGGGCCGCCCGCTCGGCGGGGGACGCGCACACCGCCATAGCCCGCGCCGCCGTCGCCGTACGGCTGTTCGCGGCGCAGCGCCGGACCTGGTGGGAGACGCACGCCCGGCTGGTGCTCATCGAGGCGCGGGTGGCGGCCGGGCGCCGGTCGGGGCGGATGGTCGCGGACGCGGCGGCGGTCGCCGAGCGGCTGGCCTCCTTCGGCTCGCCCGCAGCGGCGGAGGCCGCGCTGCTGGCGGGCCGGATCGCGCTGGAGCTGGGCTGGACGGCGGACGCGGAACGGCATCTGGCGGTGGCCGCCCGCAGCCGGCACGGCGGGCCGCCGCCGGCCCGGATGACCGGCTGGGCGGCGCAGGCGCTGCGGGCGCGGGCGGCCGGCTCCCGGCGGGGCGTGCTGGAGGCGTGCCGGCGCGGCCTGGCCGTGCTGGACGACCACCGGATGACGCTGGGTGCCTCGGAGCTGCGTGCCCACGCGACCGCGCAGGGAGCCGAACTGGCCGCGCTGGCCCAAGAGGTGAGCCTGGACCAGGGCAGCCCGCGGCGGCTGCTGGTGTGGAGCGAGCGGTGGCGGGCGACCATGCTGTCCGCGCCGCCGACCCGGCCGCCCGACGATCCGGCGCTGCTGAGCGGGCTGACCGCCTACCGGGAGATCGCCGCCCGTGCGGAGGCCGCCCGGATGGACGGCCGCCCGGTGCCGGCGCTGGAGCGTGAACAGCGGCGCCTGGAGCGGGAGATCCGCTCGCGCACCCGGCACACGGGCGGGGCCGCCGCCGGCGCGGGCGACCGCTTCGACGTGGCCCGGCTGCTGGACCGGCTCGGTGACGCGCGGCTGGTGGAGCTGGCGGTGGTGGACGGCCGCGTGCACGTCCTGCTGTGCGGGCAGGGGACGGTACGGCGGTTCGCCGGCGGGTCGTTGGCGGAGGCGGTGGCCGAGGCCGAGCATGTGCAGGCCGGGCTGCGGCGGCTCGCGCACCCGGGGGCCGAGGCGCGGCTGCCGCTGGTGGAGGCGGCCGGCCGGCGGCTGCAGGAGCTGCTGCTGGGCGGGGCGGTGGCGCGGCTCGGCTCGGGCCCGGTGGTGATCGTGCCGCCGGGGGCGCTGCACCGGGTGCCGTGGGCGCTGCTGCCCGCGCTGCGGGAGCGGGTGCTCAGCGTGTCGCCGTCGGCGGGCAGCTGGCTGCGCGCCCGGGAGACGGCGCCGCCGCCGGACGGCCGGCCCGTGCTGGTGCGCGGCCCCGGCCTGGCCACGGGCGGCGCGGAGGTGCCCGAACTGGCGGACCGGTACGGCACGGCGACGGTCCTGGAGGGCGACGACGCCCAGGTCCCGCGGGTGCTGGCGGAACTCGACGGCGCGGGCCTCGCGCACCTCGCGGCGCACGGCACGTTCCGCGCCGACAGCCCCCTGTTCTCCGCGCTCCGGATGGCCGACGGCCCGCTGATCGTGCACGACTTCGAGCGGCTCGCCCGCAGCCCGTACCGGATCATCCTGTCCAGCTGCGACACCGCCCGCCTCGCCTCGGTCGGCGCCGACGAACTCCTCGGTCTGGTCACCGCGTTGCTGCCGCTGGGCACGGCCGGTGTGGTGGCGAGCAGCGCGCCGGTCAACGACGAGGCGGTGGTCCCGCTGATGCTCGCCCTGCACAAGGGCCTCGACGCGGGCCTCTCCCTGGCCGAGGCCCTCCGCGACGCCCGCGCCTCCCTGCCGGGCGACGCGCTCCACCAGGCGACGGGCTGGGCCTTCGCGGCGTTCGGAGCGGCATGAGGCAGGCGCCCGGCGCCCCCTAGGCCGTCTCCCGCTCGGGCCCGTCCACCAGCCAGGGCAGCTCCCCCCGGTCCCCGGTGCCGAGCCGCGTGTACGCGCTGTACAGGTGGTTGCCGACCGTCCGCACGGACAGTGTCAGCTTCTCGGCGATCTCCCTGTTGCTCAGCCCGGCCGCCGCGAGCGCGACGATCTGCCGCTGCCGGGCGGTGAGTTCACCGAGGACGAGCCCGGTCAGGGCGGGCGTACGGGCGCCTTGGCAGCGGCGGGCCAGGGCGACCGCCCGGGTACGGGACAGCCGCGCGGCACGCGGATCCCGGTGGGCCCGCACGGCCTGCGCGTGCGCCTCCGCCGCGTACAGCACGAAGCCCCGCTCGGCCAGGTCCTCCGCGGCCCCGTCCAGCGCGGCCCCGTCGCCACGGGCCAGCGCGTCCGCGTGCCGCGCGAACACACTCCCGGCCGGCAGCCGCCCCACCGCCCGCTCGGGCTCGCCGAGGCGTACGGCGCCGTAGAGCGCGTGGACGCCGTCCGGCTCGGCCGCCTCGCCCAGCGTGCCCTCGGCAAGCCCCAGTTCCGTTCGGCACCCGGGGTCCGACGGGGTCTCCCGCAGGCCCTCCCGGGCCCACGCCGCCGCCTCCCGCAGCTCGCCCCGCAGTCGCGCGAACCGGGCGCGGACCTCGGCGTACCCGGCCGGGAGCGGGGCACCCTCCGCCACCAGCCACTCCCCCACCGGCGTCGGCACCGGCCGTACGTCGAGCTGCTCCATCCGCCGTACCAGGGCGCGCTGTTCGGCGGCGAGCGCGGGGCCGTGCGCGTCGGCCGGACGGGCCAGCCGGCGGGCCCGCAGCCGGCCGGTGGTGGCGCGCAGCGCGGCGCCGTGCAGGGGATGGGCGAGGGTGACGGCACCCTGGTCGTCGACGTGGATCAGGCCGTCCGCCTCCAGGCGTTCGAGGACGTCCAGTGCCAGGTCGTCGATCGGCAGCGGCAGGGGCTCGGCGAAGGCGAGGCGTTCGAGGGTGTCGCGTTCGCCGGGGCCGGGCCGCTCCAGGGCGGGGGCGAGCCGTTCACGGACGGCCGGGGTGAGGGGCAGCGGGCCGCGCCAGGCCCGCTCGCCGGTGCCGGGGACGGGGGTCAGCCGCCCGGAGCCGGCGAGCGCGGTCACCAGGTCGCGCAGCAGCCGCAGATCGCCCCGGCACGCGTCGTGCAGGCGGCGCACGGTGAGCGGTTCCAGCCCGGCGCCGGCCAGCAGCTGGGCGGTGTCCTCGCGGGACAGCGGGTCGAGGGCCAGCCGGGGCAGCAGCTCCCCGGTCCACAGCCGGGACACCGCGCCGGGCGCGGTCGCGCCGTCCGCGGCGGCCACCACCAGGCGGGTGCGCCCGTGCACGGCCAGCTGGTGCACCAGGGCGGCGGAGGTCTCGTCCAGCCACTGGGCGTCGTCCACGACGAGCAGCCGTACGCCGGACAGCATCCGGACCGCCTGGTGCAGCGAGGCGGTGTCGGGGAGCAGGTGCGCGAACGCCGCGAGCGGCAGGTTCCGGGCCTCGGGCGTGCCGGTCACCCGGACGTGGTCCGTGCCCCGGACCGCCTCCGTGATCAGCCGGGTCTTGCCGTGCCCCGCCGGGCCGGTCACGACGATGCCGGGCCGGCCCGCGGTCAGCGCACCGCGCACCAGCTCCAGTTCGTCCGCCCGCCCGGTGAACGGCCAGGGCAGCTCCAGTGTCTTCGCGTCCGGTTCGTAAGTCCTCACATCATCCTGAGCGCGCGTACTCAGGTTTGATACAGGGCGACTTGAGTAGCCCCCGACTCAGGCGCCCGACGGCGGCGGGGGGCACGCTGGCCGCATGACCCGACGCCTCTGCTCGCTACCGCGGCAGCCGGCCCCGCCCTTCGGCCCGGGGCTGACCGCCGAGCGGCTGGGCGCGCTGCTCGCCGGGCGGCGGATGTGGGTCAACGGCACGGTCCTGCACTACTGCTTCCTGGACGCCCGCACCGACTCCTCGGTCATCCCGGTGCCCGGCACCGGGGAGCTGCGCCGGGTGCCGTGGGCCGGCGGCGAGGAGCAGCGGGACGTGGTCCGCGGGTGCTTCCGTGAGTGGCAGGACCTCGGCATCGGCGTCACCTTCGCCGAGGTCGGCGACCGGCACGAGGCGGAGCTGCGGATCGGGTTCCAGTCCGGTGCCGGGTCCTGGTCGGCGATCGGCCGGGACGCGCTGTGGGTCGGCCGGGGCGAGCGCACCATGAACCTCGGCTGGGACATGACCGCTCCCGCGGAACGCGGGACGGTCCTGCACCAGATCGGGCACGCGCTCGGCAGGGTGCACGAGCACCAGAGCCCGTTCGCCGGGCTGCACTGGGACGACGAGGCGGTGTACGCCGAGCTGGCGGGCCCGCCGAACTTCTGGAACCGGGAGACGACGTACACGAACGTGCTGCGGCAGCTGGACGCCTGCGAGGCGGGCGGCTCGGTGTGGGATCCGCAGTCGGTCATGGCGTTGCCGTTCGGGCCGGGTCTTGTGCTGGAGCCGGAGCAGTACCGCGGGGGGCTGCGTCCGCCCGGCACCCCGTCCCCGGCCGACAAGGAGTTCGCGCTCCGCTGGTACCCGCCGGCCGGCCCGTCAGCGCCGGCCTCGCTGGTGCCGTTC
Source organism: Streptomyces sp. NPDC046727 (assembly GCF_040645635.1). Lineage (NCBI taxonomy): Bacteria > Bacillati > Actinomycetota > Actinomycetes > Kitasatosporales > Streptomycetaceae > Streptomyces > Streptomyces sp. NPDC046727. The sequence goes on from NZ_JBEYYR010000039.1 coordinate 41,666, forward strand.
CGGTCCGCGCCGCTCGGTCTCGGGCCGGGCGAGCAGGCCGACTTCACCGTCGACCCGCCGGAGACCCGCGAGTACACCGTGGGCACCTTCGGCGACGCCGACACCGTGCTGGTCGTCTTCGAGGAGCGCGACGGGGAACCGCGCTTCCTCGCGGGACACGACGACGGCGGCACGCCGGACAACGCCGCCGTCCGGGTCCGGCTCGTCAAGGGCCGGCGCTACGACGTCCGGGTCCGGCTGTACTCCACATGGGGGTCGGGGGAGACAGCGGTCATGTGCTGGTGACGGCACACGGACACGACGGAGCCACAGTCCGGCACCGGGGGAGCGGGCGTGGACGTCACCTACGGGGGAGGTGACGTCCACGCCCACGCCGTTGTTCCCGTCTGCGCACCGGGTCCGGGCGGGGATGCCGGGAGAAGTCAGACGTGTCGACGGACCGACACGACAGGGATGTCAGACACGGACTGCCTCCTTCGCGCTCGGCGGGGCCGGAAGCACCGGTTCCCAGGCGAACGGCGGGTCCGGGATGTCCTTGCGCAGGACCGGGGCCACCGCCGACTGGAAGAGTTCCAGTGAGTCGCGGTGCTGACTGTCGGTCAGGCCGCTCGCGTCCGCGTGGACGTGCACCACCGTGTGCCCGAACTGTTCGTGGTAGCGGTGCACCTTGTCGATGACCTGTTGCGGACTGCCGATCAGGGCCGAGCTGCGCTCGGCGAAGTCCTCCAGGGTCTCGAAGACGACCGGCAGGCCTGCCTTCTTGAAGAACGCCAGGTTGGCCTCGAAGACCGGCCGGTACGCGGCGAGCGCCTGCTGGGAGGTCGGCGCCACGCAGATACCGGCCGTGCCGGCGCCGATCGCGATGCCGGCCGGGTCGTGGCCGTAGTGCTCCCAGCGTTCCCGGTAGTGGCGGATCAGCTCGGCGTACGGCCCCATGGGGTGGGTGACGTTCGCGGAGAACAGCGGGTCGCCGTAGCGGGCGGCCAGCTCCACGGACTCCTTGCTGGTGGCGCTGCCGTGCCAGACCCGGACCGGCCGCTGGTACGGCCGCGGCCACACCTCGGCGTCCGTCAGCGGCGGCCGGAAGCGGGTGTCGGCGGTCACCCGGTCCTGCCGCCAGATCCGCCGGAACACCTCGTAGCTCTCCGCGTTGCGGTCCCACTGGTCCTCGGGGGTGACCTGGAACAGCTCGCGCTGCGCGGTGCCGTTGCCCTTGCCGATGATCAGGTCGAGGCGGCCGTCGGAGAGGTGGTCCAGGGTCGCGTAGTCCTCGTACGCCCGGACCGGGTCGAGCAGGCTCAGTGTGGTGACGGCGGTGAAGAGCCGGATGCGGCGGGTGAGCGCGGCGACATGGCTGAGCACCACCGTCGGCGCGGAGGAGAGGAACGGCCGCTCGTGCCGCTCCCCCACGCCGAAGCCGTCGAAGCCCAGCTCCTCCGCCAGCACCGCGTTGTCCAGGACCTCGCGGAACCGTTCGTGCGTCGGCTTGTGCGCGCCGGTGACCGGGTCCGGCCGGTGCACGATCAGCGTGATGGCGAGGAACTTCACGACGCGGCCCGCTCGGGCGAGGCGTCGGTGCCGGCGTCGGGGTGGGCCAGGCCGAGGTGGTCGCGCAGGGTCGTGCCCTCGTAGTCGGTGCGGAAGACGCCCTGCTCCTGGAGCAGCGGGACCACCTTGTCGGCGAACGGGTCGAGCCCGCCGGGGGTGATGTGCGGGACGAGGATGAAGCCGTCGGAGGCGTCGGCCTGGACGAAGTCGTTGATGGTCCGCGCGACGGTGGCCGGGGAGCCGATGAAGGACTGCCGGTTGCCGGTGTTGATGACCAGGTCGCGGATGGACCACTTGTTGGCCTCGGCGAGCTGCCGCCACTCGCGGGCGATGGCGACCGGGTCGCGGTACATCCGCACCTGGGCGCGGCCCCGGGAGATGTGCTCCTCGGCGACCACCGGGTCGACGTCGGGCAGCGGGCCCTCCGGGTCGTAGGCCGACAGGTCGCGGTTCCAGACGAACTCCAGGTGCTTGATGGCGGTGGCGCCGCTGACCTGCTGTCGGCGGACCTCGCGGGCGAGTTCGGCGGCCTCCTGGTCGGTGTCGCCGAGGACGAAGGTCGCGGCGGGCAGGATGAGCAGCTGGTCGGGGCGGCGGCCGTACTTGGCGAGGCGGGACTTGACGTCCGTGTAGAAGGCCTGGCCCTCCTTCAGGGTGGAGTAGCGGGAGAAGATCGCGTCCGCGCCGGAGGCGGCGAACTCGCGGCCGTCGTCGGAGTCGCCCGCCTGGAAGATGACGGGGCGGCCCTGCGGGGAGCGCGGGACGTTGAACCGGCCGTGGATGTCGAAGTGCTTGCCCCGGTGCACGAAGGCGCCGGCCCTGGCGTCCCGGAGGAAGGTGCCGGTGGCCTGGTCGGCGAGGATCTCGTCACCGCGCCAGGAGTCGAACAGCTCGTGCGCGGTGGCGAGGAACTCCTGGGCGCGGGAGTAGCGCTCCTCCTGCGGCAGGAAGCCGCCGCGGCGGAAGTTCTCGCCGGTGAAGGCGTCCCAGGAGGTGACGACGTTCCACGCGGAGCGGCCGGCGGAGAGGTGGTCGAGGCTGGCGAACTGGCGGGCCACCTCGTACGGCTCGTTGAACGTGGAGTTGATGGTGCCGGTCAGGCCGAGCCGCTCGGTGACGGCGGCGAGCGCGGCCAGCACGGTGAAGGTGTCGGGGCGGCCGACCACGTCCAGGTCGTAGATCTGGCCGCCCTGTTCGCGCAGCCTGAGGCCCTCGGCGAGGAACAGGAAGTCGAACTTGGCGCGTTCGGCGGTCCGCGCGAAGTGCACGAAGGAGCTGAACTCGATGTGGCTGCCGGCGGCCGGGTCGCTCCACACGGTGGTGTTGTTGACGCCGGGGAAGTGGGCGGCCAGGTGGATCTGCTTCAGCGGCTTGCTCATGGCGTACGGTCGTCCTCTCCGGCCTTCAGGCGGCTGCGTAGCGGTTGGCGGGGCGGGTGAGGCCGAGGAGGCCGCGCAGGGTGCCGGACTCGTAGGCGTCCCGGAAGCGGCGGCGGCGCCGCAGCTCGGGCACCAGGTCCCGGGTGATCCGGGGCAGGTCGTGGCCGGCGACCGCGGGCCGCAGCCGGAATCCGGTCAGGCCGGCCTCCGCCAACTCCTCCAGCAGGTCGGCCAGTTGGGCGGCCGTGCCGGTGAAGATCCGGGCGTCGCTCTCGTACGGCGTGCCCGCGAGCGTGTCGAGGCGGTCACGGCGGGCCTCCGCCTCGGCCTGGCTGTCGTCGAGGAGGACGACGAGGTCGCCGAAGACGTGCAGCGTCTCCTCGGCGCGGCCCGCCGCTTCCTGCTCGGCGCGGATCTCGGCGATGATCGCGCGGGCCTGGTCCGCGTCGTGCGGGGTGACGTGGCCGATGTCGGCCTGGCGGGCCACCAGCCGGTAGGGGACGGTCCGATGGGCGAGGGCGGTGACGAGCGGCTGGCCCTGCGGCGGGCGCGGGGTGATGGAAGGGCCCTTGACGCTGAAGAAGCGGCCCTCGAAGTCGATGTAGTGCAGCTTGTCCCGGTCGACGAAGCGGCCGGTCGCCGCGTCCCGGATCTCGGCGTCGTCCTCCCAGCTGTCCCAGAGCCGGCGCACCACCTCCACGTAGTCGGCGGCCTCGTCGAACAGTTCGGTGATCACCTCCTGCGCGGCCGGCCCGTCGAAGGAGTCGATCCGGCGGACGGTGCGCCTGCCGAAGTGCGCGGCCTCGTCGGGGCGGGCGGTGACCCGCACGCGCACGCCCGCGCGTCCCGAGCTGACGTAGTCCAGGGTGGCGATGGCCTTGGAGATGTGGAACGGCTCGGTGTGCGTGGTCACCACGGTCGGGATCAGGCCTATGTGCCGGGTGAGCGGGGCGACACGGGAGGCGATGAGGACCGCGTCGAGCCGGCCGCGGACCTGGTCGGTGCGCTCGTCGGGGGCCAGGAGCCGGGAGGACTGCGGGCCGAGGCCGTCCTCGATGGTCACGAAGTCGAGCAGGCCGCGCTCGGCCTCGGTGATCAGGTCGGTCCAGTAGCCGGCGGTGAGCAGGTCGCGGGGGCGGGCGACCGGCTCGCGCCAGGACGCGGGGTGCCAGCCGGTGCCGTCCAGGGCGACGGCGAGATGCAGGTGTGCGGGAGGAGCTGAGGACACGGCGGTGCCTTCCTTGATGTCCTGGATGTCCGTACGAGGAACACCGGCTCGCGGCACGGCCGGGCAGGCGGCGCCGGCTACGGGCGAGCGCGGGAGGAGGGGACCCGGGCCGGGGGCCGGGGGAAGTTCAGTGGCGACAGAGCGCGGCGGACACGCGCTGGAGGTCTATGTGCGGCCGGGAGTGCAGACGGACGGAGCGGTACGGGTGCGGCAGGCGCGCCGGGCGTACCGGCGAGGGCACTCGGGTCACGGCCGTCACCTCCCTCCGTCGGGCTCGGCGGGCCGGATCGGCGTCCGCCTGGCGGATCTCGTCATGACACTCAACGCCCGGCCGGCGTCGGTTGTTCCCGGGCTGCGCAGCTGCATGACGCGGTTGCGGCGGCGCGGGGTGAAGCCGATCGCCTCGTACAGCCGGATCGCGGACGCGTTGTCCGCGGCGGCGTGCAGGAACGGGGTGTCCCCGCGGTCCCGGATGCCCGCCGCGACCGCGCGCACCAGCCGGGTCGCGAGCCCCCGGCCGCGATGGGCGGGGTCGGTGCACACGGCGCTGATCTCGGTCCAGCCGGGCAGCCGCAGCCTCTCCCCCGCCATCGCGACGAGCCTGCCCCGGTGCCGGATACCGAGGTAGGTGCCCATCTCGACGGTCCGCTCAAGGAACGGGCCGGGCCGGGTGCGGGCGACCAGGTCGAGCATCTCGGGGACGTCACCGGGTCCCAGGCGTACGGCTTCCGGAGCCGGTTCGGCCCGCAGCGCGGTGTCGACCAGCTGGACGCCCTCGCCGCCCCCCAGGAGCCCCCACCCGTCGGGGACCTGCTCGACGGGCTTGACCCGTACGGCGGTTCCCGGTCCGACGAGCGTGTGCAGGTCGGCCCAGGCCGCCGGGTCCGCCGGGTCGGCGAGCGCCGCGAAGGCGTAGGTCCCCGGCCGGTAGCGGGCCGCCCTGCCGAACCGCTCGGCCAGGTGAGCGTGCGGGCCGTCCAGCGCGGCCCAGACGGCGTTGTCGAGTTCGGGGGCGTCGGGCAGGGACAGGGATCCGCCTCGGCAGATCGCAGGACGGTCCATCAGGAGTTGTCCAGCGGCAGCCCGGGCGGGTTGACCTCCGACTTCGCCACGGACTCGTTGGAGAGGTTGTAGGCCGCCAGCCACTTGCCGTACTGCCCGTGCTCGATCAGGTAGTTGAGGGCGTCGGCGAGCGGCTCGGCGAGCCCGCTGTCCTTCTTGGCGGTGGCGGCGATGAGGCCCTGGAGCGTCTCGCCGGCGCCGGAGAAGGTGCCCGCGTTGCGGGTCGGGTTCGGCGTGTTCGCGGTCTGCCGGGCGCGGTAGGCGACGGCGGGGTTGGGGCCGAAGTAGGCGTCGACCTTGCCGCTGCTCAGCGCCAGGTTGATGGCGTTCTGGTCCGGGAAGTACTTGACGGTGAGCTTCTTGCCCTCCTTGGCCAGCTTGGCCTTCCACTCCAGGAGGATCTTCTCCTGGTTGGTGCCGGAGCCCACGGTGACCGTCTTGCCGGCGAGGTTCTCGTAGTCGCCGTCGAAGTTCCAGGTGCTCTTCTTCGGCACCTCGAAGGCCAGGTTGTCCTTGCGGTAGGACGCGAACTCGTACTTCTTCTTGCGTTCCTCGGTGTCGGTGACGTTGGAGAAGGCCACGTCGACCTTGCCGCTGTCGATGCCGACGAAGAGGTTCTCCCAGGTCGAGTTCCTGATCTCGGGCTTGAGGCCGAGCACCGCGGCGACGAGCCGGCCGAGGTCGGGCTCGGAGCCGGTGAGGGTCTTCTGGTCGCTGCCGACGAAGTTCAGCGGCGCGGATCCCGAGGGCAGCGCCCCGACGCCGATGACGAGCTTGCCGCTCCTGCGGACGGAGGCGGGCAGTTCGGCGCTGATCGACTTCACTTCGGAGACCTTCAGCTCGGTCTCCTTGGCGGCTCCGTTGGAGAGCTGCCCCACGGTCACCGTGCCGGCCGGTGCCGTGGTGGTGGCGGCGTCGCTGTCTCCGCCGCAGGCGGCGAGCCCGCCGGCGAGGGAGAGGGTCACGGTCGCCGCGGTGAGGCCGCGTGTCAGGCTGCGTCGGGAGAACTGGCTGGGCATGGCTGTCCTTGTCGTTCGGAAGGTGCGGAAGGTGCGGGAGGTGCGGGAGGTGTGGGAGGTGTGGGAGGTGTGGTGCGGGTGAGTGAACAGGTGGAAAGTCAGCGGAACTTGGCGTTCCGGGCCCTCTGCCACGGTGTAGGCGGCAGGGTGCGCGTGGCGCCGCGGGCGTAGTACCGCTCGACGTAGAACTGGACGACGGAGACGGCGCTGGTCAGGATCAGGTACCAGACGGTGGCGACCATGAGCAGCGGTACGACGTCGCCGGGGTAGGTGTTGCCCATCGACTGCACCGCGCCGAACAGGTCGAGCAGGGACACGTAGAACACCAGGGACGTGCTCTTGACCAGGCCGATCAGCTGGTTGACGTAGTTCGGGGTGATGGACCTGAGGGCCTGCGGGAACACGATCCGGCGGAACTGGCGGCCCCGGGGCAGGCCGAGCGCGGCGGCGGCCTCGTGCTGCCCCTGGTCGACGGAGAGGATCCCGCCGCGGACCACCTCGGCCGCGTACGCCGCCTCGTTGAGGCTGAGGCCGATGACGGCGATCGTCATGTCGGTGGCCAGCTTCGACTCGTCGAAGGTGACGAAGGCCGGGCCGAACGGCACCCCGAGACTCAGGGTCTTGTACAGGGCACTGAAGTTGTACAGGAAGATCAGCACCACGATCAGCGGTACGGAGCGGAACAGCCAGGTGTACGTCCAGCTGACCGCGCGCAGCACCGGGCTCCCGGAGAGCCGGCCGAGCGCCAGCAGGATGCCGCCGAGGAGCCCCAGCACGGCGCTGAACGCGGCGACTTCGAGGGTGACGAGGAGGCCGTCGAGGACGGTCGGGCGCAGGAACCAGTAGCGGAAGCGGTCCCACTGGTAGAAGGGGTTCGTGACCAGTCCGTGCAGGATCTGCGCGACGAGCACGAGGACGACGGCGGTGACGATCCACCGGCCGGGCCGGCGCAGCGGCCGGACCCGCTGGACCACTACGGGTTCTGACGGGGTGTCGGTGGCGGTCGGCGCCTCGGCGAGGGAGACGGCGGCGCCAGGGGGTTCACTCATGAGGGGCTCCGGCGGATTCGACACCTCGGGGCCGCGGACGGGCGGGCGGGCCACGACGGCACGGGGGCACGAGGTGGCGCACGGGCACGCGCGGAACCGGGGGCTGGGCGGACAACGGCACACCGGACGGACGGTGTGCGGCGGGAACGCGGGGGCTGGGGGAAGAGGTCAGCCCCGACAGCGGGCGGAGCCCGGTGCGGTACACAGTGCGCTGTTCACGCGGAGCAGATCGACGGCGCGGTCGGCGACGAGGAGACCGGCGTACGACCGTACGCAGCCCTGGGGGCGGCTCGCGGCCGTCCTGGGAGCTGCGTACATGGCGTCACCTGTCAGGTTTTCCGGCCCCGGAGGGCCTCGCGCTTACCGAATATGTCGTCCGGTCCGGTCGTCACCTGGGGCACCCCACCGCGCTGCGAGGGTTGCCGGTCAGCGAGCCAGGGCTTGGCGCTGACGCTCATGACCGTTCTGAGCCGTAAGTAAGGCAGTTGACCGTTCGAATGTCAACGGCTGTCCGCCCAGTGGACGTCGATGGCCCGCTCTCACCTGCGAGAAGCGTCCGGTGTCTCCGTCGCGTGGGCGGCCCAGTCCAGGATCTGGACGGCGGCTCCGGCGGCCTCGAGTCCCTGGCAGCGGCCGTGGTGCCGGCGGGCGATGCCGTCGAGGTCGAGCCGGCGGCCGAAGGCGGGGTGGGCGGCCAGCCGGCGGGCGTAGGCCCACAGGGCGCGGTGGCCGGCGATGCGGTGCACGGCGGAGGCGTCGAGATGGCAGCGGTGGACGGTGTCGAGCTGCACCAGGGAGACCCACAGCTCGATGTCGGCGGCGGTGAGCCGGTCGTCGACGAGGTACTCCTCGCCGCTCAGCCGCCGATCGAGACGGTCCAGGGCGTCCAGCAGCGCGTCGAGGGCGGCGGCCCGCTCGGCGGGGTCGGCGCCGGCCCGCCCGGCGCGCTGCGCGGCCTCCTCGATGTCCTCGGCGCACATCCGCTCGACGGCCTCGATCACGGACTCCTGGCCGGTGGGGTACAGGCAGGGCCGGCCGTCGTGCCGGAACCGGTCCAGGTCGCGCAGGATGTCGGGCGCGTGGGTGCTGACGATGCGTCCGGACCAGTCGTCGCTGAGGACGGGCGCGAGCGCCGGGCCGGTGTAGTGGTGGGCGCTCGCCTCGTACAGCGGGCGCAGCGCCGCGTGGCCGCCGCCGGGGCAGTCCGGGACTGCGGGCAGCAGGGTGACGGGACAGCTGGTGTCCAGGCCGAGCAGGCTGTGGCCGATGGCGAGGCGCAGTCCCTCGGGACAGGCGGTGGACAGGTGGAGCCGGTAGCGGTGCGGCACGGCGTAGTGGCCGCCGCTGCGCGCGTCCCGGCCGATCCGGCCCCGGAAGACGGGGGTGGCGCGGCGGGACGGGACGGCGGCGAGCGGAGTGATGGACATGCGTCTCCCCGGGGCGTGGGTGTGCGGAAGGGCGTACCGGCGTGCGGGTGGCCGGTCGGTGGGGGCGAGGGGGCCCGGCTCAGCGGTGGTGGCTGATCGCGCTGCAGACGCGCTGCAGGTCGATGTGGCGCCGCGAGGTGAGCAGGGGTGCGCCGGGCGACGTCCGGTCCGTGCGGCCGGTGCCCGTTTCGAGGCGCGCCATGATTCCCTACCAGATCACTAGGATTCTCTCCCTGGAGTGTCGGCCGGGCTCCGTACGACGTCAAGGGGGCGTCCACGCCTGGGAATCGGGGTCTCCTCAGCGAGAGCAACATGTGACATAGTACTGGTGTGACGAAGCGACTGACCTGCGATGTCGTGGTCGTCGGGGCCGGGATGGTGGGCGCGGCGTGTGCGCTGTACGCGGCACGCGCCGGCCTCGACGTGCGGGTGGTGGACCGGGGTCCGGTGGCCGGCGGCACCACCGGCGCGGGCGAGGGCAACCTGCTCGTCTCCGACAAGGAACCGGGCCCGGAGCTCGAACTCGCCCTGCTGTCGGCCCGGTTGTGGGCCGAACTGGCCGAGGACCTGGGCACCGCGATCGAGTACGAGCCCAAGGGCGGCCTCGTGGTCGCCTCGACGCCCGGCACCCTGGCCGCGCTGCGGGACTTCGCCGCGGCCCAGCGCACCGCCGGCGTCACGGCCGTACCGGTCGACGGGGACCGACTCCCCGAGCTGGAACCCCACTTGGCGCCCGGCATGGCGGGCGGGGTGCACTATCCGCAGGACGCCCAGGTCATGCCCGCGCTCGCCGCCGCCCACCTGCTCCGCGCCTCCGGTGCCGCCGTGCACACCGGCCGGACCGTGACCGGGGTGCTGCGCACGGCGGACGGCACGGTGCACGGCGTCCGCACCGACCGGGGCGACATCCACGCGCCGGCGGTGGTGAACGCGGCCGGCACCTGGGGCGGCGACCTCGCGGCGCTCGCCGGCGTACGGCTGCCGGTCCTCCCCCGGCGCGGCTTCGTGCTGGTCACCGAGCCGCTGCCACGGATGGTCCGGCACAAGGTGTACGCCGCGGACTACGTGGCCGACGTGGCGAGCGACTCGGCCGCCCTGCGGACCTCGCCGGTCGTGGAGGGCACGGCCGCGGGACCGGTGCTGATCGGCGCCACCCGGGAACGGGTGGGCTTCGACCGTACGCTGTCGCTGCCCGCGGTACGGGCGCTCGCCGTCGGGGCGATCGGGCTGTTCCCGTTCCTGGAGCGGGTCCGGGCGCTGCGGACGTACGCGGGCTTCCGGCCGTACCTGCCCGACCACCTGCCGGCGATCGGCCCCGACCCACGGGCGCCCGGACTCCTCCACGCCTGCGGACACGAGGGTGCCGGCATCGGACTCGCCCCCGGCACCGGCCGGTTGATCGCGCAGACGCTCACCGGCAAGGCGCCGGAGCTGGATCTCACGCCGTTCCGGCCGGAGCGGTTCGACACCGAGGGAGGCGGCGCGCCGTGAATCCACTGGAGCTGACCCGGGCCCGGCCGGGCGAGGCGTTCACCGTCACCTTCGACGGCCGGCCGCTGGCGGCGCTGCCGGGCCAGACGGTCGCGGCGGCGCTGTGGGCGGCGGGCGTGCCGGCCTGGCGCGGCACCCGGGGCACCGGCCGGCCCCGCGGGGTGTTCTGCGGGATCGGGGTGTGCTTCGACTGCCTGGTGACCGTCAACGACCGCCCGAACCAACGGGCTTGCCTGGTGCCGGTACGCCCGGGAGACGTGATCCGCACACAGGAGGGGACGGGCCGGGACGATGACTGAGCGACCCCGTCTCGCCGTCGTCGGCGCGGGCCCGGCCGGCCTCGCCGCGGCCCTGGCGGCAGCCGCACGAGGCGTTCAGGTGACCCTCGTCGACGCGGCCGACCAGGCGGGCGGCCAGTTCTACCGGCAGCCCGCCGCCGCCCTGGGCGCCCGCCGGCCGCAGGCCCTGCACCACCAGTGGCGCACCTGGGAACGGCTGCGGGCGGCACTCGACCGGCATCGCACGGCCGGCCGGATCACCCACCTGACGGATCATCATGTGTGGACCGTGGAGCGGGATTCCGGCTCGGGGACGTTCGGCGTGCACGCGCTGCTCGGCCCCGCGCAGGAGGAGGGCGTCACCGTCCGCGCCGACGCCGTGCTGCTCGCCACCGGCGGGTACGAGCGAGTGCTGCCGTTCCCGGGCTGGACGCTGCCCGGGGTCGTCACGGCGGGCGGCGCGCAGGCCATGCTCAAGGGCGGTCTGGTGCTGCCGGGCCGGACGGCCGTGGTGGCCGGCACCGGCCCGCTGCTGCTGCCGGTGGCCACCGGGCTCGCCGCGGCCGGCGCCCGCGTCGCCGCCCTGGTCGAGTCCGCCGGTCCCGCCGCGCTGCTGCGCCGGGCGCCCGCCCTGGCCGCACAGCCCGGCAAACTCGCCGAGGGCACCGGGTACGCGACCCGGCTGCTGCGCCACGGGGTGCGCACCCTGGCCCGGCACACCGTCGTGGCGGCGCACGGCACCGACCGGCTGGAGGCGGTGACGGTGGCCGCGCTGGACCCGGACGGAGACGTCCGGCCCGGCAGCGCCCGCCGCATCGGCTGCGACACCCTGGCCGTGGGCCACGGCATGCTGCCGCACACCGACCTCGCCGAGACCCTCGGCTGCACCCTGTCCGGCACCGCCGTACGGGTCGACGACGAGCAGCGCACCGACGTGCCCGGCGTCTGGGCCGCCGGGGAGGCCACCGGCGTCGGCGGTGCGGCGCTCGCGCTCGCCGAGGGGCACATCGCCGGGCGCTCGGCCGCCGCCCGGCTGCACGACACGGTCCCCGACCCGCGCCGCTGGGCCACCGCGGCCCGGGCCCGGACGCGGCTGCGGGAGTTCGCCGCGGCTCTCGACGCGGTGTACGCCCCGCCGGCGGGCTGGGCGGACCGGGTCCCGGACGACACGGTGGTGTGCCGCTGCGAGGAGGTCACCGCCGGTGAGGTGCGCGGGGCCGCCGGTGCGCTCGGCGCCGGCGACCTGCGCACCGTGAAGCTGCTCACCCGGGCCGGGATGGGCTGGTGCCAGGGCCGGATGTGCGCGCCCGCGGTGGCCGGCCTGGCCGGATGCCCGCTCACCGCCGGGCGAAGGCCGTTCGCCCGGCCGGTACCGCTCGGCGTCCTCGCCGACCTGCCCGAACCGGACTGAGTCGCCTGCCGCGACCTCCCGGACCAGCCGGTCCACCAGTAATATGTCACACCCTATTGAATGAGGGATCACCATGAGTCACCCGGAGAACCACCGCCCCTGGCGCGGCATCCTCGTCGCCACCGCCCTCCCGCTCCGCGACGACCTCTCCGTCGATCACGACCGCTACGCCGAGCACTGCTCCTGGCTCGTCGCGAACGGCTGTGACGGCGTCGTACCCAACGGCTCGCTCGGCGAGTACCAGGTGCTCACCCCCGAGGAGCGCGCCCGGGTGGTGGAGACCGCCGTGGCCGCGATCGGCGGCGAGCGGGTGATGCCCGGCGTCGCCGCGTACGGCTCCGCCGAGGCCCGCCGCTGGGCCGAGCGGGCGGGCGAGGCCGGCTGCGCCTCGGTGATGCTGCTGCCGCCCAACGCCTACCGCGCCGACGAGCGGTCCGTCGTCGCCCACTACACGGAGGTCGCGAAGGCGGGCCTGCCGGTGGTGGCGTACAACAACCCGATCGACACCAAGGTCGACCTGGTGCCCGAACTCCTCGCCCGGCTGCACGGCGAGGGGCTGGTGCAGGCCGTCAAGGAGTTCTCCGGGGACGTCCGCCGCGCCTACCGCATCGCCGAACTCGCCCCGGAACTTGACCTGTTGATCGGCGCCGACGACGTGCTGCTGGAGCTGGCGGTGGCCGGCGCCAAGGGCTGGGTGGCCGGCTACCCCAACGCGCTCCCGCGCGCCTCGGCCCAGCTGTACCGCGCCGCGGTGGCCGGAGACCTCACCACCGCGCTCCCCCTGTACCGGCAGCTGCACCCGCTGCTGCGCTGGGACTCGAAGGTGGAGTTCGTCCAGGCGATCAAGCTCTCCATGGACGTCGTCGGGCGGTACGGCGGCCCGGTGCGCCCGCCGCGCGTCCCGCTGCCGCCCGAGCAGGAGGCAGCGGTCCGGGCGGCCACCGAGAAGGCCGTCGCCGCGGGACTGAGCTGACCAGGAGGCCGGACCATGCGCAGCAAGCTCGTCCTGCACGCCGTCGACTCGCACACCGAGGGCATGCCGACCCGCGTGATCACCGGCGGGATCGGCACCGTCCCCGGCGCGACGATGAACGAGCGGCGGCTGCACTTCCGGGAACACCGCGATCACATCAAGCGGCTGCTGATGAACGAGCCGCGCGGCCACTCCTCGATGAGCGGCGCGATCCTGCAGCCGCCGACCCGCCCCGACTGCGACTGGGGCGTCCTCTACATCGAGGTCTCCGGCTATCTGCCGATGTGCGGCCACGGCACGATCGGCGTGGCCACCGTACTGGTCGAGACCGGCATGGTGGAGGTCGTGGAGCCGGTCACCACCATCCGGCTGGACACCCCGGCGGGCGTCGTGGTCGCCGAGGTCGCGGTGGAGAACGGGGCCGCCCGGAACGTGACGCTGCGGAACGTCCCCTCGTTCGCCGTCGGCCTGGACCGCGAGGTCACCCTCCCCGACGGCCGTACCGTCACCTACGACCTGGCCTACGGCGGCAACTTCTACGCGATCCTGCCGCTCGACGCGCTCGGGCTGCCCTTCGACCGGGCCCGCAAGGACGACATCATGGCGGCGGGCCTCACCCTGATGCGGGCGGTCAACGCGCAGGACGAGCCGGTGCATCCGGAGGATCCGTCGATCCGCGGGTGCCATCACGTCCACCTGTACGCGCCCGGCGCCACCGCCCGGCACTCCCGCCACGCGATGGTCATCCACCCGGGCTGGTTCGACCGTTCCCCGTGCGGCACCGGGACGTGCGCGCGCATGGCGCAGCTGCACGCGCGCGGCGAACTCCCCTTGCACACCGAGTTCGTGAACGAGTCCTTCATCGGCACCCACTTCACCGGGCGGCTGCTCGGGACGACGGAGGTCGCCGGGGTACCGGCCGTGCTGCCCAGCTTCACCGGCCGTGCGTGGATCACGGGGACCGCACAGTATCTGCTGGACCCGACCGACCCCTTCCCGGAAGGGTTCATCCTCTAGGAGTCCTCTAGACTCACCCCGGTGATGCGTGACATGGCACAGAACACGCGGGACGCGGACCTGCCCGCGCTCCCCCGGCTGGGCGGCCGGCGCAGCAGCTACCGCGAGCGGGTGGCGGACGCCCTGCGCGCCGCGCTGATCGCGGGCGAGCTGCGGCCGGGCGAGGTGTACTCGGCGCCCTCGCTGGCCGCCCGGTTCGGCGTCTCGGCGACGCCGGTGCGGGAGGCGATGCTCGACCTGGCCAAGGAGGGGCTGGTCGACACCGTGCCCAACAAGGGCTTCCGGGTCACCGTCGTCTCCGACAAGCAGCTGGACGAGTACACGCACATCCGGGCGCTCGTCGAGATACCCACCGTGGTCGACCTGGCCCGCACGGCCGACCGTGTCTCGCTGGAGGCGCTGCGGCCGGCGGCCCGGGAGATCGTCACCGCCGCGGTGGCGGGCGACCTGATCGCCTACGTCGAGGCCGACACCCGCTTCCACCTCGGTCTGCTCGCCCTGGCGGGCAACGGCCACCTGGTCGAGGTGGTTGCCGACCTGCGGAAACGCTCTCGTCTCTACGGGCTGACCGCGCTGGTGAAGGCGGGCCGGCTGCTCGCCTCCGCCGAGGAGCACCTGGAGCTGCTCGACGCCCTGCTGGAGCGGGACACGAAGGCCGTGCACGAGATCATGACCCGGCACCTGGGGCACGTGCGCAGCCTGTGGGCGTCGCCGGACTGAGAACGGGGGCCGGACATCTCGCGGTGCGAAGGCCGCGCAACGGGGCTTTTTGCGCGATCGGACGGCCCGTACGGGACAACAACCGGCGATTTTGCGTCAGATCGACGCATCCCCGACCATGGGCCCGTCCCGGTGATCCCGGGAACGTCAGTTCCATGAGAGGCGCACCACCCATGCACAGCACCGGAACCGTCCCGCAGTCGGCTCCGGCCCCCGCGGGGATCCCCGCGGAGACGCCCACGGCTCCCCCAGAGGACCCGCACGGCGACACCGGCAGGCATGCCCGCCGGTTCGGCCTGCCCGTCGCCACCGCGCTGGTCATGGGCAACATCATCGGCGGCGGCATCTTCCTGCTCCCCGCCTCCATCGCCCCCTACGGCACGGTCAGCCTGGTCGCCTTCGGCGTGCTGACCGTCGGCGCCATCGCGCTCGCCCTGGTCTTCGGCCGGCTCGCCGCCCGCGACCCGCGCACCGGCGGCCCCTACGTCTACGCCCGCGAGGCGTTCGGCGACTTCGCCGGCTTCCTGGCGGCCTGGTCGTACTGGATCACCACCTGGGTGTCGAACGCCGCGCTCGCCGTCGCCGCCGTCGGCTACCTGGACGTGCTGATCCCGGTCAACGGCCACCGCTGGACCGCCTGCCTCGCCGCGCTGGCCCTCCAGTGGCTGCCCGCCCTCGCCAACTTCGCCGGCACCCGCTACGTGGGCGCCGTCCAGCTGGTGTCCACGGTGCTGAAGTTCGTGCCGCTGCTGCTCGTCGCGGTCGGCGGGCTGTTCTTCTTCGACCCCGACCGGCTCGGACCGTTCAACGCGAGCGGCCACAGCGCGGTCGGCGCGGTGTCCGCCTCCGCCGCCCTGCTGCTCTTCTCCTACCTCGGGGTGGAGTCCGCCGCCGTCAGCGCGGGCGAGGTCGAGAACGCCCGCCGCAACGTGGGGCGCGCCACCGTGATCGGCACCGCGGGCGCCGCGCTGGTGTACCTGCTGGGCACGCTGTCCGTGTTCGGCACGGTCGCGCACGACCGTCTGATGACCTCCGGCGCACCGTTCTCGGACGCCGTGAACACGATGTTCGGGGGCAGCTGGGGCGGTACGGCGGTGGCGCTCGCCGCCCTCGTGTCGATGACCGGCTGCCTCAACGGCTGGACCCTGCTCAGCGCCCAGACGCCGTACGCGGCGGCGCGCGACGGCCTGTTCCCGAGCGCCTTCACGCGCCGGCGGCGGGGCGTGCCCACGGTCGGCGTCGGCGTGACCGTCGTCCTCGCCTCGCTGCTCACCGTCTACAACTACCTCTCGGGCTCGGGCAAGGTCTTCGAGATCCTGGTCCTCGTCACCACGTTCACCGCGACCGTGCCGTACCTGCTGGCCGCCGCCGCGCAGATCTTCCACCTCGTCGCCGGCCGGCCCGAGGCGGTCGACCGGGGGCGGCTGGTCCGGGACTCCGTGATCACCGCGGTGGCCGCCGCCTTCTCCATCTGGCTGATGGCCGGCGCCGGCTACGCGGCGGTGTACCAGGGCGTGCTGT
Source organism: Streptomyces sp. NPDC046727 (assembly GCF_040645635.1). Lineage (NCBI taxonomy): Bacteria > Bacillati > Actinomycetota > Actinomycetes > Kitasatosporales > Streptomycetaceae > Streptomyces > Streptomyces sp. NPDC046727. Next base: position 57,789 of record NZ_JBEYYR010000039.1, read on the forward strand.
TCCTGTTCGTCGGGATCATCGTCTACGCCGTGATGGCCGCCCGGCGGCAGCGGCAGCGGACACCGGCGACCGAGGCGCCGTAATCCATTGGCCCTCCCCGGGGGCGCGGCGGGATGATGCGTCCCGGATGTCGCCGCCCGGGAGAGGGACTGTGATGACGAGTGCCGCGTCCGAGCCCACCGCCACCGAACCCGAGGTCCGCATCGCGGCCGGGGCCCTGCGCGGCAGCGCCGAGAAAGGTGTGGCCGTCTTCCGGGGCATCCCGTTCGCCGAACCGCCGGTGGGCGCGCTCCGGTTCGCCGCGCCACGGCCGGCCCGCGGCTGGGACGGCGTACGGGAGGCGGTGGCGTACGGTCCGCCGCCCCCGCAGGCCGGCTACTTCGGCATGGACGCGCTGTCCCGGGGCGCGGCCTCCGACTGGCTGACGGTCAACGTCTGGTCGCCCGAGCCGCACCCCGGAGCGGGGCTCCCGGTGCTGGTGTGGATCCAGGGCGGCGCCTACGCCATCGGCACGTCGGGCCAGCCCGAGTACGACGGGGCCCGCCTCGCCCGGGACGGCGGGCTCGTCGTGGTGACGTTCAACTACCGCGTGGGCATCGAGGGCTTCGCGCAGCTTCGAGGGGCACCCGCCAACCGGGGCCTGCTCGACCAGGTGGCCGCGCTGGAGTGGGTGCGGGACAACATCCGCGCCTTCGGCGGTGCTCCGGACCGGGTGACGGTCTTCGGCCAGTCGGCGGGCGCCGGCTCGATCGCCGCGCTGATGGGCATGGAGCGGGCGGCCGGGCTGTTCCGCCGGGCCATCGCGCAGAGCGTGCCGGGGACGTTCTACTCACCCGCGCTGGCCGCCGACATCGCCACCGCCTTCGCCGCCGAGCTGGGGCTGCGGCCCACGGCGGCCGACCTGGCGACCGTGGCCCCGGACCGGCTGCCCGCCGCCGGGGACGCGGTCGCCGCGAAGTCGGCCTCCTTCGCCGAGCGCTGGGGCCTGCCCGCCCGCGCGGCGATCCCGTTCGCGCCCGTGGTCGACGGTGACGTCCTTCCGGTCACCCCCTGGCAGGCCCTGGCCGAGGGCGCCGGCCGGGACATCGAGCTGGTCGTCGGGCACACCCGCCACGAGCAGCGGCTGCTCATGCTGATCGACGGCACACTCGGGCAGGTCACGGACGACCGGGCGGCGGCCGCGCTGCGGGACTTCGGCCCCGGACCGGACGGCGCCGACGGATACCGCGCCGGGTTCCCCACGGCGGGACCGGAGGAGCTGTACGAACGGGTCCGTTCCGACTGGCTGTTCCGCATGCCGAGCGTGCACCTCGCCGAGGCCCAGCTCGCCGGCGGCGGACGCGCCCACCTGTACGAGCTGACCTGGGACGCCCCGGGCATGGGCGGTGTCCTCGGCGCCTGCCACGGGCTCGACGTACCCCTCGCCTTCGGCAACCTGGGCAGCGGCCAGGCGGGTGCGCTGATCGGCGAGAGCCCGTCCCCCGCCGCGGAGGAGCTGTCCGCCGCCGTCCGCGCCGCGTGGACGGGCTTCGCCGCCCACGGCGACCCCGGCTGGCCCGCCTACGACAGCGAGCAGCGCCTCACCCGCCTCTTCGACACCCCGCCGTCCGTCACCCCCTACCCGGAGGAGACCTCCCGACGGCTCTGGCGGCACCACACCTTCGCGGCACTGCCCTTGCCGGCCTCCTGACCGGTCCGCCCGCGGCCCGTCATCCCCTCCCGGACGCCGTGCGCGGCGGCGCGCTGTGCACTCCGGGCCGGTACTTGGGGATGCGGGCCGTGATCTTCATCCCGGCTCCGACGCCGGTCTCGATCACCAGACCGTGATCGTCGCCGTAGACCTGCCGCATCCGCTCGTCCACGTTGCGCAGCCCGATGCCCGTCGAGGGACTGCCCTCGCCGCGCAGGATCCGGCGGAGGCGGTCCGGCTCCATACCGACCCCGTCGTCCTCGATGACGATACGGGCCACCGCCCCCTCGTCCCGCGCGCTGATGGTGATCCGGCTGCGCTCGACGCTCTCCTCCAGCCCGTGCTTGACCGCGTTCTCGACCAGCGGCTGCAGGCACAGGAACGGCACCGCCACCGGCAGCACCTCGGGGGCGATCTGCAGGGTCACCTCCAGCCGCTGCCCGAACCGGGCGCGGACCAGCTCCAGGAACTGCTCGATCGAGCGCAGCTCCTCGGCCAGGGTGGTGAACTCGCCGTGCCGGCGGAACGAGTACCGGGTGAAGTCGGCGAACTCCAGCAGGAGTTCCCGCGCCCGCTCGGGGTCGGTGCGGACGAAGGAGGCGATCGTCGCCAGGGAGTTGTAGATGAAGTGCGGGGAGATCTGCGCGCGCAGCGCCCGGATCTCCGCCTCGATCAGCCCCGTGCGGGTCCGGTCGAGATCGGCGAGTTCGAGCTGTACGGAGACCCAGCGCGCCACCTCCCGGGTGGCCCGGACCGCGGACGCCGACTCCCTGGCCCCGAGCACGACGAGGGCGCCCGGCACGCCCCGGTCGACGGTGAGCGGCGCGGCGGCGCCCCAGCGCACGGGGCAGTCCGGGTCCTGGCAGCCGACGGCGAAGGTCTGCGTGCGGCCGGTGTCCAGCACCTGGCGGACCCGGTCCAGGACCGCGTCCTCGTGGTGCCGGCCCGGCCCGTCCCAGGCCAGCAGCCGGTCCTCGGCGGTGAGGCCGAGCGCGACCGTGCCGAACAGCGGCCGGAGCCGCCGTACCGCCTTGCGGGCCGCGTCCTCGGTGAGTCCGGCGCGCAGCGGGGGCGCGGCCACGGAGGCGGTGTGCAGGGTGTGGAAGGTGGCGCGTTCCACCGGGGAGCCGAGGTCCGTCCCGTCCTCGGCGGACCGGCGGGCCAGCAGCCGTCCCGTGGCGAGGCCCGCGGCGAAGAGCAGGGCGCCGCCCGCGGCGAAGAGCAGCTGGACCGGTGTCATGGGGTCGTCACTCCTCGGCGCGTCACGGGGGCGCTCCGGCCGGCCGGGCGTTCGGCCGGGCGTTCGGGCAGGTGGAGGCGGGCCATGGCCGCCTCGGTGCCGGCCGGGATCCGGTCCCGGGTGGCCAGGGAGACGAGGATCATGGTGAGGAAGCCGAGCGGTACCGTCCACACGGCCGGCCAGGCGAGCAGGGTGTGCGTCCAGCCGTCGGCCAGGGGGCCGGCGATGGTCAGCGCGACCGCGGTGAGGGCGCTGCCCCCGCCGGTGAGGAGCCCCGCTGTCGCGCCGGGCGCGGTGAGCCCGCGCCACCAGATGCCGAGCACCAGCAACGGGCAGAAGGAGGAGGCGGCCACCGCGAAGGCGAGTCCCACGGCATTGGCGACGGGGAGCTTGCTGGCGGCCACGCTCACCGTGACGGGCACGGCGACCGCCAGGAGCGTGGCCAGCCGGAAGTGGCGGACGCCGAGCGTCGGCAGCACGTCCTGGCTGAGCACGCCCGCGACGGACAGGGTGAGCCCGGAGGCGGTGGACAGGAAGGCGGCACAGGCACCGGCGGCGATCAGGGCGCCGAGCAGGTCGCCGCCGACCCCGCCGACGAGACGTTCCGGCAGGACGAGGACGGCCGCGTCCGTGTTGCCGGTGAGCAGCAGGTCGGGGGCGTAGAGCCGGCCGAGGAGACCGTAGAGGGGTGGGAGCAGGTAGAAGGCGCCGACCAGGGCGAGCACGATCACGGTGGTGCGGCGGGCGGCGCGGCCGTCCGGGTTGGTGTAGAAGCGGACGAGCACATGGGGCAGGCCCATGGTGCCGAGGAAGGTCGCGAAGATCAGTCCGTACGTCGTGTACAGCGGGTGATCGTCCTTGCCGCCCGACAGGGGCGCCGCCCAGCTGGAGGCGCCGCTGCGCCGGCCGTCGTCGGTCTCGCGCTCGGGCACCGGGGCCGTCGGCGGGAACCGGAGGGTCGTCCCGGCCCGGACCTCGTGCACCCCGGGGTCGAGTTCCAGGCGGCCGTCGGCGTAGCCCTTGCCGTCCACGGCGCCGGTCGCCACGGCCCGCAGCGGCTCGTCGATCCTGATGCGTACGGTGCTCTCGACGGTGACCTGGGTGTGCCGGCGGAAGGTCGGCGGCTCGTCCAGGGCGCCGGCGGGACTCGGGTCGCCGTGCCAGGCCAGGGCCAGGAAGATCGCGGGCACGAGCAGCGCGGTCAGCTTCAGGCAGTACTGGAAGGCCTGGACGAAGGTGATGCTGCGCATGCCGCCGGCGGCCACGGCCAAGGTGACGACCACGGCGACGAGCACGCCGCCGAGCCAGCGCGGTGCGCCGGTGACCAGGCCGAGCGTGAGGCCGGCGCCCTGGAGCTGGGGCAGCAGATAGAGCCAGCCCACGCCGACGACGAGCACGCTGGCGACGCGCCGGGCGGCCCTGGACTCCAGCCGTGACTCGGCGAAGTCGGGCAGGGTGTACGCCCCGGAGCGGCGCAGCGGGGCGGCGACGAACGCGAGCAGGACGAGGTAGCCGGCCGCGTAGCCGACGGGGAACCAGAGCATCTCGACACCCTGGGCGGCGACGAGTCCGGCGATGCCGAGGAACGAGGCCGCCGACAGGTACTCGCCGCTGACGGCCATGGCGTTGAGGTACGGCGGAACGGTGCGGGAGGCGACGTAGAAGTCCGAGGTGGTCCGGGAGATGCGCAGCCCCGTCGAACCGATGACCAGGGTCACGACGACCGCCGCTGACACGGCCACGATGCCGTACGTCTGGTTCACCCGGTGGCCCCGGGCGGCTGCTCGTCGGTCACCGTCCGTGCCTTTCGAGGAGGTCCGCGGTGTCCCGTTCGTTGCGTTCGGCGCGTACGACGTACCAGCGGCCGAGGGCGACGAGCGCGGGGTAGGCGGCGACACCGAGGACGGCCCAGACGATCAGCGCGCTGCCCGGCCAGACCGCCGGGTCGGGCAGGGCGGTGAAGGCGAGGGGCAGCAGTCCGACGAGTACGACGAGCAGCCCGAACGTCGCCAGACCGAGCCGGAACTGACGATGCATCAGCGAACGAAGGGCGACGGAGTCGACGCCGGAGCCCTCCTCGTACGCCGACGGGGCGGGGCGGGCGGGGCCGTGGGCCGCGCGAGGAGTCCGTGGCGCCCCCGTGACCACTTCACGTCGAGGAGTCCCAGGTGCACTCATACCGCGTCCTCCGGCCCGCGATGATCACACTTAGCAGTGGAGTGTACGCATCAAGAAACCCGAGGGACAGCTTCCGTGGCAACCGCAGGGCACTCAGCGACCGTTGCCGCCGCCACCCGCCGTGGCCTTCCTGACCATCAGATCCCGCAGTTCACGGGCGTTCCTGCGGCTCACGGCCAGCACAGCGCCGCCGACCGCGACCGTCAGGCTCCCCGCGTCGACCCGTAGTTCGTCGATGCAGGTGAGGGACACGAGGTGGCGCCGGTGGATCCGTACGAAGCCCTTCCCCCGCCAGGACTCCTCCAGCGTGGACAACGGGATCCGCACCAGGTGACTGTCATGGCGGGTGTACAGCCGGGCGTGGTCGCCCTGGGCCTCGGCGTGGGTGATGTCGGCGACGGCCACGAACCGGGTCACCCCCTCGCGCTCCACCGCGACGCGCTCGGCGAGCGACCGCCCCGGGTCGGCGGCGCGGTCGGCCTCGACCAGCTCGGCGACCCGGCGGACCGCCTCGGCCAGCCGCTCGCGCCGCAGCGGTTTCAGCAGGTAGTCGACGGCCCGGAGGGCGAACGCCTGGTGGGCGAAGTCCTCGTGCGCGGTGACGAAGACGATCCGGGGCGGCGCCGGGTGACCGGCGAGAAGCCGGGCGAGGTCCAGCCCGCTCAGCCCTGCCATGTGAATGTCCAGAAAGACCACGTCGACGCCGGGTCCGCCGGCCAGGGCCCGCCTCAGCCGGCCCAGCGCCTCGGCCGGTTCGAGGACCCCCTCCGCGAACCGCACCCGGCTGTCGGCCCGCAGCAGGAACAGCAGCTCCTCCAGTGCCGGTTCCTCGTCGTCGACGGCCAGCACCCGAAGCATGACGACTCCCCCAGGAAGCGGACGCGACCCCTCATGCAGAACCACGGGGAGGGAGACCGCCGGGTTCACGCACCGACGTCATGACGAACGACGTCCCGGTCGACAGGGCGCTGCCGGACATGCCCTCCGACAGGTCAGGGGCCAGTTCAGATGCCCTCTGAACTGGCCCCTGACCTGTGACTTCGCAAAGTCGGGACGACAGGATTTGAACCTGCGACCCCTTGACCCCCAGTCAAGTGCGCTACCAAGCTGCGCCACGTCCCGTTGCGGTCTCACGCGGGTGTTCCGTGTGATCACGCAGGTCAAACCCTACCGCACCCGGGCGGGTGCCCGTGTCGTGCCCGGTGCCGCGGCCGGGGCGGCCGGGTGGCCGGGGCGGCGGGCCGGGACGAGGAGGGCGGCGCCGGCCGCGGCCAGGCAGAGCAGGGCGAGCAGGGCCCAGCCGTGGGTGTAGCCGGAGGCGTACGGCAGGCCCGAGGACTGGAGCCGGCCGGTGACCAGGACGCTGGTGAGCGCGGCGCCGATGGAGCCGCCGATGGTGCGGATGTTGGCGTTCATGCCGGTCGCGGCGCCGGTCTGCTCGGGGGGCACGCTGCCCACGATGAGGTTGGCCATGGAGGCGAAGGCCAGTCCGATGCCGAGGCCGAACAGGCCCGCGACGACGGCGATCTGCCACTGCGCGTCATGCCAGAGGGTGAGGAACCCGCAGGCCAGCGCGCCGAGCGCGGCACCGGTGGTGAGCAGCGCCTTGGCGCCGACGCGGGGCTCCAGCCGGCCCGACAGGACGCCGGAGAGGAACATCGCGACGAGCATCGGCAGCATGAGCAGGCCGGAGGCGGTGACGCCGACGCCGAAGCCGTAGCCGGCCGCGGAGGGCGTCTGGACGAAGCCGGGCAGGAACGACCAGATGGAGTACATGCCGGCGCCGAACAGCAGGGCGGCGGCGTTGGTCGTCCAGACCGCGGGCAGCCGCAGCACCCGCAGGTCGATGAGCGGGGTGCGCGAGCGGGCCTCGGTCGTCAGCCACACCGCGAACAGGGCGACGGCGGCGGCGAAGAGGCCGAGCACCTTCCCCGAGCCCCAGCCCCACCGGCCGGCCTGGCTCAGCGGCAGCAGCAGGGCCACCAGCCAGCCGGAGAGCAGTACGGCACCACCCCAACTGACCTTGCCCGCCGCCCGCTTGGGCGACTCGGGGACGTAGCGCACGGCGATCAGGATCGTGCCGGCGACGATCGCCACCGGGATCCAGAACAGCCACTTGTAGTCGAGCGCCGACACGATCGGCCCGGCGGCCACCATGCCGACCCCGCCGCCGGCGGCGATCACCGCGGAGAGGTTGCTGATACTGCCGCTGACCTCGGCCGCGGCGAACTCGTCCCGGATGATGCCGAAGGAGAGCGGGAACAGGGCGCCGCCGACGCCCTGGACGACCCGGGCGACGATGAGCACGCCGATGTTCGGGGCCAGCGCGGCGACGAGGCAGCCCGCGAGGACGGCCACCAGGACGGCGACGAGGGTCCGCTTCTTGCCGACGAGGTCGCCGACCCGGCCGAGGATCGGGGTGAAGACCGAGGCGGACAGCAGATACGCCGTCATCACCCAGGTCGCGGTGGACTGGGAGGTGTGCAGGGCGTGCTGGACGGTCGGCAGGGCCGGCGCGATCAGCGACTGCAGCATGGAGAAGACGCCGGCACCGGTCGCGAGGACCGCGAAGGTGAGGCGCGTGGACGGGCGGGGCATGAAGAAGCCTCTCCGGGATCGGGGACGCGGAGGTGGGGAAGGAGGACGAGTACGGAGGGGGACGGCCGTACAGGCCGTGCCACGGCGGGCGGCGCGGGCCGCGTCCGGCCACGGCGGAGCCGCCTCGCACTGGTAAAGTGGAGGTACTCCTCCACTCTAGCGGAGGCACCCCTCCGGTTCAATCGAGTCCCGCCCCCGGGAGGCAGCAGTGACCGCCACACCGTTCCCCGTCAGTGAGATCGTGGCGACCCGCCGGCCGCACCGTAAGGACGCCGCCCGCAACTACGACGCCCTGCTCACCGCCGCCCGCGAGGCGTTCGCCGAGCACGGGGCCGAGGCGTCCCTGGAGGACATCGCCCGCCGCGCCGGCGTCGGCATCGGCACGCTGTACCGGAACTTCCCGACCCGCCGCGACCTGTTCGAGACCGTCTACGCGGATGAGGTCGACGCCCTGTGCCAGGCCGCCGTGGAGGTCGCGGACCGGGAGCCGTGGGAGGCGCTGACGGCCTGGCTGGACCGGTTCGCCGGGTACATGGTCACCAAGCGCGCGGTGCGGGAGGCGCTCGACGGCGAGTCGGACATCTTCCAGGCCTGCCGCTCGTCCATGTACGCGGCCGGCGGCCCGCTGCTGGAGCGCGCGCAGCGAGCCGGCATCGCCCGTCAGGACATGGACTTCGGGGACCTGCTGCGGATGGTCGCCGGGATCACGGCGACGGCGTTCGAGGACGCCGACCAGCGCGACCGGGTCCTCGGGATCGCCCTGGACGGGGTCCGCTCCGGCCGCTGACACCGCCCGGTCCGGCCGCTACTTGATCAAGGCGTTCGCCCCCACCACGATCAGCCCGAGCAGCGCGTCCCCCAGCCCCATGAGGACGGCGACCGGCCAGCGCCGCGCCGACCAGCGGGCGGTGACGACGCCGAGCACGAACAGGATCACGATGTTGAGGGCGAACGCCGTGTACTCGACGCCCTTCGCGGGCCACCACCCCCAGCGCGCGCCCGCGAGCAGGAAGACCGTGGGCAGTACGGCCGTGACGAGCGGCCACTCGTGGCGCAGGGCCACCAGCATGTCCCACCGGTGCTGCGGGCCGCGCTCGGCGATGTAGTGGGCGTAGCCGTGGGCGAGGGCCGAGGCGCACGCGGTCACCAGCACCCACAGGGCGTCGTAGCCACGGACCTTGGCGGACGTGTGCCCGTACTGGGTGAGCGCCGCGACCATCGAGCTGGCCAGGACGGCGCCGTACACCCCGCCGAACAGGACCATCTCGCGCATGCCGTGCCGCCGGGGCGGTGTCGGGCCTGCCGCCGTGGAGTCCGCCATGTCCCCACGATCACCCGGGCCCCGCGCCCCCGCCAGTCCACCCGCCGGGCCACCGCCGGTCCGCCCCCGGTCCGCGCGCCCCGACGAAGTGTCCTCCGGCCGGGCCGGATGCCCCACACACTGTCCACGCCGGCACGGCTCGCGCGGCGGCTAGGGTCGGGCTCATGACGCACAGCTTCGCGCTCCACATCCCCGACGCCGACCTGGAACCCGAGCCCCTGGACCCGGCGCAGATCGTCTCCGGAGACCCGGAGGTCACCGGGAAGGTGGTCTGGGAGTCGGCGGACGGCAGGCAGGTCCGCGGGATCTGGCAGATCACCCCGGGCGTGGTCACCGACACCGAGGCGGACGAGCTGTTCGTGGTGATCAGCGGGTCGGTGACGATCGAGGTCGAGGACGGCCCGACGCTGCGGGTGGGCCCCGGCGACATGGCGGTGCTGCGCGCGGGCGACCGTACCCGTTGGACCGTGCACGAGACGCTGCGGAAGGCCTACGCGATCAATCTGTGAGCCCGGGCGGGGCCGCCGTCGTCCCCCGGACCTCCAGCGTCGGCACGGCGAGCTGCACCCGCCCCTCGCCGCCGGGCCGCTCCAGGCGTTCCAGGAGGCAGCGGGCGGCGCGGCGGCCGATCTCGTGCGGGGCGGTGTCGACGGTGGTCAGCCACACGTGCCGGAGCCGGGAGATGCTGGTGTTGTCGTACCCGGCCACCGACAGGTCGCGCGGCACCCGCAGGCCCAGCTCCTCGGCGGCCGAGAGGGCGCCGACCGAGGCCATGTCGTTGACGGCGAAGAGGGCCGTGGGCCGGTCGGGGCGGCTGAGCAGTCGTACGGTGCCCCGGTAGCCGCCCTCCTCGGTGAGATCGCCGGGTTCGACCAGCGGCTCGGCGCCGTGGGCCCGCATCGCCGCCTCGAAGCCGCGCCGGCGCAGCTCGCCGACGGCGCCGTGGCCCGCGAGATGCGCGATCCGGCGGTGGCCGAGGCCGAGCAGGTGCTCGGTGGCCAGCCGGGCACCCCGCTCGTCGTCCCCGGCGACGACGTCCACCTCCGGCGGCTGCGGTTCGCGGGCGCCCGCCACGACCACCGGCATCCGCCGCGCGAGCGCCCCGATTCCGCCCGCGTCCGGAACCGTGCCGACGACCACCAGGCCGTCGGCGCCCAGGTCCAGGAACGGCTCGGCGAGGTCGTGGCCCATCCGCCGGTTCAGGCGGGCGTCGGCGAGCAGCATGTGCAGGCCGGCCGCGTGCAGCAGGGAGTTCAGGCCGTCGAGGAGGTCGACGAACCAGGGGTTGCGCAGGTCGTCCAGGAGCACGCCGATGGTGCGGGTGCGCTGCTCGCTGAGGCTGCGCGCCGCCGCGTTCGGCCGGTAGCCCAGTTCCCGTACGGCCGCCAGGACGGCGTCCCGCTTCTGGGGGCGTACCTGGCCGGAGCCGCGCAGCACCAGGGAGACCAGCGACTTCGACACTCCGGCCCGTTCGGCCACGTCACGGATCGTCGGCGGTCTCATGGCATGGACCGTTCCATGCGGCGTGCCGCCCTGTCAAAGGGTTGACACGCTGGCCATGTCAGCACAAAGGTGGCCTGGACGAAGCATGGACCGGTCCAAAGAGGGGCTCTCATGGTGGATGCGCTGGGTGTCGCCGTCGTCGGGTTCGGCTGGATGGGCCGGGTGCACACCCAGGCGTACGCGCGGTTGCCGCACCACTATCCGCAGCTCCCGCTGCGGCCCCGGCTGGTCACGGTCGCCGAGGAGGTGCCGGGGCGGGCCGAGGAGGCCGCCGAGCGGTTCGGGTTCGCCTCCGCCACCCGGGACTGGCGCGAGGTGGCCGCCGATCCGCGCGTCCAGGCCGTCAGCGTCACCGCGCCGAACTTCCTGCACCGGGAGATCGGGGTGGCGATGGCCGAGGCCGGCAAGCACCTGTGGATCGAGAAGCCGGTGGGCCTGACCGCCGCGGACGCCCGCGCGGTCGCCGACGCCGTCGCCAAGGCCGGTGTGCAGGGCACGGTCGGCTTCAACTACCGCAACGCGCCCGCCGTGGAGGCCGCCCGCGAGCTGATCGCCGCCGGTGAGATCGGCCCGGTCACCCACGTCCGCATCCGCCTGTTCAGTGACTACGCGGCCCACCCGGAGGGCGCCCTGACCTGGCGGTACGAGCGCGAGCGCGGTGGCAGCGGGGTGCTCGGCGACCTGGCCTCGCACGGCGCGGACCTGGCTCGCTTCCTGCTCGGCGACATCGTCTCCCTCACCGCCGACACCGCGATCTTCGTCCCGGAGCGCGCCCGTCCGGCCGGTGCGACGGCCGGCCACGCCCTGGCGACCGGGGGCGAGCCGGGCCCGGTCGAGAACGAGGACTACGCCGGCTGCCTGCTGCGCTTCGCGTCCGGGGCCCGCGGCATCCTGGAGGCCTGCCGGGTCTCGGTCGGCGAGCAGAACAACTACGGCTTCGAGGTGCACGGCACCAAAGGGGCGGTGTTCTGGGACTTCCGGAGGATGAACGAGTTGGCGCTCAGTCGCGGCACGACCTACCAGGACCAGCCGGTGAGCACGGTGTACGTCGGCCCGGGCGCCGGCGAGTTCGCCGCGTTCCAGCCCGGCGCGGCCAACGCGATGGGCTACGACGACCTGAAGGTGATCGAGGCCTACCGCTTCGTACGCTCCGTCGCCGAGGGCACGCCGTACGGCGCCACCCTCGCGGACGCGGTGCACAGCGCGAGCGTGCTGGACGCCATGGCGGAGTCGGCGGAGACCGGCCGGTGGGTCAGCCTGTAGGCATGTTGTACGGGGTGACCACCTGGATCGCCGACGGCAGCACCGGGCCCGCCGGCGGCAGCGCGCCATGGAAGCGCATCACCTCGTGACAGGCCTCGCGCAGATCGTGCCGCAGATCGTGGTGCAGCACGGCGGACAGCCGGTGCTCGCGCAGCAGGCGGGTGTTGTCGTGGTCCAGGTCGTGCGCGATGAACACCGCGCAGGCGCGGCCGAGGTCGGCGAAGGCCCGCAGGGTGGCGTTGTTGCCGCCGCCGATGGAGTACACCGCGCGGATCTCCGGGTCGCGTTCCAGGGCGGCGCGGACCAGGTCGTACTGCGTGGCGTCCAGGCCCTGCCCCTCGGCGATCTCCACCAGCGTGCGCTCCGGATGCCGGGCCCGCATGGTCGCGCGGAACCCCATCTCGCGCTCCTCCTCGTTGCGGAAGAAGCCGCTGCTGAGGCTGGTGAGGACGTTCCCGGGCCGGTCGCCGAGCCACTGGCCCATGAGGTAGGCGGCTGTCGCGCCGGCCGCCCGGTTGTCGATGCCGACGTAGCCGACGCGCCCGCTCGTCGGCAGGTCGGTCACGAGGGCGACGACCGGGACGCCTGCGGCGGTCAGCCGGCCGACGGCCGCGGTGACCTCGGGGACGTCCGGCGCCTTCAGGATCACGCCCTGCGAGCCGCGCCGGGCGATCCGGTCCAGGGTGCGGACCAGCTCCTGGACGGGCCCGGTCTCCCGGAAGTGGAAGCGGGAGCGGACGACCGCCGGATGCAGCCCGGGCAGTTCGGCCTCCAAGGCGGCGCGTACGGCGGTGGTGAACCGCTCGGGCGCCTGCGCCACGATGTCGACCATGAAGGTGCGGCCGACCAGCCGGACCTGGGTGCGCTGCCGGTCGAGATCGGCGATGGCCCGGTGCACCTCCTGCGCGGTGCTCTCCCGCACCCCTCCCCTGCCGTTCAGCACCCGGTCCACGGTTGCCTCGCTGAGACCCGCCTGACGCGCGATCTCCCGGATCGGGAACGGATGGCCCATGGACCGGCTCCTTGAGGGGTTTTTGATGGCTCGCTGCTGATTGTTCGAGGGGTTTGTACTGACAAGAATGACAGTGCCGCGCCGCTCCCGTGACCGAAAGAGGGACACCGATGTCCGTCTCCTCCGCGCCAGGCCGCACCTGGCTGTCCGAGCAAGCTCGGCCAACCGGACGACATCGCGGAGTTCGTGGTCTTCCTGCTGTCCGACCGGTCCGGTGTGGTCACCGGTTCGGTGATCGACTGGGACCAGAACGTGCTCGGCGGCCTCGACCAGAACTCCGTACCAGATCCTAGGAGCAGCACCTCATGCGTATCGGAATCCTCGGCCTCGGCCGCATCGGCGCCTTCCACGCCGAGACCCTCCGCGGCCTGGACGCCGTCGAGTCGCTCGTCGTCACCGACCCGTTCGCGGACGCGGCCAAGTCCGCCGCCGAGCGGTTCGGCGCCGAGGTCGCGGACTCGCCCGAGGCACTGCTGGCCGCCGGCGTGGACGGCATCGTGGTGGCCGCCGCCACCGACGCCCACCCCGCCCTGATCCTGGCCGGCGTCGAGGCCGGCGTCCCGGTCTTCTGCGAGAAGCCCGTCGCCCGGACGATGAGCGAGGGCGCCCGGGTCCTCCAGGCCGTCCAGGGCAGCGACGTACCGATCCAGATCGGCTACAACCGGCGCTTCGACGCGGGCTTCGCCGCCGCGCGGGCCGCCGTGCGCGCCGGTGAGCTGGGCAAGCTGCACACGGTGCGGTCCACGACCCTGGACCCGGCGCCGCCGCCGGCCGCGTACATCGCCACGTCCGGCGGCATCTTCCGCGACTGCTCCGTGCACGACTTCGACATCATCCGCTGGGTGACGGGCCGTGAGGTCACCGAGGTGTACGCGGTGGGCGGCAACCGGGGCGCCGACTACATCGAGGCGGCGGGCGACGCCGACACCACCGGGGCGATCCTGACCCTGGACGACGGCACGATCGCGGTGGTGTCCAACTCCCGGCACAACGCGCGGGGTTACGACGTGCGCATGGAGCTGCACGGCTTCGCCGACTCCATCGCCGTCGGCCTGGACGACAAGCTGCCGCTCCGCTCGGTCGAGCCCGGCGTGACCTTCCCGGCCGGCACCCCGCACGACTTCTTCATGGACCGCTTCACCGCCGCCTACCGCGCCGAACTGACCGCGTTCACCGAGGTCGTGGCCGGCACCCGGCCCTCCCCGTGCACCGTCGATGACGCCCTGGAGGCCGGCTGGATCGCCGAGGCCTGCACGCTGTCCCTGCACGAGCACCGGCCGGTGACCCTCGCGGAGGTGCGGCGGGCGTGAGCCGAACGCGTACGGCGCCGGGCGGGTGCCCGGCGCCGTACGCGTGTCTCAGCCGCAGTACCGGATCAGCCACTCGTCCGGGTTGTAGGTGTCGCGCGTCGGGTCCGGCAGGGTCGCCGGCTTGGTCTCCACCGTGTCCTGCGGGCGTATCCGCTCGGGCAGGTGGCTGAAGCGCCCCTGGGGCTGGGCGCCGGGCGCCCCGGCGGCCTCGTGGGGTGTCTCGTGGACTTCCGTGCGGTGTGCCATGTCGTCCTCCCGTCCGCGCGGGCGTTCCCCGTTGTCAGTGAGAACGCCCGCGTGCCCCCGTTGGTTCCCGGCCCGCGCCGGGGCCAACCCTCAGGCCCCGCAGGACCGCAGGAAGCGCCGGGTGCGCACCGCGATCGGCAGCGGCTTGTCCGGCTCGCACGGGTACATGTCCTGCTCGACGATCGCGAACAGCTCCACGCCCAGCCGCTGCGCCGCCTCCAGCACCGGCCCCAGCTCGGGTACGCCCGACGGCGGTTCGCACATCACGCCCTGTGCCACGGCCGGCCCGAACGGCGTCCCCTGGGCCCGGACGTCGGCCAGGATCTCCGGGTCCACCTGCTTGAGGTGGAGGTATCCGATCCGCTCGCCGTACGTCTCGATCAGCTTGACGCTGTCGCCGCCGCAGTAGGCGTAGTGCCCGGTGTCCAGGCAGAGGTTGACCAGATCGGTGTCGGTCGAGTCCAGGAAGCGCTCGACGTGGGCCTCGGTGTCGATGTGGGTGTCGGCGTGCGGGTGCACGACGATGTCCAGGCCGTACGTCTCCCTGACCTCGTGGCCGAGCCGCTCCATGCCCTTGGTCAGGTGCGCCCACTGCTCGGCGGTCAGCTCCGGCGGCTCCAGGATCTCGGCGGTCTTGTCGTCCCGCCAGAAGGAGGGGATCACCACCAGGTGCCGGGCGCCCGTCGCCCGGGTGAGCGCGGCGACCTGGCTGACGTGCGCCCAGGTCTCCTCCCAGACGGCCGGGCCGCGGTGCAGGCCGGTGAAGACGGTGCCCGCCGAGACCTTCAGGTTCCGCTTGGCCACCTCGTCGGTCAGCCGCGCCGGGTCGGTGGGCAGGTAGCCGTACGGGCCCAGCTCGATCCAGTCGTAGCCGGCCTCGGCGACCTCGTCGAGGAAGCGTTCCCAGGGCACCTGCCGGGGGTCGTCGGGGAACCAGACACCCCACGAGTCGGGGGCCGAGCCGACCCGGATGCGGTCGAGCGGGGAGGGGTGCGCCATGGTCAGGGTGTTCCTTCCGGGGAGGGCGCGACGGGCGCGGTGAGGTCGGCCTCTTCGGGCAGTTCCTCCACGTCGACGCCGCGGACCTGGGCCAGCTCGTGCTTGAGCGCGGCGAGTTCGGCACCGCCGGCCATGTGGTTGGTCAGCTCTTCGAGACCGACCTCGCTGCGTTCGGCGCTCAGCTCCAGTGTGCCGAGCCGCAGGACGCTGAAGTGGTCACCGACCATGTAGGCGTGGTGGGGGTTGTGGGTGATGAAGATGACGCCGAGGCCGCGGTCGCGGGCGGCGGCGATGTACTTCAGCACCACGCCGGACTGCTTGACGCCGAGGGCGGCCGTCGGCTCGTCCAGGATGAGGACGCGGGCGCCGAAGTAGACGGCGCGGGCGATGGCCACGCTCTGCCGCTGGCCGCCGGAGAGGGTGCCGATGGGCTGCTCCAGGTCGTCCAGGACGATGCCCATGTTGCGCAGTTCCTCGTCGGCGGTGCTCTTCATACGGGCGATGTCCAGGCGGCGGACCGGCCAGGGGCCCTTGGTCATCTCCGAGCCGAGGAAGAAGTTCCGCCACACCGGCATCAGGGGGACGGTGGCCAGGTCCTGGTAGACGGTGGCGATGCCCCTGTCGAGGGCTTCGCGCGGGGTGGAGAAGCGCACCGGCTGCCCGTCGACGAGGAACTCGCCCTCGGTGTGCTGGTGCAGCCCGGAGATGATCTTGATGAGGGTGGACTTGCCGGCGCCGTTGTCACCGAGGACGCAGGTGACCTGGCCGGCGTGGACCTTCAGGTCGACGCCGTGCAGGGCGCGGATGTTGCCGTAGGACTTGCCCGCGCCGCGCAGTTCGACGAGGGGGCCCTCCCCCGGGGGCGGGGTGTCCTTCAGGACGGCGCCATGGGTGGTGGTGTGGTCAGTCATGGGTCACCTCCGGGTCGCCGTGCGCTGGACCCACAGATTGATCAGGACGGCGCCGAGGAGCATCACGCCGAGGAATGCCTTGAACCAGTCGGGGTTCCAGCCGGCGTAGACGATGCCCTGCTGCACCATGCCGAACATGAACGCGCCGAAGACCGGGCCGATCGCGGAGCCGTAGCCGCCGGTGAGCAGGCAGCCGCCGATGACGGCCGCGGCGATGTAGATCAGCTCCTGGCCGACGCCCTCGCCGGACTGCACGGTGTTGAACGAGAACAGGTTGTGCATGCCGACGAACCAGGCGCCGAACCCGACCAGCATGAACAGGGTGATCTTGGTGAAGTTCACCGGGACACCGACCGCGCGGGCGCTGTCCTTGTTGCCGCCGACGGCGAAGATCCAGTTGCCGTACTTGGTGCGCAGCAGCACCCAGGTGGCGAGGGCGGCGAAGACCAGCCACCAGATCACGGTGATCTTCACCTGGACCCCGCCGACGTCGAACGAGGACGCGAAGACCTTCTTGGCCTGCTGGAAGCCGTCCATGTCGCTGATGTCGTCGGTGGCGACGTTGCCGGTGACCAGCTTGGTCACGGCGAGGTTGGCGCCCTGGAGGATCAGGAAGGTGCCGAGGGTGACCAGGAAGCTGGGCAGGCCCGTCTTCACGACCATCCAGCCGTTGAAGGCGCCGATCGCGAGGGACACGACCAGGGCGACGATCACGCCGGTCCACACGTTGAGCGTCAGCTCGTAGCTGAGCATGCTGGCGGTGAGCGCCGAGGAGATCACGGCGACGCCGGAGGAGAGGTCGAACTCGCCGCCGATCATCAGCAGCGCGACCGGGAGGGCCATGATGCCGATGGTCGAGGACTGGTACAGGATGTTCGCCATCGAGCTGCCGTCGCGCACCGGTGGCGCCGTGATCAGGAAGAAGACCAGGACGGCGACGGCGCCGAGGAAGACGCCCACCTCGGGCCGGGCCAGCAGCCGCAGGGGCAGCGGGCGGCGGGCGGTGCGGCCGTCGCTCCGCTTCGGGCCGGGCGCGGCCGGCCCGCTCAGGGCCGGCTCAGCCTGCTGTGTCATGCCCATCACCGGGTGCCCTTCGCGGCGAACTCGGCGACCTTGTCGACGTTGGACTTGTCCACGAAGGCCGGTCCGGTCAGCACCGGCTGCTCACCGCCGCCGCTGTAGTTGCCGTTGTTCTTGTAGAGCCACAGCGAGTCGACCGCCAGGTAGCCCTGGAGATAGGGCTGCTGGTCGACGGCGAACTCGATGGTGCCGTTCTGCACCGCCTTGACCAGTTCCTTGTTGAGGTCGAAGGTGGCCACCTTGGCCTTGCTGCCCGCGTCGCCCACCGACTGGACCGCGGTCAGGGCGATGGGGGCACCGAGGGTGACGACCGTGTCGACGTCCTTGTCCTGCTTCAGCTTCGCCGTGACCGTCGACTTCACGGACGGCATGTCGGCACCGTTCACATACAGGGTCTCAGTGGCGCCCTTGAACGTCTTCTTCACGCCGTCGCAGCGCTGGGTGAGGCCGACGTTGCCCTGCTCCTGGATCACACAGACGATCTTCTTCGCGCCGGTGGTGTTCAGCTTGTCGCCGAACGCCTCGCCCGCCACGCTCTCGTCCTGCCCGAAGAACTCCAGCAGGCCGAGCTTCTTCCAGTCGCTCAGTCCCGAGTTGAGGCCGACCACCGGGATGCCGGCCTGCTGCGCCTTGGTGATCGCGCCCTTCATGGCGTCGGGCTTGGCCAGGGTGACCGCGATGCCGTCGACCTTCTGGTCGATCGCGTTCTGCACGTAGTTGGCCTGGTTCCCCGCGTTGGGGTCGGCGGAGTAGACGAGCTTGATGTTGTCCTTGGCCGCCGCGGCCTCCGCACCCTTGCGGACGGTGTCCCAGAAGGTGTCGCCGGGCGCCTGATGGGTGACCAGCGCGACGGTCATGCGGGGGGTGTCGGCCTTGCCCGCGGAGGCGTTCGCCGCTTCCTCCTCGGCCTTCTTGCCGCCGTGACTGCTGGAGCAGCCGGCGAGGGTGAGGGCTGCCGCAGCGGCCACGGCCACCAAGGGGGCCAGTCTGCGGGAGCGGGGGCGAGAAGAGCGGTCCATCTTTTCCTGCACCTCACTGTGCGTGCGACGGGGCAAGGGACGCTGATGCGTTGGGACGGGATACAAGCCTCTGTCGAGCCCGCTGTCAATACTTTGTTAAGACATCATTTCACAAGCAGGTCCGAATGTAAGTACAAACCAGGGACACCCTCACCTCCCCGGACCCGCCCGAGAGGCCTGAGCCCAGTACACCGCACCCCGCGGCGAACGGCACCGGGTGATCGCGCGCCGGTCGGAACCCGCCCTCAACGGCGCAGGTGACCATGACGATTACGTTTCGGGCAAGAGACTCCCGACTCCGACCGGAGCTATTGACGCATGAGCGGACATGGGGCTGTTATTACGCCCACGATGTTCGGTCGAGTTGGTTTCTGAGCGGTTTCGAGGACCTTTCGGTGATCAACTCACTCCCTTGACCGAACCCTGTATTCCTCAGGAGCAGCCATGCGCCTCTCCCCCTCCGGTCTTTCCGTCCCCGGTCCCAGCCGGCGTTCCCTGCTGCGCGGAGCGGGCGGTGCCGCCCTGCTCGCCGGGGCCGGCATACCCCTGCTGTCCGCCTGCGGAGGCAGCGGTTCCGGCTCCGACCCGAAGACCGTCACCGTCGGCTCCAACGCCTCGGACGCGGTGCCGAAGAAGGCGTTCGAAAGCGTCTACGCCGCCTTCAAGAAGCAGTCCGGCCTGACCGTGGATGTGAACACGAAGGACCACAACACCTTCCAGGAGCAGATCAACTCGTATCTGCAGGGCACCCCGGACGACGTGTTCAACTGGTTCGCCGGATACCGCATGCAGTTCTTCGCGGCGAAGAAGCTGGCCACGCCGATCGACGACGTGTGGGCGAAGATCGGGGACAACTTCCCCGAGGCGATGAAGAAGCTCAGCAAGGGCGAGGACGGCAAGTACTACTTCGTGCCGATGACGACGTACCCGTGGGCGGTCTTCTACCGCAAGAGCGTCTTCCAGCAGCACGGCTACAAGATCCCCGCGACCTGGGACGACTTCGTCGCCCTGCTGAAGCAGATGAAGAAGGACGGCCTGGTCCCGCTCGCCTTCGGCGACAAGGACGCCTGGCCGGCGATGGGCACCTTCGACCAGATCAACTTCCGTCTGAACGGCTACGACTTCCACGTCGAGCTGATGGCCGGCAAGGCGTCCTGGACCGACGCCAAGGTGAAGGACGTCTTCGACCACTGGGCCGAGATCCTCCCCTACCACCAGGACGGCTTCATGGGCCGTACCTGGCAGGACGCCGCGCAGACCCTGGTGTCGAAGAAGGCCGGCATGTACCTCCTCGGCTCCTTCGTGGCCCAGCAGTTCACGAACAAGGCGGACCTGGACGACCTCGACTTCTTCCCCTTCCCGGAGATCAACTCCGCGTACGGCCAGGACACCGTCGAGGCGCCGACCGACGGCTTCATGGTCAGCAAGGCCCCGAAGAACCACGCGGGTGTCCTCAAGCTGCTGGAGTACCTGGGCAGCCCGGCGGCCGAGGAGCTGTACCTGAAGACCGACCCGAGCGTGGTGGCCGCCTCCGGCAAGGCCGACACCTCCTCCTACTCGGCGCTGCAGAAGAAGGCGTTCGAGATGATCGGCGGCGCCAAGAGCCTCACCCAGTTCATGGACCGCGACAGCCGCCCCGACTTCACCTCCACGGTGATGCAGCCCGGCCTGCAGAAGTTCCTCCAGAACCCCAAGGGCGTGGACAGCCTGTTGTCGTCCATCGAGCGCCAGAAGAAGACGATCTTCGCGTCCTCGTGAGCGACCCGATGACGACCGACACGACGACGAAGACCCCGGAGGCGGCAGCCGTGCCGCCGCCGGGGACCGCGCCCGAGAAGACGCGGGTCACGCACGGCCACCGGCGCCTGCTGACCCGCCGTGACCGGTTCACGCTCGCCGTGATGGCGGGCGTGCCCACCGTCCTGCACGTACTCCTGGTGTGGGTCACCGCCCTCGCCTCCATCTTCCTCGCCTTCACCACCTGGGACGGGATCGGGTTCGACTCCATCAAGTGGGTCGGCCTGGGCAACTTCCGGCAACTCTTCACCGACAACCCGCAGTTCTGGCCGGCCGTCCAGCACAACGTCATCTGGTTCGTGGTGCTGATCCTGATCCCGACGCCGTTCGGCCTGTTCCTGGCCGTCCAGCTGGACAAGCGGATCCGGTTCTCGCGGGTCTACCAGACCGCGTTCTTCCTGCCCGTCGTCATCTCGATGGCGTGCATCGGCTTCGTCTGGCAGCTGGTCTACAACCCGGACACCGGGCTGATCAACAGCATCCTCGACGCCAACAGGCCCGGCCACTACATCGACTGGATCGGCGACCCCGACCTCAACCTGTGGGCCGTCCTGATCGCCGCGTCCTGGCGGCACACCGGCTACATGATGATCCTGTACCTGGCCGGCCTGAAGAGCGTCGACCCGTCGCTCAGGGAGGCGTCCGCGCTGGACGGCGCGAACGAGTGGCAGACGTTCAAGAGCGTCATCTTCCCGACCCTGCGCCCGACCAACACGGTCGTCCTCGTCGTCACCATCATCGAGGCACTGCGCGCCTTCGACCTGGTCTTCGTCTTCAACAAGGGCGCCCAGGGCACCGAGTTGCTGTCGATCCTGGTCACCAACAACATCATCGGCGAGTCCAGCCGCATCGGTTACGGCTCCGCCATCGCCGTCGTCCTCCTGGTGATCTCCCTAGCGGTGATCATCCCGTATCTCATCGCCACCTTCCGGAAGGAGCGGCGCGCATGAGCACCGTGAGCGCGCCGGGAGAGCGGCGTGCCCCGATCCGGCCGGCCCGGATCCTGCTGCACGTCTTCCTCGCCGGCACCGCCCTCGCCTGGCTGGCGCCGCTGCTCTGGGCGGTCTTCTCGGCCCTGCGCCCGTACAGCGAGACCAGCGCCAAGGGGTACGTCTCCTGGCCGGACACGCTGAACTTCGACAACTTCAAGAACGCGTTCCAGCAGTCGGACATGATGCACTACTTCGGCAACACGCTGGTGATCGCGATCCCGGCCGTGCTGCTGACGCTGTTCCTGTCCTCCTGCGTCGCCTTCTACGTCAGCCGGTTCGACTTCCGTCTCAACCTCGCGCTGCTGCTGGTGTTCACGGCGGGCAACCTGCTGCCCCAGCAGGTCATCATCACCCCGCTGTACCGGCTGTACCTGCTCACGGACCTGCCGGGCATCACCGCGAGCGGCAAGCTGTACGACTCCGCGCTGGGCCTGGTCCTGATCCATGTGGCGTTCCAGTCCGGGTTCTGCGCGTTCGTGCTGAGCAACTACATGCGCTCGCTGCCGCACGAGCTGACGGAGGCCGCGCTGGTCGACGGCGCCTCGGTGTGGCGGCTGTACTGGCAGATCACGCTGCCGCTGTGCAAACCGGCGATGGCGGCCCTGGCGACCCTGCTGTCGATCTGGATCTACAACGACTTCTTCTGGGCCCTGGTGCTGATCTCGACCGGCGAGAACATGCCGATCACCTCGGCGCTGAACAACCTCTCCGGCCAGTACTTCACCGACCCCAACCTGGTCGCCGCGGGCTCCCTGCTGACAGCGATCCCGACCCTGGTCGTCTACTTCGCGCTCCAGCGCCAGTTCGTCAGCGGCCTGACCCTGGGCTCCAACAAGGGCTGAGGCGCGTGCACTTGAAAGAGACATCCGTGATACGCAAGGCCGTGGTGCGTCTGGGTGCCGATCTGAAGGCGCTGGCGGAGGTGGGCGGCAGCACCTCCCCGGCCGAGACGGCGATCGTCCGGGACTGGGCCGCCCGCTGGGCGCTGGAACTGCCCGCCCGGCCGAGCGGCGCGCTGCGCCACCTGGACCTGGTCCGGTCCTGATACGAGCCGCTGTGGCGGGCCGGGGTCGCCGTGCGTACCGGCTGGTGCCGGCCCCGAGCCAGTACCTGGCCGACGACGCGGGCGCGGCGAACGTCTCCGGGTCCGCCGAGCGGGGCGGCACCCCGGCCGTCGGCTTCCACGGCGGGTCCGTGGACAAGAACGGCCATGACCGGCTGGGCGGTTACCCGGGCGCCTTCCGGGACCTCCTGGGCGTCCGCTCCGACGATCCGTTCCCGCTGCTGCCCGGTGCGGTGCCGGACGGGGCGACGGGCACGCTGTGGTCGGAGCGGCTGCGGCCGGCGGGTGCCGAGACGGTCGCGTCGTACGCCGGCGGGCCCCTGGCCGGTGCGCCGGCGGTGACCCGGCGGTGGTACCTGGCCGGCCTGCCCGACCCGGCCACGCCGGCCGCGCTGCTGGACCGCGTCCGCGGCGAGGCGGGCGTGACACCGGTGGGGACGGCTCCGCCCGGGGTGGAGGTGGTCCGCCGGCGCGGCCCGGCGGCGGACCACCTGTTCGTCATCGACCACTCCGGTCAGCGGTCAGTGAGCCGCGTCCAGCCGGGCCCGTTGCTCCCCGGTGAGTTCCAGTTCGACGGCGGCGAGGTTCTCGTCGAGCTGGGCCACCGAGGAGGCTCCGGCGAGCGGTACGACGGGCAGTTCTCCGCCCAACTGCCAGGCCAGGACCACCTGGTTGACGGTCGCCCCGGTCTCCCGCGCCACCTCGCGCAGCACCGCGAGCCGGGCCGGGGTGCCGGGGTGGTCGTAGTCCGGCGGCAGCGGCTTGTCGGCGCGGGTGTAGGCGCCGGCCAGCAGCGGTGAGTAGGCGACCAGGGTCAGGTCCGGCTCCGCCCGCAGATAGTCGCGCAGCTGGGCGTCGGCGCCGCCGAGGCTGCCGTCGGGGAACTGCTCGCCGGACACGTCCGTACGGGGCCGCAGATAGCTGTGCTGGTACTGGAGCACCTCGTAGCCCGGCAGTCCGGCCGCCGCGGCGAGGGCGCGGGCGCGTTCCACCCGCCACACGGCGTGGTTGCTGACGCCGAGCAGGCCCACGGTGCCCTCGGCGACGAGCGCGGCGAACCCCTCGACGGTCTCCCCGAGCGGAACGGCGGGGTCCGCGATGTGCGCGTACAGCAGATCGAGCCGCTCCACGCCGAGCCTCCCCCACGCTCGGCTACGCTCGCGCGGGCGGTACCCCCATCCTACTGCGGTCGGCCGACTCGCGGATGACCTTCGCGGACAGACCCTCGGCGTTGTCGATGTAGCCGGTGCCGGGTGCGAGGGGCCGGGCGCCGAGCTTGGTCGCGATGACGACCTCGTCCCCGATGCCCCGGCTGCGCCGCCACCGCCCGAGCAGCTCCTCGCTCTGTCCGCCCTGGCTCCCGTCCTCCCAGAAGGCGTAGTTGTCGGACGTGTCGATGAAGTTCCCGCCGGCCTCGACATAGCGGTCGAGGACGGCGAGCGCGGTCTTCTCGTCGGTGCGCGATCCGAACAGCATCGCGCCGAGCGCGAGCACGCTCACCTCCCGTCGGGTGGCCGGATCGGTGCCGATCGTGCGGTACTTCATGCGGGTCCCTCCTGTCGCACGGCTGATGGCACGGGAGTCTTCAGCCTGAAGTGCACGCGAAGTCAAGGGACTTGAAGTGTGCGGCGGCTGCTGGTGGGATGCGCGGCACCACGCACACCGTCGGCCCGGAGGTTCCTGTGCTGCGAGCGATACTCACGGCGAGCGCGGTCGTCGCCGCGCTGCTTGCCCCCGCCACCGCCCACGCCGGGGAGGCCGGGCCGGGCATACCCCGGCTCACCGACCGGCACGGGCGGGTGCTCACCCTGCACGGCTGGAACATCGAGGACAAGACGCACCGGGGCGACGAGGCCCTGACCGGCATCACCGAACGCCATCTGCGCGACCTGCGCGCCCAGGGGTTCGACTTCGCCCGGCTGCTGGTCTTCTGGGACGACCTGGAGCCCCGGCCCGGCCAGTACAGCCGGACCTATCTGCGCAAGATCGAGCGCGTCCTGGACTGGGCCGAGCGCTACGACGTGAAGGTCGTCATCGACGCCCACCAGGACGTCTTCGGACCTGCCTTCGGCCATCGCGGCGCACCCGAGTGGGCGACCAGAACCGACGGCCTGCCGTTCACCGCGCATCCGGACGACTGGTTCGCCGAGTACTTCGAGCCCGCCGTGCAGCGCGCCTTCACCCACCTCTACGACGACGAGGACCTCCGGCGCGCCCAGGCCGGGATGTGGCGCACCCTCGCCACCCGCTTCGCCCGTCATCCGGCCGTGCTCGGCTACGACCTGATCAACGAGCCCATGGGTGAGCTGAAGCCGGGAGAGGACCTGGCGACGGCCGCGCGCCGCGTCGAACGCGACCAGCTCACGCCGATGTACAACCGCCTGGCCGACGCCGTCCGTTCGGCCGACCGGGACGCCTGGGTGTTCGTCGAGCCGACCCCCGTCGTCGGCGAAGGCGTGCCGACCGGCCTCGGCCGGGTGGACGACCCCCGGGTCGTGTACGCGCCGCACTTCTACAACACCGCCATGGAGGCGGGCGCCGACTACGATCCCGGGGCCGGCTGGATCGAGGCGTACGAGCGGGCCGTCACCGAGTACCCCGAGCGGTACGGGGTCCCGGTCGTGGTCGGCGAGTGGGGCCCGCTGAACAACACCCTGCCGAACATGAACCGCTTCTACCGCGACGCGCTGGCCTCCCTGGGCCGCTACACCTCCGGCTGGGCGGGCTATGTGTGGTGCTACGGGGGCGGCTACTGCGCGGTCGACGGCACCGGCGCCTTCCGCACCAACAAGGAGCTGACCGCCGAGCCGTACGCGGAGACCGTGGCAGGAACGGTCCGCTCCGCCGCGTACGACCCCGGGACGGGCGTCTACCGCCTGACCTACCGCGCGGCCTTCTCGGGCTCCCGGACGACCGCCCTGTCCCTCCCTCCGGGCGACTGGCGGATCACGACCGCCGACAGCGCACGCGTCGTACGCCGCTCGCCCGGACACGCCTGGGTGACGGCCGAGCCGGACAGCGAGGTGAGGGTCACGGCGGAGCGGGGCTGATCGCGCGAGTGGGGGCGGACAGGAGGGCCGGATACGCTGGCGGGGTGAACGAGAATCTTCCCCCCTGTCCGAAATGCTCCTGTGAGTACACATATGAGATGAACGCCTTGGTGGTCTGCCCGGAGTGCGGCCATGAATGGGTGCCCGGCGAGAGCGGTACCGAGGGCGGGGACGCCGGTGGCGAGCGGGTCGTCAAGGACTCCGTCGGCAATGTGCTGCAGGACGGCGACTCCGTGGTGGTCGTGAAGGCACTCAAGGTCAAGGGCAGCCCCTCGGGGATCAAGGCCGGGACCAAGGTGCGCAACATCCGGCTGGTCGACGGCGTCGACGGTCACGACATCGACTGCAAGGTCGACGGTTTCGGGGCGATGCAGCTCAAGTCGAGCGTGGTCAAGAAGGCCTGATCCCGCCGGCGGGCCACCCGTGGAAGGGTCGTCCCGCGCAGAGGGGCAAATCCGGCCAACAAAGATCTTGATCTCGTCCAGGGGGTCCCTGCTTCTCCTCGATATGCGTCGTTCGGTATGTCGAAGGCGGGGCAGGGGGCGGGTTCTGCGCCGACCCCGGGAACCGGGCGAGAGCGGATGAGATGGTTGCCGGTCATGTCATGGGTGGCTATGCGGGAGAGTGTCGTAAAGGCGTCTCTCCTGGATCTTTACCGACTGCTTCGGGTCATGGCCGGAACGCATGGATCTGCGCGCCGCGTGCCTGGTCGAGCGGCAAGTGGCCAAATTAATGTGGTGCGGAAGCGCTTACATCGGGGTGGCCGATCTGCTCGGAAGTTGCGACGAGGGAGGCGGGAAATGTGCGCCGAGGCGGCGGGGAAGCCCAGGGAGTCGTCCGATCTCGGTCCTCCCGGGGTCTCGTCGATGAGCGACGTGCTCTACCTGATCAATTCGCGGAACTTCTCGGAGCTGGAGGCCGGGTCCCTCACGGAGCTCGACGAGGCGCGGATCGATTTCATCCGGGGGCGCAGCCGGCCGGCGCTGAGGTCGATCGACGAGATGCTGCCCGGGCTGGACCCGTCGACGCGTGCGTACCGTGACGCGGTCGCCTTCCGTCTGCTGGTCCTGGCCATGATGGGGCAGGGGGACGACTCGCTGCCGGCGGAGGCCGGTCGGGTGCACTCCGGAGGGTCCGAGGCGCTCGACATCATGAGCCTGTGCCTGCGGGGGAACGAGTGCTGGCGTGCGGGAGACCTCATTCAGGGCCTGTGGCTGAATCAGTCCGCATACGAGAAGGCCCGGGGCGTCGCCCCGATCTGGAGGTTCTACGCCGGCTTCCTCTTCGCGAAGCGGCTCATCGACATCCACATCCCGTACCAGGCCGACCGAGTCATTCGGGACACGCGCGAACTCGTCGAAAGCGCAGGCCTTTTCGCGTTCTTGCCGATGCCCGTCGCCCTCGAATCGTTGCGTCATTGGCAGGAGGGACACCTGGACCGGGCCGAGCGCTGCGCGCGGCTCACCCTTCGGCTCGGCCGGCAGTACACCTCGGCCTTCGGGAGCAAGATCGCGCTCTCGGTCCTGGCGATGGTGCACCTGGGGCGGGGCGACTGGACCAAGGCGGGGAAGTGTCTGGAGGCATTCCGCGCCGGGTCCGAGCTGTACGGCATGCCGGACTCCGTCGCGCGTGCGGCGTTCGGGGAAGTCGCCCTGGTCCTCGTGCGGGAGGGGCCGCGAGCCGCCGCCGAGCGGATCCGGGAGCGGTGGACCCTGCTCGGCACCGGCTCGGGCTACGCCGTCGAGGACCCCGCACGTCCGGCGTGGCTGGTCGCCGTCGCCAGGCAGGCCGGTGACGCCGAACTCGCGGAGCGGTCGCTGCGGGAGGTCGAGCGGCTCGTCGAGAACAACCGCGGTGTCGCCCCGCTGGAGACGGCGGCCGCCCACGCGCGTGCGGTGATGGCCGGAGACCGGCCGAAACTGACGACCGTGCTCCCCTTCGCACATCCCGCGACGCGGGCCAGGTCCCTCGCGTCCGCGCTCACCCGCCGTGAGCACGAGATCGCCCGGCTGGTGGTGCAGGGCATGACCAATCAGCAGATCGCCCTGCGGCTGGGGCTGTCGCCGAACACCGTCAGCTTCCACCTGCGCAACGTCTTCCGGAAATTCTCCGTCTCGACGCGGGCCAGGCTGAGTTCGATCATGGCGCAGGAGGAGCGGGGCCGGGCAGGCGGCACGGGGGCGGACGGATGGTGAGGTGCCGCTTCGCCAGGACCGCCGAGAACGTGCCAGTGATTACTGGCTACTAATTCGAGTGGTGCGTCTACAAGAACGTGCGGGGTGTGTGCGGAAGCCGATCCCGATAGCCTCGTCCCGGTGATCAACGGGCGTTCGAGGGCGAACGACTCTTGGTACCAGGAAGTTCACGCGTGCAGCCGCGATTGATTTGTTCGTCATCTCGAACAGTGTTCGCAATTTCGGCTGCTGGCGGGGGAATTCATGGAGGACTGCATGCTGCGCACTGAGGAGCGGATTCGTGTGGTGCTGGGTGGTCGGCGCGATCTCTTCAGAGAGGGCGTGGCCAAGATCCTCGACGGTACGCCGGACATGCACGTCATCGGCCAGGGAGCCACCGGATCGGCCCTGGTCGCGGCGGCGCGGGGACAGTCCCCCGACGTGGTGCTGGTGGATGCGGACGTACCCGGTCTGCCGCTCATGACCCTGCTGCGCCAACTCCTCGCGATCGGCCCCTCGCTGAGCATCGCCGTACTGCACGCGGACGACGACGTCCGCACGGTGAGCAAGGCGATGGGGCTCGGTGTGCACGCCTTCATCTCCAAGGAATCGACCGGCGAGGACCTGGCCGCCACGATCCGCAGTGCGGCCCGCAGCCAGGACCGGGTGCTGCTCTCCGTCCCGCGCAGGATGATGGAGCGGCTGAGCGACCCGGACGGCGGGATCCTGACCGAGCGGGAGATCGAGGTGGTCGAACTGGTCGCCCAGGGGCTGCGCAACTCGGAGATCGCCCGGTCGCTGTTCATCTCGGAGGGAACGGTGAAGCGTCATCTGACCAACATCTACGTCAAGCTGGGCGTGGACACCCGTATCAGCGCCGTCAACAAGGCCGAAGCCATGCGGTTGCTGACCCCGCGGCGTCAGCCCTCCGCCTCCTGACGGGGCACGCGGGGCGGAACGCGGTCGGCCGCGTCCCGCCCCGCGCACGGACTACGCGTTCAGCGGCGTGGGAAGCAGGTCACCGGGAAAGTCCTGGAACGTCACCGGAACCTGGAAGCGCCGGACGGACTCCGTACCGATGGACGTGAACGCGGCCGAGGTGGTCGCGGGCCAGGGGCCGCCATGGTGCATCGTCCGGTTCACGGCCACACCGGTGGGCCAGCCGTTCCACACGACGCGTCCGACCTTGCGTGTCAGCAGCGGAAGCAACTGCCCCACCACGGCGGCGTCGGACGGTTCGGCGTGCAGGGTGGCGGTGAGCGATCCCGGCAGCCGGCCGGCCGCCGCGAGCAGGTCCGCCTCGTCCTCGTACGCGACGAGCACGGACGCGGGTCCGAAGCACTCCTCCATGAGTTCGGGGTGCGCCAGGAACTCCTGGATCGTCGTACGGAACAGATGCGGGCCGTCGGTCGTGGCCACCAGCGGGTCGGCGGCCTTGGCCAGCCGCTGGGTGCCCTGCCGGAACCCGTCCAGGATGCGCTGGTTCAGCAGGGGGGCCGCGGGGACCGCGGACAGCTCGGCCGCCAGGGTCTCGTCCAGGCCCGCGTCCGCGGGCACGAACATCAGCCCCGGGCTCGTGCACAGCTGGCCCACGTAGCGGGTGGCCGCGGTGACGAAGCCGGACACGATCTCGGACCGGCGCGCCGAGACGGCCGCCCGGGTGAGGAACACCGGGTTGACGCTGCCCAGTTCGCCGTAGAACGGGATCGGATCGGGGCGCGACGCGGCGGCGTCGAACAGGGCGCGCCCGCCCGCCTGGGAGCCCGTGAACGAGGCGGCCCTGATGTGCGGATCGTTGATCAGCGCCTGCCCCGCCGCCATCCCGTGCACCACGCTGAACGTGCCGTCCGGTGCTCCGGCGGCCCGCAGGGCGCCGGTGACGACGCGGTCGACGCGCTGCGAGGTGAGGGGATGACCGGGGTGCGCCTTGACGACGACGGCGCAGCCCGCGGCCAGCGCCGCCGCCGTGTCGGAACCGGCGACGGCCAGCGCGAAGGGGAAGTTGCTCGCCGCGTACACGGCGACCGGGCCGACGGGCAGCAGCGTCCGGAGGAACGAGGGCGTACCGTCCGCGCCCTGCTCGGTACGGCGCTGCAGGAAGTCGGGGCGCAGCACCTCATCGGCGAGCAGGCGCAACTGGTGGGTGGTGCGCGCGAGCTCCGCTTCCAGCGCGGGACGGCCCAGCGCCGTCTCCCGGTCGGCCGACGCGATCAGCTCGTCGGCCGCGGCGTCGAGTTCCGCGGCGACGGTCCGAAGGAGCCGGGCCCGGGTGTCGAGCGGAAGCGCGGCCAGTGCCGGTGCCGCGCGGTCCGCCGCCGCGCACCGCTCCGCCACTTCCCCGGGCGTGGTCTCCGGCACGGCGGGTTCGAGGCGCTCACCGGACCGGGCATCGATGCCGTACAGATTCGTCATCGTCTTTCCAGCTCTCTTCGTTTCTCGTGCTTTCCTCGGCCGGGACCGCTCATGTCCCGATCGTCGTCGGCAGCCAGCCAGGACGCGTCGCCTCGTAGGCGTCGATCTTCTCCCCCTTGCTCAACGTCGCCTGGAGATCGTCGAGTCCGTTCATCAGCTGCCAGCGGCTGTACTCGTCGATGTCGAACGTCACGACGAGGCCGTCCGCGGTGATCGCGCGCCGCTCCAGGTCCACGAGGACGGGCAGGTCCGGCCGGGCGGCGGCCGCCCGGCGCAGCCGTGCCGCGCCCTCCTCGGGGACCTCGGCGGTCAGCAGACCGTTCTTGGTCGCGTTCTGCCGGAAGATGTCCCCGAAGGAGGACGCGACCACGACACGGAACCCGAAGTCGCGCAGCGCCCACACGGCGTGCTCACGGGAGGAGCCGATGCCGAAGTCCGGCCCGCTGACCAGGATGCTCGCCCCCGCGTGGCGCGCGGAGGTCACCGGGAAGTCCGGGTCCTGCCGCCAGCGGGAGAACAGGGTGTCCTCGTAGCCGGTCCGGCCGAGGCGCTTGCAGAACCGTGCCGGGATGATCTGGTCGGTGTCCACACTGCTGCGCTCCAGGGGCGCGACGGTTCCGGTGTGCCGTACCAGTGCTTCCCTCACCGCTCCTCCGATCCCGTGGACCCGGCGGCCGCCAGCCGCCGCACCGCCGAGCGCAGGGCGCGGCCCAGGCCCTCGTCCTTCGTCGTGCCTTCCCCGACGCCCCAGCGGACCGTGGCACCGTCGGCCACCTCGGCATAGACCTTCCAGGCTGCCGGCGGAGGGCCGTCCGCCCCGGTGGTCTCCGGCCGCTGTACGACGACTTCGCGCAGCGTGCCGCGCAGCCGCCGGCCGGCGAGGAGTGCGGCGAGCGCGGCCGGTGCCTCCGCCTCGGAGACGGGCCCGGCGGTGTCCGGGCAGTCCGCCGCGCCGGCCGCCAGGTACTCGTCGGTGAACCACGCGAGCAACCGTTCCGGTGTGACCTCCCCGGTCTGCTCGGAACGCTCCTGGACGACGGCGGCGAGCTCGATCTGGAGCCGGCGCGGCAGCACGTATCCGTACTCCTGCCGCATGAGGTAGGCGACGCCGCCCTTGCCGGACTGCTGGTTGATCCGGATCAGGGCCTTGTAGTCGCGCCCCACGTCCCGCGGGTCCACGGGCAGGTACGGCACGTCCCAGCAGCGGCCCTCGACGGCGTCGCGCTCCGCCAGGCCCTTGCTGATGGCGTCCTGGTGGGACCCGGCGAAGGAGGTGTAGACGAAGTCCCCGGCCCAGGGGTGGCGCGGCGGGACCGGGAGGCGGTTGCAGTGCTCGACGATCTGCCGGGCCTCGTCGAGGAAGCTCAGGTCGAGTTGCGGGTCGATGCCCTGCGAGTACAGGTTCATGGCCAGCGTGACCAGGTCGACGTTGCCGGCCCGTTCACCGTTGCCGAAGAGGGTTCCCTCCACCCGGTCGGCACCGGCCAGCAGGGCC
Organism: Streptomyces sp. NPDC046727; assembly: GCF_040645635.1. Lineage (NCBI taxonomy): Bacteria > Bacillati > Actinomycetota > Actinomycetes > Kitasatosporales > Streptomycetaceae > Streptomyces > Streptomyces sp. NPDC046727. The sequence continues at coordinate 89,142 of NZ_JBEYYR010000039.1, forward strand.
AGTTCGGCCGAGGCGATGCCGCTGCCGCGGTCGTTGTGCTGGTGCAGGGAGAGGATGATCGCCTCACGGTAGGCGAGGTGGCGGTTCATCCACTCGATCCGGTCGGCGAACTCGTGCGGCGGATAGCACTCCACCGTGCTCGGCAGCACGATGCGGACCTGGTCGGCGGGCTCGGGCCGCCACAGATCGAGGACCGCGTTGCAGACCTCCAGGGCGAACTCCGGCTCGGTCTGCGTGAACGACTCGGTGCCGTACTGCAGATAGATCTCGGTGCCCGGCAGGGAGTCACGGAGCTTCAGGGCCCGTTCGGCGCCGACGAGGGCGAGGCGCTTGACCTCGTCCCGTGACATGCCGAACACGACCCTGCGCTGGGCGGTCGAGGTGGGGTTGTAGACCTGGAGCACCACGCGTGGCGCGCCCCGGACGGAACGGACCGTGTCCTCGATCATGCCGTCCCGGATGGGGGACATCACCTGGATCGTCACGTCGTCGGGGATGGCGTCCTGCTCGATCACGGCGCGGGTGAAGTCCAGGTCGGCCTGCGAGGACAGCGGGAATCCGACCTCGATCTCCTTGAAGCCCATCCGCACGAGCAGCCGGTACATGGCCCATCTGCGGTCCATGTCCATGGGATCGATGAGCGCCTGGTTGCCGTCACGGAGATCGACGCTGGCCCACAGCGGCGCGCGCTCGGGCAGCCTGTCGGGCCACTGGCGGTCGGGCAGGGGGAACTTCTCGTACCGCCGGTACTTGTGTACGGGCATGCCGCTGGCGCGCTGACGCCTGGTCGAGGTCACCACGGTGGATGGCTCGCCTCCTGGGCTGGAGTGACAGGGAATGCAGACAAAGGGGACGAAGGGCCGAGGACCGGCGGGTCAGCAGGGCCAAGTCTGGTGCGGACCGGCCCTCGTGGCATCGCCGGAAGGTGGGCCCCGCATGTGACTTTCGTCGTAGGCGCGGATGACCGGGAAGGCTCACTCGGAGGGAGCGGGCAGGAGCGCCACGGCACGGCCCGGGGCGCCCGTGCCGTGCTCGATCTTCAGGGGCAGGAAGCAGAACCAGGCCCCGCGCGGCGGAAGCCGGTCGAGGCCGGTCAGTCCCTCGACGTAGACGGCTCCCGTGCTCAGCCCGGCGACGTGCACGGGGACGGGGTCGTGCGCGGCGCCGATCGACGGCGCGTCGATGCCCACGCAGCGCACACCGCGCGCGAGGAGCAGTTCCATCGCCTCGACGGACGGGGCGGGCCAGCCCGGCGCCGTCCGCCCGACGATGACGTCGTGCAGATAGCGGCGGCCCTCCTCCCCGCGCCGGTAGCGCGCGTCCCAGCCGGTGCGGAGCAGGACCACCTCGCCGGCGGTCAGTTCCCCGTGCGACCGTTCCCAGTCCGCGAGCAGCTCGGGCCGGACGAGGGGGCTCGTCCCGCCCGGCACGGGCTCCTCGGACAGGGCGGAGACATCGATCACGGCGGCGGGGCCCATCAGCTGGGTGAGCGGGAGCGTGTCCACGGACGAGGAGCCGGCGGGGCCCGCGTGCGGCAGCCCCGACTCCTCGGGCGGGATGAAATGGGTCGGCGCGTCGACATGTGTGCCGGTGTGCTCGTCGATCGCCATCCAGCGGGTCGCGTAGGGACCGCCGCGGCCCGACACCGAGCCGGCGGGAGAGCGTACGTCCGTGAACCAGTTCCATGTCTTGTGCTGGAAGGGCTGGTGGGTCGACCAGAAGCAGGGCAGGTCCTCGGCGACCAGCAGGGACAGGTCCACCACCGTGGCGCCCGTGAGAGCGCCGGGGAGCGAGGCGGCGGCGGCCGCGGGCAGCCCGGTCATCGTCCGGCTCCCCAGGTGATGCGCTCGATGCCGGCCGTGCGCCCCTGATCGGTCCTCAGCAGGACGGCGCCGAGCACGATCGGGCCGCCGGAGGGGCCGGGGATCCCGTAGGAGAAGGCGTTGCCGGTCTCGTGCAGTCCCCTGACCAGGATGTCGTACGCGAATCCCTGCATGCCGTCCGACGGGCCGGTCATCCCCACCTCGGTGACGAAACCGGTGCCGCCGGGCAGGACATGGAGCGGGATGGTGGCCTCGTGGCTGTGCGTGCCGAGGACCGCCGTCGCCACGCCGTCCACGGCACGCGCGAAGATCTGCTTCTCCAGGACGTGGTCGCCGTGGTAGTCGACGAGGACGGTGCCCCGCAGCTCGGCGCTCCGCCACGCCTCGAAGGCCGGCCGGAAGGTGCCCTCGATCGCCTTGACCGACTTCATCGCGCTGTGGTCGGCGAGGTTGACCACGGTGACCTCGCCGGCCGGGGTGTCCAGGTGCAGCAGACCGCGGCCCGGGCTGTGCGCGCCGATGTTCAGCGGCCTGAGGGACTGGGGCAGGTCGAGGAGTTTGACCGACTCCTCGCTGTCCCAGGAGTGATTGCCGCCGGTGATGACGTCGACCCCGGCCGCCAGCAGCTGCTCGACCTGCGCCTCGGCCGTGCCGAGGCCGGTCGGTGCGCAGTTCTCGGCGTTGGCGACGACCAGATCGACCTGCCGCTCCGCACGGAATCCGGGCAACCACGCGCAGAGTTCCGTGACGGCGCGGTCTCCCACGATGTCACCGATGAAGAGAATGTTCACGGCCGGGTGCCTCCCCATGACGTCTCGCCCGGAATCGCATGTGGCTGTTCTCGTCGATGGTCGTCGTTCGCCGGCCTTCCGTCTTCCGCCGGCCGTTGTAGACCGTCTGCGACTTTCCGCCCAGGTATTCGGCCCGACCTCGTACCGCCGCACCACCGTGGGTGCATTTCCGAGAGGGCGAACGCTCCTACCGTTGCTCCCGATGAATTCGGGATGAGCGGAACTCGTCCGAAGGGGGCGGCATTTGCAGGCCACGGAAACGGTTCGGTTACTCGCCGCCCTCACCACGATCTGCGTCGTGGCGCACGGATGCGGATTTCTCTTCGCGGCGCTGCGGCAGCCGCCGGTCATCGGGGAGATCGTGGGCGGCATCCTGCTGGGGCCGTCGTTCCTCGGCCTGTTCGCGCCCGGGGCCGTCGCCGCGCTGTTCCCGTCCTCCGGACCGGTGGCCCACGGACTGGACGCGCTCTACCAGCTGGGGCAGTTGCTGCTGCTCTTCCTGGCCGGCGCCGAGCTGCGGGTCGGGGCGGGCGGCCGTGAGCGGCGCACCGGAGCCGCCGCGGCCGCCGCCGGACTGCTGCTCCCCTTCGCCGCCGGAGCCGGCATCGTCCTGCTGACGGGGAAGGCGAGGTTCGCCGGGCCCGCGGGGACGACGGTGACGACGGCCCTCGTCGTGGGCCTCGCGACGGCTGTGGCGGCGATCCCCGTGATCTCCCGCATCATGATGGACCTCGGCATCATGGACACCGTCTTCGGGCGCGTCGTCCTGATGGTCGCGGTGATCGAGGACATCATCCTGTACGTCGTACTCGCCGTGGTCCTGGGACTCGCGCAGGCCGGCTCCGAACAGTCCGTGGGCCTGTGGCAGGAGTTCGGCAGTTCGTCGATCGCCCTGAGCGCCCTGTACTTCGCCGTGGTCAGTCTGCTCTTCGTCTGGATCGCGCTGGCCCGCGGGCCACGCTGGTTCGGGTGGCTCGCCGAACGTCCGGGCAACGTCGTGGCGCGGCGCAGTCCGGTCGCCTTCCGGCTGGTCTTCCTGCTGGCCATGGTCCTGCTCTGCCTGGGCCTCGGCGTCAACGCGGTGTTCGGCGCCCTGGTCGCCGGCATCTGCGCCGCCCGCGGTGACGAGCAGGCCGGCAGCCTCCAGGCGGAAGGCCGCGCGCTGCACGCGTGGGAGGCGATCCGGCAGTTCTCCCAGTCGTTCTTCGTCCCGGTCTTCTTCGCCCTCGTCGGCGTACGGCTCGACCTCGCCCGGGAGTTCGACGTCTGGTTCTTCTGCTGGTTCCTGCTACTGGCGTGCGGGGTCAAGACGCTCAGCGTCTGGGGGGCGGCACGACTGGCCGGCGAGACGAGCGCGTTCGCCGGTTCCCTCGCGCTGGCCCTGAACGCCCGGGGCACGCTGGGCGTGATCCTGGCCGGAGTCACCCACCAGGCCGGGCTCATCGACGGCGAGTTCTTCGCCGTCCTCGTCCTCCTCTCGGTCGTCACCAGCCAGGTCGCCGGATTCTGGCTGGCGCGCCGGGCGCCCGCGCTGCGCGCCCCGAGGCCCCTCGCCATCCACCACGACGCATCGGACATCTCGTCCGCGGAGGTCTCATGAACACATCCCCGCCGCCCCGCAAGAGCCGCGCGCTGTACGCCGGACCCGACCGTGCCCCGGCGCGTGCCCAGATGCGTGCCGTCGGGTTCACCGAGGAGGACCTGGACCGCCCGGTCGTCGCGGTGGCCCACTCCTGGACCGAGACCATGCCCTGCAACCACACGCACCGGGCACTCGCGGAGGAGGTGAAGAAGGGGGTACGGGCCGCCGGCGGCACCCCGATGGAGATCAACACCGTCGCCGTCTCCGACGTGGTGACGATGGGCACCGAGGGGATGCGGACCTCGCTGGTCAGCCGGGACCTGATCGCCGACTCCCTGGAACTCGTCGCCCGCGGCCACATGTTCGACGCCATGGTCACCCTCGTGGGCTGTGACAAGACCATTCCGGCGGCCGCGATGGCCCACGCCAGGCTCGACATCCCCGGAGTGATCCTCTACTCCGGAGCGATGGCCCCGGGGCGGTTCGACGGCGAGGACGTGACCCTGGCCGAGGTCTTCGAGGCGGTGGGCGCGCACCGGGCCGGCCGGATGAGCGGCGCGGATCTCTCGCGCCTGGAGCGGCGGGCCTGTCCCGGTGCCGGGGCCTGCGCCGGCCAGTACACCGCCAACACCATGGCGATGGCACTGGAGTTCCTCGGGCTGTCCCCCATGGGCTCCGCCGGGCCGCCCGCGGCCGACACCCGCCGACGGGAGTGGGCGGTACGGGCCGGCCGGCTCGCCGTCGAGGCATGGGCGGCGGGACGCACGCCGAGCACCCTGCTCAGCCACACCGCGTTCCGCAACGCCATCGTGGCGGGAGCGGCCACCGCGGGGTCCACGAACCTCGTCCTGCACCTGCTGGCCATCGCCCGCGAGGCCCGGGTGCCGCTGGAGCTGGCCGACTTCGACACCTACAGCGCGCGGACCCCGGTGATCACCGACCTGAAGCCGTTCGGTCGTCGTACGGCCGTCGACCTGGACCGGGCGGGTGGTACGGCCCTCGTCGCCCGGCGCCTGGTCGCGGCGGGGCTCGTCGACGGGGACGCCCCGACGGTCACCGGGCGCACGCTCGGGGAGGAGACCGCGGACGCCGAGGAGGATCCCGGACAGGACGTCGTCGCGCCGGTCGAGCGTCCGCTCAGCCCGAACGGAGCCCTGCTGGTGCTGCGCGGCTCGCTGGCTCCCGAGGGCGCGGTGGTCAAGGCGACGTCGCACGTCCGCCCGGTGCACACCGGCCCGGCCCGGGTGTTCGACTGCGAGGAGGACGCCATGGCCGCCGTACAGGGCGGAGCGGTGCTCCCCGGCGACGTGGTCGTGATCCGGTACGAGGGGCCCCGCGGCGGCCCCGGCATGCGCGAGATGCTCGGGGTGACAGCGGCGATCGTGGGGCGCGGACTCGGGGAGTCGGTGGCGTTGGTGACGGACGGGCGGTTCTCCGGGGCCACCCGGGGGCTGATGGTGGGGCATCTCGCGCCGGAGGCCGCCGTCGGGGGGCCGATCGCCCATGTCCGCGACGGCGATGTCATCACCCTCGACCTGCCGGCGCGCCGCGTCCACGTCGACGTGCCCGAGGCGGAGCTGGCCGCACGGGCGGCCGGCTGGCGGGCGCCGCGGCCCCGTTACCGCAGCGGAGTCATGGCGAAGTACCAGTCACTGGTGGGATCGGCGGCTCAGGGAGCGGTGACGGCGGTCGGCGTCCTGGAGCCCGAGCAGGGAAGGGACGGCGGGGATGAGCACTGACGGCACCGAGCGCGGCGGGAGGCTGGCCGGGAAGGTCTGCCTGATCACCGGCGCGGCGCACGGCATCGGAGAGGCTACGGCGGAGCTGTTCGCCCGCGAGGGCGCCCGTCTCGTGCTCACGGACCGGGACGCGGCGGCGCTCGACAAGGTGGTCTCCCGGCTGGCCGGTGAGGGCTTCGAAGCGGTGTCCGTCGCCGGTGACGTGTCCGTGCCCGCGGATGCCGGGGCGATGGTGGGCGCGGCGCTCGACCGCCACGGGCGGCTCGACGTCCTGGTGGCCAACGCCGGGATCATCCCGTTGCACGACATCACCGAGGCCGGCCCGGACGACTGGGACGAAGTGATGGCGATCGACGGCAAGGGCATGTTCCTGACCTGCAAGTACGCGATCGAGGCGATGCTGCCGCGGGGCGGGGGCTCCATCGTGTGCCTGTCCTCCATCTCGGGCCTGGCCGGGCAGCGGGGCCAGAGCACGTACGGCCCGGCCAAGTTCGTGGCGACCGGACTGACCCTGCACCTGGCCGTCGAGTGGGCGGCACACGGGATCCGGGTCAACGCGGTGGCGCCGGGCACGATCAGGACCGAGCGGGTGCGCAGGCTGCCCGACGAGCCCGGTGGCAGCGAGTACCTGGCCGGGATCGAGCGGATGCACCCGATGGGGCGGATCGGCGAACCGGCCGAGGTGGCCGCCGCGATCTGCTTCCTCGCCTCCGACGAGGCGTCGTTCGTCACCGGGGCTGTCCTGCCGGTGGACGGCGGCTATCTCGCCCAGTAGGCCCTGCCCGCGGGCACATGTACGGCGGCCCCCCGGGGCGGGCGCCCAGGGGGTCGGTCGGGGGGGGCGGGCGCCGGGGGGCGGCCGCGAGTTCGGGGGGGGGCGGGC
>NZ_JBEYYR010000040.1:0-93072 GCF_040645635.1 Streptomyces sp. NPDC046727
CTTCGGTCTTGCGTTTCCGACTCTATCAGATCTTTTCTCGATCCGATTTCCTCGGTGCTTTCCAGGTTCCCGCTCTCGCGTTTCCCTTTCCGGCGTTTCTGACTCTATCAGATCCTTTCGGTATCCGATTCCCGGTCGGCGGGGGTGTCTTCGGGCTTTTGGCTTTTCGCCGTTCGGCCTTTCGACGTTCACTACGTTAGCCGATTTCCTCGGCGACTCATAATCGAGTCTCGCGAGTTCGAATTCAGGCACACGGACGCGCCAGAATCGACCCCGCTGAGGGGTTGAAGCTAGGTAGTGGGTTGGCCGCTCCGGCTGCAGGCGATCGCCGTACCCGGTTCAGCGGCTCGGGATACATTACGCACCTCGGCAGGCCGCGTCAACTTGGGCGGCGCCTCGGTACGTGGGCCCGATACGGGCTGACCGTCGGGTCGTTGGCGACCCAGTAGCGCCACGGGTGGAGGTCGCCGTCCCCGCCCTCGCCGGCGACACCGGTCCGAGGGCCGCTGCGTACCTGGTCGGAGGGGATCGGCGTACCGGTCAGCATTTTCAGTGGTGTCTCGTCGGCGGCACACGCGTCCGTGCCGTCCAGGGCCCGGTCGACCTCCAGTGCGGTGGCCAGCCGGGCCGGTCCCTTGGCCAGTTCCTTGTCGTTCCGGGCCGAAACACGTCGCTTGCGGGCCAGCTCGGCGCCGTCCACTACTTCGCCCGCGCGGAGCAGCACGGCGCTCGCCCGGCCCTCGGGTCCGCAGACCAGGTTCATGCAGTGCCACATGCCGTAGGTGAAGTAGACGTACACGTGTCCGGGTGGACCGAACATCACCGCGTTGCGGGCGGTGCGGCCGCGGTAGGCGTGTGAGCCGGGGTCGTTCGGGCCGTCGTACGCCTCCACCTCCGTGAGGCGGAGGGCGATCGGGCCGTCGGGTGTCGTGCGCACCAGGATGCGGCCGAGGAGGTCCGGGGCGACCTCCAGGACCGGGCGGTCGAAGAAGGCTCGGGGAAGTGGCGTACGGTCCGGTGGCGCGATCATGCCCTCTGAGGGTAGTCCAGACGGGGCACCGTGCTGGCGGAACCGGGCGCGGGCCGATCGCGTTTGTACGGGTCGAGGGTCCATTCGTAAAGGGAGAGTCATGGCGTTCAAGAAGCTGCTCGCGAGCCTGGGGGCCGGCGGGGCGTCGGTGGAGACGGTGCTGACCGAGGTCAACGTCGTGCCCGGCGGTGTCGTCCAGGGTGAGGTGCGGATCCAGGGCGGGTCCGTGAACCAGCAGATCGAGGGCCTGTCGGTGGGCCTGCAGGCCAAGGTCGAGGTGGAGAGCGGCGACCAGGAGTACAAGCAGGACATCGAGTTCACCAAGGTGCAGCTCGGCGGTGCCTTCGAGCTGCAGGCGGGGGCCGTGCACGCCGTGCCGTTCGGCCTGGAGATCCCCTGGGAGACGCCGGTCACCATGATCGACGGGCAGTCGCTGCGCGGGATGCACATCGGTGTGAGCACCGAGCTGGCGATCGCGCGGGCCGTGGACTCGGGCGACCTGGACCCGATCAACGTGCACCCGCTGCCGGCGCAGAAGGCGATCCTGGACGCCTTCATCCAGCTGGGCTTCCGCTTCAAGAGCGCGGACATGGAGCGCGGCCACATCCGGGGTACGCGGCAGAAGCTGCCATTCTACCAGGAGATCGAGTTCTTCCCGCCGTCGCAGTACCGGGGTCTGAACCAGGTCGAGCTGAGCTTCGTGGCCGACGAGCACGCCATGGACGTCGTCCTGGAGATGGACAAGAAGCCGGGTCTGTTCAGCGAGGGCTCGGACACCTTCCGGTCCTTCCAGGTGGGTCTGAACGACTGGCAGGGGACCGACTGGGCGGCTTACCTCAACCAGTGGCTGTCCGAGGTCGGCAGCAAGCGCAACTGGTTCTAGGCTCGGGACTGCTGGTTCCAGATCATCGATCAGGGAGGTACCGAGGTGACCGAGCTCAAGCGGCGGCCGCTCCCCCACGATTTCCATCCGCCCGTGCCGTCGTTCACGGTGACGAGCGAGGACATCGAGGAGGGCGCGACGCTGAAGAGCGCCCAGGTCCACGCGGAGGGCAACACCTCGCCGCACCTGCGGTGGGAAGGCTTCCCGCCGGAGACCAAGAGCTTCGCCGTGACCTGCTACGACCCCGACGCGCCGACCGGCAGCGGGTTCTGGCACTGGGTGCTGTTCGACATCCCGGCCTCGGTGACCGAGCTGCCGGCGGGGGCGGGCAGTGGCAAGTTCGAGGGGCTGCCCGCGGGCGCCGTGCACGTGCGGAACGACTACGGGACGAAGGACTTCGGCGGTGCGGCTCCGCCGCCCGGGGACGGCCCGCACCGGTACGTCTTCACGGTGTACGCGGTGGACCAGGAGAAGCTCGGTCCCGACGCGGACGTCTCTCCGGCCGTCGTCGGCTTCAACCTCCGGTTCCACGCCCTCGCGCGTGCCCAGCTGATCGGTGAGTACGAGAACCCCGAGCGGGGCTGACCGCACCGCCCCGATTCAGCCGAGCGTTCATGGAACGTTTGCCCGCCTCCGGTCTTGGAAGTGATCGGAGGCGGGCATTTTTTATTGCGTTGTCCATCTCGGCGTGCCCGTCCAGAGTTGATCCAAGCCCGCCGGGGGGTGGGCAGGTGCACACGGGAGGTGGGCTGGATGCGTGACACGTTGGTCCTGAACGCGAGCTTCGAGCCGCTGTCGACGGTAACTCTGAACCGAGCCGTGGTCCTGGTGCTCCAGGACAAGGCCGTGGTCGAGCAGGCCCATCCCGAACTGCGCATGCGCGGCGCCGATGTGGACATACCCGCGCCCCGGGTGATCAGGCTGTGCCGGTATGTACGGGTGCCGTTCCGAAGACAAGCCCCGTGGTCGCGGCGGGGGGTGCTGGTCCGGGACCGGCACCGGTGCGCGTACTGCGGGCGTCGGGCGACGACCGTGGACCATGTGCTGCCGCGGTCGCAGGGCGGGCAGGACACGTGGCTGAACACGGTCGCCGCGTGTGCGGAGGACAATCACCGGAAGGCGAACCGGACTCCGGAGGAGGCCGGGATGGCCTTGCTGAGGGAGCCGTTCGAGCCGACGCCGGCGGATGCGATGCTCTTGGCTCTGGGGCAGGAGGACTTCGCTGCGCTTCCTGAGTGGCTCGCCCGGGATGCGGCCTAGGCGTCTGCCGGGTTCTGTTCGTCGGCGGCTGCGGGTTGTCTGTGGTTGTTCGCACGGTTCTGCCCCGCGCCCCTGAAGGGGCGCGGGGCAGAACCGTGCGTCGCAAAGCTCCCTCAGTCGATCGACGGCTTCTCTCGGCGCTCGGAGCCGGCCGCGCCGCCATTGCCCGAACCTCCGCCCAGCGGGCCGAAGTTGCCCATCGCGCCGGAGAGGCCCTTGAGGGCGTCGCCGATCTCGCTGGGGACGATCCAGAGCTTGTTGGCGTCGCCCTCGGCGATCTTCGGGAGCATCTGGAGGTACTGGTAGCTCAGGAGCTTCTGGTCGGGGTCGCCGGCGTGGATCGCCTCGAAGACCGTACGGACCGCCTGGGCCTCGCCCTCGGCGCGCAGGGCGGCGGCCTTGGCCTCACCCTCGGCGCGCAGGATCTGGGACTGCTTCTCGCCCTCGGCGGTGAGGATGGCGGCCTGGCGCGTACCTTCGGCGGTGAGGATCGCCGCGCGCTTGTCACGGTCGGCGCGCATCTGCTTCTCCATCGAGTCCTGGATGGAGGTCGGGGGCTCGATGGCCTTGAGTTCCACGCGGTTGACGCGGATGCCCCACTTGCCGGTGGCCTCGTCCAGGACGCCGCGCAGGGCCGCGTTGATCTCCTCGCGGGAGGTCAGGGTGCGTTCGAGGTCCATGCCGCCGATGATGTTCCGCAGCGTGGTGACCGTCAGCTGTTCGATGGCCTGGATGTAGCTGGCGACCTCGTAGGTGGCGGCCCGGGCGTCGGTGACCTGGTAGTAGATGACCGTGTCGATGTTCACGACCAGGTTGTCCTGGGTGATCACCGGCTGCGGCGGGAACGGTACGACCTGTTCGCGCAGGTCGATCCGGTTGCGGATGGTGTCGATGAACGGGACCACGATGTTGAGGCCCGCGTTCAGTGTCCGTGTGTAGCGGCCGAAGCGCTCGACGATGGCGGCGCTGGCCTGTGGGATGACTTGGATGGTCTTGATCAGGGCGATGAAGACCAACACCACCAGGATGATCAAGACGATGATGACCGGTTCCATCGTCGTTCCCCGTACCCTTCTCCGCCTCGGCGCCTTCGGCAGATCTCATGACTGTTGAAGATCTTGCTGGTCGAGTCTGACAGACCGTCGCGCAACTCGTGAGCCGTTCTCGGCGAGTTGTCCTCAGAGGACGATCGCGGTGGCCCCTTCGATGTCCACGACGTCCACCTCCTGGCCCACTTCGTAGGCGCGGCCGGTGTCGAGGGATCGGGCCGACCAGACCTCCCCGGCGAGCTTGATCCGGCCGCCGGACGCGTCGACCCGTTCCAGTACGACGGCCTGTCTGCCCTTCAACGCCTCTACGCCGGTGGCGAGTCGGGGGCGCTGTGTGCCGTGCCGGGCCGCGATGGGCCGGACGACGGCGATGAGGGCGACGGAGACGACGACGAACGTGAGGACCTGGATGACGGCGTCGAAGCCGAGGGCGGAGACGACCGCCGCTGCCACGGCTCCCACCGCGAGCATGCCGAATTCCGGCATCGCGGTGACCACGAGCGGGATTCCGAGCGCCGCCGCGCCGACGAGCCACCACACCCATGCGTCGATGTCGTTCACATGGTCATGGTAGGGCCGTGGTCGGGCGGCGGACAGGGCGCGAAGGGGAGAGCGGCGGGGTCAGGAGAGGGGCAGACCCTGGGCGGTCCAGCGGTCGCCGACCTGCTCCACGACGAGCGGGAGACCGAAGCAGAGGGAGAGGTTGCGGGAGGTCAGTTCCAGTTCGACGGGGCCGGCGGCGAGGACCTTGCCCTGGCGGATCATGAGGACGTGGGTGAAGCCGGGGGCGATCTCCTCGACGTGGTGCGTGACCATGATCATCGAGGGGGCGATGGGGTCGCGGGCGAGCCGGCCGAGGCGGCGGACGAGGTCCTCGCGGCCACCGAGGTCGAGTCCGGCGGCGGGCTCGTCCAGCAGGAGCAGCTCGGGGTCGGTCATCAGGGCGCGGGCGATGAGGGTGCGCTTGCGCTCGCCCTCGGAGAGGGTGCCGAACTTGCGGTCCAGGTAGTCGCTCATGCCGAGGCGGTCGAGGAAGGCGCGGGCGCGCTGCTCGTCGACGTCCTCGTAGTCCTCGTGCCAGCCGGCGGTCATGCCGTAGGCGGCGGTGAGGACGGTCTGCAGGACGGTCTGGCGCTTGGGGAGCTTCTCGGCCATGGCGATGCCGGCCATGCCGATGCGGGGGCGCAGCTCGAAGACGTCGGTGCCGGGCTTGCCGAGGGTCTCGCCGAGGATGGTGGCGGTGCCCTTGCTGGGGTAGAGGTAGCTGGACGCGACGTTCAGGAGGGTGGTCTTGCCGGCGCCGTTGGGGCCGAGGATGACCCAGCGCTCGCCCTCCTTCACCGACCAGGAGACCTGGTCCACCAGAGCCCGGCCCTCGCGGACCACGGATACGTCCTGAAGCTCCAGAACATCGCTCATGAGCGCGTTGTCTCCCCTTGCAGTGTCGCCGGTCTCGGCTGTCGCGTACGCCTGTGGCTCGGGTCCGCCGCGCCTGTGGGCGCAGCCCTTATGAAATCTACGCCACGAGTGCCCCGCCCCATTCCATCGGTCCGGTCCTTAGGGTGGGGGCATGCTCTCGGAACCGCGTTCAGGACGCCTTGCCGCTTGGGGAAATGCCCTTTTGGCCGGACTTGTCTCTCCGGATGACGCCGCACTCGCCATCGTGGGCGAGGACACGGTGCACCGGGTGGAGGGGCTGCCCGGCGAATCCGCGCCGGTCGGGCTGACGCTCGCGCTGGGGCGGCTGCGCGCGCTGGGGGTGAGCGGGCTGCGGGTGGCGCTGCCCGCGCCGGGGCATCCGCTGGGGCTGAGCGGTCCGCCGGAGTTCAATGCGCGGGCGCTGGAGGCCGAGGAGGCGGTGGTCTGTCACGGTGCCGCGTTCGGGCTGGTGCCGGAGGTGTACGAGGCCGGGCCCGAGGGTGATGTGCATGCCGAGGTGGTCTGGCAGGTGCTGCCGGTGCGGGAGGCGCCGCCGGCCGATGTGCCGTCCCTCGGCGAGGCCGAGCGGGAGCTGGCGGAGGCGCTGCGGGACGCGACCGAGGTGCTGTCGAAGCTGGACGTCGCCGGGTCGGGGCCGGTGGCGGAGGCGGCGATCGACGCGTACCGGGCGCGGGCCGAGCGCGGGCGGGAGGTGCTGGCGCCGGGGTACCCGTCGCGTGCGGTGCGGGTGTTGGAGCTGGCCCAGCGGGTGGGGCTGCTGGTGTCGATGGCGTACGGCAACGGGCACGGGGGTGCGGTGAGCGCCTCGGAGATGGCGGCGCGGGGAGCGGCGCTGCGGCCGGTGGAGCGGACGGCGCGGCGGGCACAGGTGGCGGCGTACAACTCGTTCGTGGAGGAGCGGGAGCGAGGGGGGCGGTAAGCGACCCTCAAGGCCCTGTGCGGGTGCCGATGCCCGGGGCGGCAGGGCCGCGCCCTGAGCACTCCCGTCGGCGCCGGCGGATGCGCCGGCCTCGCTGCCCGAGGGCGGTCACGGCGGGCGCGGCCTTCTCGGCGACGCCCAGGGACGTGCTCGTCGGACGGCAACCTGACAGGCCCCCCGGGTGCACGCCGGGGGGCCTGGGGTCGTGGTCGGACGGACCTCAGCGGTTGACGCCGAGGTTGCCGAAGGCCGGGTTCAGCACGCCGATGACGTTCACGCTGTTACCGACCGCGTTCACCGGCACGTGCACCGGGACCTGAACGACGTTGCCCGAGCCGACGCCCGGGGAGCCCTGGGCCTCGCCGGCCGCGTGGGCGCCGCCGTGGGCGGAGGCCAGACCGGCGCCGGCGGCCACCAGGCCACCGGCCACCATCGTCACGGCCGCTGCCTTCTTCAGGTTCTTCACTGTCAACCCCTCCTAGACGTTCACCGCGGCGATCGCCGCGGCACGCACTGGAGAACGGCGGAGATCACCGGAGGATGCGCCATCCGGGTGACATTCCCACGACGGTATGAATCTCGGCCAGGGCCGTGACCCTCCGTGTTGCCGCCGGTGAGGCGTTGGGCAGGGCGTTTCAGCCGGTCATGCCATGGCGTACGGCCCACAGCGCGGCCTGGGTGCGGTCGGCGAGGTCGAGCTTCATCAGGATGTTGGAGACGTGCGTCTTGACGGTCTTCTCGGAGAGGACGAGGGCGCGGGCTATCTCGCGGTTGGAGCGGCCGTCCGCGATCAGGCCGAGCACCTCGCGCTCCCGGTCGGTGAGCGAACCTCCCCTGCCCTGGCCGCTGTTGGCCTCCTCCTGGGAGAGCAGGACGTCGGCGACCTCCGGCTGGAGCAGGATGTGCCCGGCGTGCACGGAGCGGATGGCGCCGGCGAGGGCGTCGGGGTCCACGTCCTTGTAGACGTACCCGGCGGCGCCCGCGCGCAGGGCCGGGACGACCGTGCGCTGCTCGGTGAAGCTGGTGACGATCAGCACGCGCGCGGGGTTGCCGAGTTCGCGCAGTCTGCGCAGCGCGTCGATGCCGTCCAGGCCCGGCATCTTGACGTCCATGAGGACGACGTCGGGCCGCAGTTCCTCGGCGCGGGCGACCCCGTCGGCGCCGTCGGCGGCCTCGCCCACGACCTCGATGTCGTCCTGCACCTCCAGGAAGGTGCGCAGGCCCCGGCGGACGACCTGGTGGTCGTCGACCAGCAGGACCTTGATCGGTTCACCCACCGGGGACCTCCATCTCGATCGTGGTGCCCTTGCCGGGCGCCGATTCCACGGTCAGCGAGCCGCCGACACCGCCGGCCCGGTCCCGCATCGAGACCAGGCCGAGGTGGCGTCCGGCGCGGCGGACCGCCGTGGGGTCGAAGCCGCTGCCGTCGTCGGTGACACGCAGGACGGCGCCGTTGCCGCGCCGCTCCACGCTCACGTCGACCCGGCCGGCGCCGGAGTGGCGCAGGGCGTTGTGCAGGGCCTCCTGGGCGACCCTGAGCAGGGCCTCCTCCTGGGCCGCGGGCAGGGCGCGGAAGCCGTTGCTGGTGAAGGTCACGTGCGCGGTGTGGGCGCGGTCGAGGACGTGGATCTGGGTGCGCAGGGTGGCGAGCAGGCCGTCCTCGTCCAGTGCGGCGGGCCGCAACTCCACGACGGCCGCGCGCAGTTCGTCGGCGGCCTCGGCGGCGAGGCAGGCCACCTGGTGCAGTTCGCCCTTGGCGCGGGCGGGGTCGCGGTCGACGAGCGCGGCTGCCGCCTGGGCGGTCAGGCGCAGGGAGAACAGCTTCTGGCTGACCGCGTCGTGCAGTTCGTGGGCGAGGCGGGAGCGTTCCTCGGCGATGGTCAGTTCCCGGCTGCGTTCGTAGAGGCGGGCGTTGGTGAGGGCGATGGCGGCGTGCTGGGCGAGGATGGCGAGCAGTTCCTCGTCGTCCTGCGTGAAGCCGCAACTGCCCTGGGGCTTCGTGCAGTTCTTGTTCGCCAGGAACAGCGCGCCGATGACCTCGTCGCCGTCGCGGATGGGCAGGCCCAGGAAGTCGACCAGGTCGGGGTGGGCGGACGGCCAGCCCTCGAAGCGGGGGTCCTTGCGCACGTCGGCGAGGCGCTCCGCCTTCGCCTCGTGCAGCATCGCGGCGAGGATGCCGTGCTGGCGCGGGAGCGGCCCGATGGCGCGCCACTGGTCGTCGCTGACGCCGTCCACGACGAACTGGGCGAAGCCGCCGTGGTCGTCGGGGACGCCGAGGGCGGCGTACTGCGCGTCGAGCAGCTCACGGGCGGAGGCGACGATCGTCTTGAGGACGTCGCGCACCTCCAGGTGCCTGCTCATGGCCAGCAGCGCGGAGCTCACCGCGGCGAGGCCGGACCGGGGGCCTTGACTCATGCCCTCACGGTACCGGCGGGGTGTGACAGCGCGGATCGGACCTGTGCCCGCGGGACCCGGTCCGCTGGGCCTAGGACGGACGGCGTAGGCCGCCGGGCCCGGGGCGCGGGGCGTACGCCGAAGGTTCCCGGCGGGATCCGGCCCGCGTCCGAGGTGGCCCGGGCGGTGCCGTTCCTACGGTGGGGTCACCGCCCGGCGGGGGCGGTGGGCGACGAGGGGACGGGGTCATGCCGGTAGCGATCATCACGGGGGCCTCCAGGGGCCTGGGGCGGGCGCTCGCCGAGGCGCTGGCCGGCCGCGGCTGGGATCTGGTGCTCGACGCCCGGGGCGCCGGCGCCCTGCAAGAGGCCGCGGAGGCCGTCACGAGGCACGGTACGCGGGTGGTGGCGCTGCCCGGGGACGTCACGGACGGGGGGCACCGGGCCGAGCTGGTGGCCGCCGCCTGGCGGCTGGGCGGGGTCGACCTGGTGGTGAGCAACGCGAGCGCGCTGGGTGCCGAGCCGCTGGTGCGGCTGGCGGAGCTGCCCCTGGAGGGGCTGCGGCGGGCGCTGGAGGTGAACGTGGTGGCGGCGCTGGGCCTGGTGCAGGAGGCGCTGCCGCTGCTGGAGGCGTCGCCGGCGGGCGCGGTGATCGCGGTCAGCTCGGACGCGGCGGCGGAGGCGTACGGGACGTGGGGCGGCTACGGCGCCTCGAAGGCGGCGCTGGACCAGCTCGCCGCGGTGCTGGGCGTGGAGCAGCCGGGGCTCAGGGTGTGGGCGGTGGACCCCGGGGACATGGCGACGGACCTGTACGCGGCGGCCGTACCGGACGACGACGGTCCGCGTCCGGCGCCCGCCGGTGTCGTACCGGCGTTCCTGCGGCTGCTGGACGAGCGGCCGGCGAGCGGGCGGTATGCGGCGCCGGCTCTGGTGGAGGGGGCATGAGCACCTCCGTGCGGGTGCCGAAGGAGCTGTCCGCGCGCGTGCCCGCCGAGCAGCGGGGTCCGGGGCTCGGCCGGGACGCCGTACGGCTGCTGGTGTCGTGCGGCACGGAGGTGGCGCATCACGCGTTCCGTGAGCTGCCGGAGCTGTTGCGGGCCGGGGATCTGCTGGTGGTGAACACCTCGCCGACGCTGGCCGCCGCGGTGGACGGGCGGCTCGGGCACGCGCGCGTGGTGGTGCACTTCTCCACGCGCGGGGACGACGGACGGTGGGCGGTCGAGCTGCGGGAACCGAACGGACGCGGTACTACGCGCGCGCGTGCGGGCTCGTATGCGGGGGCAGAGGTGGCATTGGCGGGCGGGGGCCGGCTGGTGCTGGAGGAACCGCTGAGCGCGCGCGGGGAGCGGCTGTGGTGGGCGCGGGCCGCCGGGGCGGACGTACGGGAGGTGCTCTGGGAGCACGGGCGGCCCATTCGCTACTCCTATACGGAGCGGGACCAGCCGCTGTCCGTGTACCGGACGGTGTTCGCGCTGCCGTCGCCGGACGGGGCGGGCAGTGCGGAGATGCCGAGTGCGGCCCGGCCCTTCACCGCGCGGCTGGTGGCGGAGCTGGTGAGCCGGGGGGTGCAGTTCGCGCCGGTCACGCTGCACACGGGGGTCTCGTCGCCGGAGGCGCACGAGCCGCCGTATCCGGAGCGGTTCGCGGTGCCCGAGGCGTCGGCGCGGGTCATCGCCGGCGTCAGGGCGGGGGGCGGCCGGGTGATCGCGGTCGGGACGACGGGCGTACGGGCCGTGGAGTCGGCGGCGGGGCCGGACGGGGTGGTCCGGGCGGCGGAGGGGTGGACGGATCTGGTGGTCACGCCCGAGCGCGGGGTGCGGGTGGTGGACGGGCTGCTGACCGGGCTGCACGAGCCGGAGGCCTCGCATCTGCTGATGCTGGAGGCGGTCGCCGGGCGGGCGGCGGTCGACCGTGCCTACGAGGAGGCGCTGCGCCGGCTCTACCTGTGGCACGAGTTCGGCGACGTCCATCTCATCCTCCCGGAGGAGAGCCCTCACGCAGAGCGTTGCGACGGCAACCGGCTGTGAGACGGCCCCGCGTTCCGTGTGAGCCCGCGCATAGGGCCTGCATCACGTACGAAGGCGCATAGGAGATGCACCCTCCCGCATGAACGGGAAAGACGATCCCGTCTGTCCTATTTTGCCCTTCCCTGATCCACTATTCCGGATCGTACGTCACATCGTTGCTTGGGCATTTTGCGCCCGCTAAGAATTGCTCCCGTCGCTCAGCGCCGCCGGCTTCGGCCAGCGGCGTACGTGCGGGAGGAGCACTCCCCCGGCGGACGCAGGAGCGACCTCCGCGCTACTCGAAGAGGTCCATCAGCCATGCCCAAGAACATCCTCAACCGTGCTCATAGTCGTCCGCTGACCAAGCGGCACACGAAGATCGCCGTCGCCGGCGTCGCCGCGCTCGGCGCCGCCGCCCTTGCCTTCTCGGCCGCCCCCAGCAGCGCCGACACCGTCACCACCGGCGCCCCGGCCACGACCGCGCAGGTCGCCGCCGGCACCCTCCTGCACAACGTCAAGGGCACGGTCACCGACCAGCTCGCCGCCGAGAACGTCAAGCTCGACACCTTCGCGGCGCAGAAGAAGGCCGCCGACGCCGCCGCCGCGAAGAAGGCCGCCGTGGCCGCCGCCGCCAAGGAGGCCGCAGCCGCCAAGGCCGCCGCCGCGAAGAAGGCCGCGCAGGCGCACGCCGTCCAGCAGGCCGCCACGCGCTCCGTGCAGCGTCCCCAGGTGCAGCTGGTCGCCGCGAAGACGTACGCGAACAACCTCGACGGCTGGATCCGCCAGGCCCTGGACATCATGAAGGCCAAGGGCATCCCCGGCTCCTACAACGGCCTGCACAAGAACATCATGCGGGAGTCCTCCGGCAACCCCATGGCCATCAACAACTGGGACATCAACGCCATCAACGGCATCCCGTCCAAGGGCCTGCTGCAGGTGATCCCGCCCACCTTCAACGCGTACCACGTCCCCGGCACCTCGTGGAACATCTACGACCCGGTCGCCAACATCACCGCCGCCGCCAACTACGCGGCCGACCGGTACGGCTCGATCGACAACGTCAACAGCGCGTACTGAGGTCTGGCGCGGACCTCAGCGACGTGACGCCGAAGGGCGGCACCCCGATCGCGGGGCGCCGCCCTTCGGCGTCGTACGGGCAGGAGCGCGGTTACTTGCGCATGACCTCCGGCTCGTGGCGGCGCAGGAAGCGGGACACGAAGAAGCCGCAGACCACACCGAGCGCGATCAGCGCGACCATGTCCAGGCCCCAGGCCGCGGCCGTGTGGTCCCACAGCGGGTCGGTGCTGCCCGGGTCGTCGGTGTTCGGGGCGATGTTGTTGAAGTCCAGCGTGGTGCCGGCCGCGGCGACCGCCCAGCGCGAGGGCATCAGGTACGAGAACTCGTTGACACCGAGCGTGCCGTGCAGGGTGAAGAGGCAGCCGGTGAAGACGACCTGGATGATCGCGAACATCACGAGCAGCGGCATGGTCTTCTCGGCGGTCTTCACCAGCGAGGAGATCACCAGGCCGACCATCATCGAGGTGAACCCGAGCGCCATGATCGGCACGCACAGCTCGAACAGCGTCGAGCCGCCGAGGACGAGACCCTCCTCCGGGATCTCGCGGCTGGCGAAGCCGATCACGCCGACCAGCAGGCCCTGCAGCACCGTGACCGTGCCGAGCACGACGACCTTCGACATCAGGTACGCCGAGCGGGACAGGCCGGTCGCGCGCTCCCGCTCGTAGATCACCCGCTCCTTGATCAGCTCACGGACCGAGTTCGCGGCGCCCGCGAAGCACGCGCCGACGGCGAGGATCAGCAGGACGGTGGTGGCGGTGCCGTTCGGGACGTGCTGGCCGGTCTTCGGGTTGACCGCCTCGTTGACCAGCAGACCGCGGCTGTGGTCGATCAGCAGGCTGACCGCGCCGAGGACCGCGGGCAGGATCACCGTCAGCGCCAGGAAGCCCTTGTCGGAGGCGATGACCGCCACATAGCGCCGGATCAGGGTCATCAGCTGGGAGCCCCAGCTCTGCGGCTTGGGCGGCTTCATCGCCTGCGGCGGAGGCATGGGTACGGACTGCGGGGCGATCGCGTCGATCTCCGCGGCGTACATCTGGTAGTGCTGCGAGCCCTTCCAGCGGCCCGCCCAGTCGTAGTCGCGGTAGTTCTCGAAGGCGGAGAAGACGTCGGCCCAGCTGTCGTAGCCGAAGAAGTTCAGCGCCTCGTCCGGCGGGCCGAAGTAGGCGACCGCACCGCCCGGCGCCATCACCAGGAGCTTGTCGCACAGGGCCAGCTCGGCCACCGAGTGGGTGACGACGAGGACCGTGCGGCCGTCGTCGGCGAGGCCGCGCAGCAGCTGCATGACGTCACGGTCCATGCCCGGGTCGAGACCGGAGGTCGGCTCGTCCAGGAAGATCAGCGACGGCTTGGTGAGCAGCTCCAGGGCCACCGACACGCGCTTGCGCTGACCGCCGGACAGGGACGTGACCTTCTTGTCCTTGTGGATGTCGAGCTTCAGCTCGCGCAGCACCTCGTCGATGCGGGCGTCGCGCTCCTGCGCGGTGGTGTCGGCCGGGAAGCGCAGCTTGGCAGCGTACTTCAGGGCCTTCTTGACGGTCAGCTCCTTGTGCAGGATGTCGTCCTGCGGGACCAGACCGATGCGCTGCCGCAGCTCGGCGAACTGCTTGTACAGGTTCCGGTTGTCGTACAGCACCTCGCCCTGGTTGGCGGGCCGGTAGCCGGTGAGCGCCTTGAGCAGCGTCGACTTGCCGGAGCCGGACGGGCCGATCACGGCGACCAGCGACTTCTCGGGTACGCCGAAGGAGACGTCCTTGAGGATCTGCTTGCCGCCGTCGACCGTGACGGTCAGATGGCGGGCCGAGAAGGAGACCTCACCGGTGTCGACGAACTCCTCGAGGCGGTCGCCGACGATGCGGAAGGTGGAGTGGCCGACGCCGACGATGTCACTCGGGCCGAGCAGCGCCGAGCCGCCCTTCGCGATCGGCTGACCGTTGACGTACGTGCCGTTGTGCGAGCCGAGGTCGCGGATCTCGAGCCGGCCGTCGGGCGTGGCGTGGAACTCGGCGTGGTTCCGGGAGACCTGCAGGTCGGAGACGACCAGGTCGTTCTCCAGGGCACGACCGATACGCATCACGCGGCCGAGCGCGAACTGGTGGAACGTGGTCGGGCTGCGGTCGCCGTGGACCGGCGGCGCCCCCGCGCCACCACCGGGCACCTTCTGTGCGTAGCCCTCGGCGGGCCCGCCCTGCTGCTGCGGGAACGCGGGCTGCTGCGCCTGCTGCCAGCCGGCCTGGGGATCCTGCTGATGAGCCGCCGCCTGGTGGGGCACGGCCTGCTGCGGAGCGGCCTGTTGAGGGGCCGGGGCCTGCTGGGCCCAGCCGGGCGCGCCGGCGCCCTGGGCCGCGTACGGCGCCGCCGCCTGCGGCTGCTGACCCGGGCCGCCGACCGGGGCCGCTGCCGCCGAGAGGTTCAGCCGCGGTCCGTCGGTCGCGTTGCCGAGGTTCAGCGACGAACCGGGGCCGATCTCCATGTGCTGGATCCGCTGGCCCTGCACGAACGTGCCGTTGGTGCTGCCGTGGTCCTCGATGGCCCAACTGCGGCCGTTGAAGCTGACCGTGGCGTGCCGCCAGGACACCCTGGCGTCGTCGAAGACGATGTCCCCCTGCGGATCGCGTCCGAGGGTGTATGCCCTGGACGGATCAAGCGTCCAGGTATGTCCGTTTGTTTCGAGTACGAGTTCCGGCACTCCATGCCCCACTGAGTTGTCCCCCGAGTTACCCCCGTCGCAGGGAGTCTAGGGATGTCGAACATCGTGGGGAACTATTTCAGGCTTGGCCCCCTGACCGAAACCCGGGCCTTGCCAAGGGCGCCTGCGCGCGCTCCGACTCGCCCCGTTGACGGGGTTGAAAACGGGCCGGAGAGTGGTAATCCCCGCGAGGGGGACAAGCGCGGCCATCCGGCGCCGCGGCGTGGATCGGGGGGTCTGCGATGAGTGCACGGCACCGTGGGCCGCTGCCCTGGGTGGACGTCCTGCTGTCCGCGATCGCCGCCGTGAGCTGGGCGTTGATCGGCATGGCGGGCACGGCCGCGCTCGGTCTGCATCTGCTGCGGGTGGACTCGGCGGGCTCACTCGGCCCCATGACAGCGGCCGTTGTGGCGCTCGGGGCGGGCGGTTCGGTCTCCCCGTCGGGTGATGTGTCCGCTTTCGGACTGAAAGGGGCCGAGGCCCATACGGCCGTCGAGATCACGCCACTCGGCGTGAGCCTGGTCGGTGCGCTGCTGTTGTCGTGGTTCTTCCTACGGTCCTTGCGAGCGGCCGGAGTTGTCATCGCGCCCGCCGAACTCCTCGCGCGCGCGGGCGCGGTGGTCGTGCTCTTCGTGGCGACGCTCGGCGGACTCGCCTGGGCCGGTCACGACGTCGTCACCATCGACGGCGGCTCGCTCGGCCTGGACCGACTGCCGGGCGGGGACGGCGAGGGGGGCGGCGGGCTGAGCCTGCCCGGTCTCGGCGACGTGGGCGGACTGCTGCCGGACCGGATCGGTGACCTGATCGACGCCAAGGCTGCCGTCGGCTTCACCGTGGACACCTCGGCCACGCTCCTCGGGGGCCTCGGCTGGTGCGCCGGCGTCCTGCTGATCGCGCTGCTCGCCGCCCGCCGCGCTCCCCTGCCGCCCGGCTGGGCCGTCGTGCACCGGGCGGTCCGCCCGGCGGTCTCGGCGCTCGTCACCGTCCTGCTGACGGCCGTGGCGGCCGGGCTCGCGGCGGCGGCGTACGCGGCGATCGGCGACGACCACCCGCGGCGGATCGCCGGCGCGGCGCTGCTCGGCGCGCCGAACGGGGTGTGGCTCGGCGTGCCTCTCGGCCTGTTCGTCCCCTGGGACGGCAGGGCCACCGGCGTCCTCACCGCGGTGCTGCCGCACCCGCTGGACCAACTCCTCGACGGCCGGTCCGACGAGCCCGTGACCGTGGGCCGGCTGGCCGACCTGGACGGGCGGGTGTGGCTGCTGGTGGTGGCCGCGGTGCTGATGATCCTGCTGGCCGGGGTGCTGACGGCGGTCCGCACCCCGGTGGTGCGGCCCGGCGACACGGCGCTCGGCCTCGCCGCCCGCTGCGCGCTGCGGCTGGGCGTCGCCACCGCGCTCGCCCTCCCCTTCCTCGCCCGGCTGACGGACGTGTCCGCCGACGCCGCCCTGTCCGTCCTCGGCTTCGACACCTTCGACGCGAGCCTCACCCTGCACGGCCACCTCGGCACGGCCCTGCTCCTCGGGGCCGCATGGGGAGCGGCAGCGGGCGCGGCGGGAGCCCTGCTGGCCTGGGCCAGCGGGGCGGCGGGGGCGAGGGCGGTAAGGGCGGCGGGTGGGGGGACCGGCTCGGGTGCCGGTCACTTGGGGCGCGGCGATGAGGGGGCCGGCCCGGGTGCGGCTTCCGGGTACGGCGATGAGGGTGGGGGTGTGGGCTGGGGTGGGACTTCCCGGTCTGGCGACGGGGGCGGGAGCGGGGGGAATCGGTACAGCGGTGATGCCGGGCGCTCCGGATACGGGGGCGAGGGGGATGGGCCGGACGGCGACGGCGGGCGCTCCGGGTACGGGCATGAGGGCGCGGGGAACGGATACGGCGGTGACGCCGGGCGCACCGGGTACGAATCCGTAGCCGGGCCGTACGCGCCGGGCAGGCCCTACCGGCCGCCGAACCCTGACACGAACCCCTACCTGCGGCTCCCGGCGGAGCCGCGGGACATCTGGCCACCGGCGGCGGGGCAGGAGCCGGGGGTCGGGCAGAAGCCTGGGGGCGGGCAGGAGTGGGCGTACGGGCAGGGCCTGACGGCCGGGCCGGGACCGGCGGCCGGGCAGAAGCGGGCCGGCCGGCAGGAGCCGGTGGCCGGAGAGCCGACGGCTGGGCAGGAGGGGGCGGGCCAGGAAGAGTCGGCGGCCGGGCAGGACGTGTACGGTGCCCCGACCATCGCCGGGCCGCTCGGCCCTCCTCCGCCGTCGCCCCGGAAGCGACCGCCACCGCGACCGGCTGAGCGCCCACCGGTGACGCCGGACGACGGACCGCCGCCTCCCCCTCCCCCGCCCGGATCACCGAAGCGGCGCGGGTGAGGCCGGCGGCAAGGGACGGGGCTTCACCTGGACGGGGGTGCGCGCAGGGACGGCGGGCAGAGGCCGGGTCGCGCGGAAGCGGGGCGTCAGCGGCCCGGCGCGCGGAGGCGAGCCGCGCACCGGTGCTGAGGCCGCGCACCTCGAAGCCGGGAGCGCGGAGTCGACGCCCCCCAAGCCGGGGGGCGTGGAGGCGGGTGCGCGGAGGCCGGGGCGGGAGACAGGGGGCCGCGTACAAGGGAACAAGAATCGAGGCGTCGGCGTGCGGGGGATGTCGGGGTCGGGGATCGCCCTTCAGGGGCTGTCGTGGGACGCTCGTGAGGGAGCCGAGGCGGTGTCGTGCGTGCGTGTCGGCGTCGATCCCGGGCGGCAAGATCCCCGACACCGGACCGCCACCCATTGTTCCGTGTCCGTCAGGCGGACCTCGGCGGCGGGCGGCACTGGGTGCCGGATACGGTGGTGACACCATGAGCGCTTCGCAGACCTCCGCTTCGCAGACCTCCGAGGTCCCCACCCTCCTCGTCAAGATCTTCGGCAGGGACAGGCCGGGCATCACGGCGGGCCTCTTCGACACCCTGGCCGCCTACCTCGTCGACGTCGTCGACATCGAGCAGGTCGTCACCCGGGGCCGGCTGGTGCTGTGCGCGCTGGTGACCCAGCCGCCGGCCGGTCTGGAGGGCGACCTGCGGGCCACGGTGCACAGCTGGGCCGAGTCGATGAAGATGCAGGCGGAGATCATCTCGGGGCACGGCGACAACCGTCCGCGCGGTCACGGACGCTCCCTGGTGACCGTCCTCGGACATCCGCTGACCGCCGAGTCGACGGCCGCCATCGCCGACCGGATCGCGAAGGCCGGCGGCAACATCGACCGCATCTTCCGGCTCGCCAAGTATCCGGTGACGGCGGTGGAGTTCGCGGTGTCCGGCGTGGAGACCGAGCCGCTGCGTACGGCACTGGCCTCCGATGCGGCGGCACTGGGTGTCGACGTCGCGGTGGTCTCGGCGGGCCTGCACCGGCGCGCCCAGCGGCTCGTGGTCATGGATGTGGACTCGACCCTGATCCAGGACGAGGTCATCGAGCTGTTCGCCGCGCACGCCGGCTGTGAGGACCAGGTCGCCGAGGTGACGGCGGCGGCGATGCGCGGGGAGCTGGACTTCGAGCAGTCGTTGCACGCGCGCGTGGCGCTGCTGAAGGGGCTGGACGCGTCGGTGGTGGAGAAGGTGCGCCAGGAGGTCCGGCTGACGCCGGGCGCGCGCACCCTGATCCGCACCCTGAAGCGGCTCGGCTACCAAGTGGGCGTCGTCTCCGGCGGCTTCACCCAGGTCACCGACGACCTGAAGGAACGGTTGGGCTTGGACTTCGCGCAGGCCAACACGCTGGAGATCGTCGACGGCAAGCTGACCGGCCGGGTCACCGGCGAGATCGTGGACCGCGCGGGCAAGGCGCGGCTGCTGCGCCGGTTCGCCGCGGAGGCCGGCGTGCCGCTGTCACAGACGGTGGCGATCGGCGACGGCGCCAACGACCTGGACATGCTGAACGCGGCGGGCCTGGGCGTGGCCTTCAACGCCAAGCCGGTGGTGCGGGAGGCGGCGCACACGGCGGTGAACTTCCCCTTCCTCGACACGGTCCTGTACCTCCTCGGCGTCACCCGGGAAGAGGTCGAGGCCGCCGACACGCACGACGAGGGCTGAGCGGGCCCGCCCCGCGTCCGGCCACCGGGCGGGCCCGGCACCCGGTGCGGTGCCGCGCCCGCCGCCGTCCGGCGTCCTGCGTCGCCGTCCTGCGTCAGCGCCGGGTCACTCGGAGGGTGCCCAGTAGTCCGTGAGGGTGCCCACGCCCGGCTCGACGCCCTTCCAGGGGCCGTCGTAGGACAGCAGGGCGAAGGCGGCGGCGGGAAAGCCCCGGCGGTTCATCCGTTCGCGGGCGTCGCCGTCGGCCGAGCCGGCCAGGATCTCGGCCAGGGCATGCACGCCCGGGTTGTGGCCGATCAGGATCACGTTCCGCGCGTCGTCGGGCAGCTCGTTGAGCACGGCGATCAGCTCGCCGGGCGAGGCCTCGTAGACCCGCTCCTCGTAGACGGTTTTCGGCCGGTGCGACAGCTCGTGGACGGCGAGCTTCCAGGTCTCACGGGTACGGGTCGCCGTGGAGCACAGGGCCAGGTCGAAGGTGATGCCGGTGTCGGCCAGCTTGCGCCCGGCGACTGCGGCGTCCGTGCGGCCCCGCTCGGCGAGCGGGCGCTCGTGGTCGGGGACCTGGGGCCAGTCGGCTTTCGCATGCCGGAAGAGGACGATCCTGCGGGGTTCTGCGACGCTCATGGGACCCAGCTTCGCATGAAACAGGCCACCTGGCGCAGGGAGTTGACCATGCGGATTCACCGCGTGAGGGGGCTTCCCGTCAGCGCGCGAGGAGCTGCTGGGCGCGCTCCAGGAGCCGCGCTATCGCCGGGTCGCCGCTCGCTGCCTGGGCGTCCGACGGGTTCAGTATCAGCGCGAGCAGAACGATGAACGCGAGGGCGGGCAGGGCGAGCGCCCACCAGGGCAGCCGGATGTCGACGCCGCCCGTGGTCGCCGGGTGGGGCCGGGAGTGGGTGCGGGCCGGCATGGTCGCCTCCGTGAGTCTTCGAGCGGGTCCGTGACCGCCTGGTGCGGTCACCTCTCGAAGCTACGGAATCCGGGGCCGCCAACCCATCCGGAACTCCACCCAGTTGACCCTGACCCTTACCCCCTAGGGGATGGTGGGGTCAGCCCCACCATCCTCCGGGTGAAAACGGGCGGACCGGTAGGGCCGACAGGGGCGACCGGACCGGGGAAGCGGTGGAACCGGGGGACGCTGCCGTCAGGGAGACGCGATGATCGCCACGATGGCGATGATCACGAAGATGGCGAAGAACGAGCCGAAGACGAGCAGCATCTTCTTCTGGCCGTTCTGCGGGTTCGGGTCGAGCACAGGCTGCATGCGCCCAGTCTCGCACCCCGTCTCCCGCCCGGCCGCGCCGGGGGCACCCGGGTCGCCGGGTCAGCGCGCCGCCTCCTCCTCCACCGTACGGTCGCGGCCCGCGAGGAAGCCCACCGCCATCTGCGGCACCATCAGGCCCGCCATGAGGGCGATCGGCAGCCCCCAGCCGCCGCTCTGCTGGTAGAGCACGCCGACCAGCAGCGGGCCCGGGATGGAGATCAGATAGCCGGTGCTCTGCGCGAACGCGGACAGCTGGGCCACGCCCGGGCCGCTGCGGGCCCGCATCCCGACCATCGTCAGGGCGAGCGGGAAGGCGCAGTTCGACACGCCGAGCAGCACGGCCCAGGCCCAGGCGCCGCCGGACGGGGCGAGGTACAGCCCGGTGTACCCGGCGAGCCCGCAGGCGCCCAGGACCAGCACGATCGGTCCCTGGTGGGGCAGCCGGGTGGCGACCCGCGGGATGACGAAGGCCAGCGGCACGCCCATCACCATGGTGACGGCGAGCAGCACGCCCGCGGTGCCCGCCGGGACGCCCGCGTCGCGGAAGATCTGCGGCATCCAGCCCATGGTGATGTAGGCGGCGGTGGCCTGGAGCCCGAAGAACACGGCGAGCGCCCAGGCGGTGCGGCTGCGGGTGATGCGCAGTGGAGCGTGCTGTTCCGCCGCGCCGCGCGCGGGCTCCCGCGACGGGCCGGTGGCGGTGCCGCGGTCCCGGACGAGGGGCAGCCAGGGCAGCACGGCCGCCGCGGCGACGGCCGCCCACACGGCGAGGCCGGACTGCCAGCTGCCGCCCATGGCGTCGGTCAGGGGGACGGTCACCGCGGCGGCGAGCGAGGTGCCGAGGGCGAGGGCCATCGAGTACAGGCCGGTCATGGAGCCGACCCGGTCGGGGAACCAGCGCTTGACGATGACCGGCATCAGGACGTTGCTGACGGCGATGCCCATCAGGGCGAGTGCGCTGGCGGCCAGGAATCCGGCCGTGTTGCCGACGAAGGGCCGTATGAGCAGGCCGGCGGTGATGGCGGCCATGCCGGCGCACACCACGGCGGCGGGTCCGAAGCGGCGGGCCAGGCGGGGCGCGGTGACACCGAAGACGGCGAAGCACAGCGGAGGCACGGAGGTGAGCAGGCCGGCCACGCTGCCGCTCATGCCGAGTCCGTCGCGGACCTCCTCCAGGAGGGCGCCGAGGCTGGTGATGGCCGGGCGGAGGTTCAGCGCGGAGAGCACGATGCCGACGACGACCAGCCGGGTCGCCCACGCGCGCGTGCGGCCCGCGCCGGGGCTCGGGTCGGGTGTGCTCGCCACGGCGGCCGTACCGCGTTCGGTCGCTGACATCGCCGTACGGGTGCCCCTTGTCCTGGTCTCCGCTGTCCGTGTTTCCTCACTAGCCATGAGACCCATCATAGAATCATAGGATGATTGCCTGTCCATCCCCGAGGCGCCCGCGCCCGGTCCTCTCGTGCGAAGGTGTGCCATGCCCTTGAGCCACCCGCGCCGTTCGGCGCTGTCCGAGCAGGTCATCGCCGAACTGCGCAACCAGATCACCTCCGGCGAGTGGCCGGTCGGCTCACGCATCCCGACGGAGCCGGAGCTGGTCGAGCAGCTCGGTGTCGCCCGCAACACCGTCCGCGAGGCCGTGCGCGCGCTCGCCCACAACGGTCTGCTGGACATCCGCCAGGGCTCGGGCACGTACGTCGTGGCCACGAGCGAGCTGGCCGGCGTGATGCAGCGTCGCTTCGCCGGCGCCGACCCCCGGCACATCGCCGAACTGCGTTCCACGCTGGAGTCGGCCGCGGCCAAGCTGGCCGCCGAGCGGCGCACCGAGAAGGACCTCAAGCAGCTGGACACGCTGCTGGCACGGCGTGAGGAGGCCTGGGAGGCCGGCGAGGCGGAGGCGTTCGTGACGGCCGACGCCACCTTCCACCTGGCCGTGGTGGCCGCGTCCCACAACGACGTGATGACGGCGATGTACGCCGACCTGGGCGAGGTGCTGCGGGACTGGCTGCGCGCGGACGTCGGGGCGGAGCTGACCCCGGAGTCGCACATGGACCACGCGCGCCTGGTGGACGCGATCCGCGCCGGGGACGCGGAGGCGGCGGCGGTGGAGGCCGGGAGCTATCCGTTCCTGTGCGATCCGGGCCGGTTCAGCGCGCCTTCTGGTGGCTGATCCAGACGGAGCGGACTTCCTTCCAGCACCGGCCGGAGAGTCGTACGGTCATGGCGGCCCCGGCGTCCACCGGGGCGCTGTCGGTGTCGATGTCCCACCAGCGGGCGCACTCGATGTGCAGGCGCACGCGATCGATGTCGACATAGGGATTGTGGCAGTAGGCCACCACATGGGAGCCGCGGACCGTCGTGCGGCAGGAGGCGCCGAACCGGCTCGGCGCGGGCGGCTTGCCGTCGCCCACGCGCGCGTGGGACAGCGCGTCGTACGGCAGGGAGAGGACGAGAGCCAGGGCCACGGTCACCGGGGCCAGGCTGCGGGACAGGCGCACAAGGGGACCTCCTCGGCCGGCTGCGGCGGTACGTGCGGGGGAGGGCGTAATCCAGCGTGCGCCGTCGGCACGCCGGCGGCCCGGCCGGTGAGCCGAACGGGTGACGTGCCACGCCGGTCCAACGGCCGACGCCCCGCTCCCCGCTCGCGGCGGGAAACGGGGCGTCGGTGCGGCCTCGCGGGGATCAGGCGCCGATGGCGTGCAGACCGCCGTCGACGTGGATGATCTCGCCGGTGGTCTTCGGGAACCAGTCGCTCAGCAGGGCGACGACACCGCGGCCGGCCGGCTCCGGGTCCTTCAGGTCCCACTCCAGGGGCGAACGGCTGTCCCAGACGGACGCCAGCTCCCCGAAGCCCGGGATGGACTTGGCGGCCATGGAGCCGATCGGGCCCGCCGAGATGAGGTTGCAGCGGATGTTCTGCTTGCCCAGGTCACGCGCCATGTAGCGGTTGGTGGCCTCCAGGGCCGCCTTGGCCGGGCCCATCCAGTCGTACTGCGGCCAGGCGTACTGGGCGTCGAAGGTGAGGCCGACGACCGAGCCGCCGTTCTGCATCAGCGGCAGGCAGGCCATGGTCAGCGACTTCAGCGAGAACGCCGAGACGTGCATGGCGGTGGCCACCGACTCGAACGGCGTGTTCAGGAAGTTGCCGCCGAGCGCGTCCTGCGGGGCGAAGCCGATGGAGTGGACGATGCCGTCGAGCCCGCCCAGCTCCTCGCCGACCACGTCGGCCAGGCGCGCGAGGTGCTCCTCGTTCGTCACGTCCAGCTCGATGACCTTGGTGGGCTTCGGCAGCTTCTTGGCGATGCGCTCGGTCAGCGTGGGCCGCGGGAACGCGGTCAGGATGATCTCGGCACCCTGCTCCTGGGCGAGCTTGGCGACGTGGAAGGCGATGGACGACTCCATCAGGACACCCGTGACCAGGATGCGCTTGCCCTCAAGAATTCCGCTCATGGTGATCAGTGACCCATTCCCAGTCCGCCGTCAACCGGGATGACGGCTCCAGTGATGTACGAGGCGTCGTCCGAGGCGAGGAACCGCACCGTCGCGGCGATCTCCTCCGGCTGCGCGTAACGGGCGAGCGGCACCTGCGAGACGATGCTCTGGCGCTGCTCGTCGCTGAGCGCCCTGGTCATGTCGGTGTCGACGAAACCGGGCGCGACGACGTTGAAGGTGATGTTGCGCGAGCCCAGCTCCCTGGCGAGGGACCGCGCGAAGCCGACCAGGGCGGCCTTGGAGGCGGCGTAGTTGGCCTGCCCCGCCGAGCCCAGCAGACCGACCACCGACGAGATCAGGACGACGCGGCCCTTCTTGGCGCGCAGCATGCCTCGGTTGGCACGCTTGACGACACGGAAGGTGCCGGTGAGGTTGGTGTCGATGACCGAGGTGAAGTCGTCCTCGGACATGCGCATCAGGAGCTGGTCCTTGGTGACGCCGGCGTTGGCGATCAGGACCTCGACCGGACCGTGCTGGTCCTCGATCTCCTTGTAGGCCTGCTCCACCTGCTCCGGGTCGGTGATGTCGCACTTGACTGCCAGGAAGCCGGCCGGCGGCTCCCCCGAGCGGTACGTGATCGCAACCTTGTCGCCGGCGTCGGCGAATGCGCGGGCGATGGCGAGGCCGATGCCCCGGTTGCCTCCGGTGACGAGAACCGAGCGGCTCAACGGATCACCCTTTCGATAGCGGTCTGATGCGGTCGGCCAGCCCGCCCGAACACCTGGATGGCAGGCGGCTTCATCGAAAACCTATCGGTCGCGCCCCTCGCGTGGGCAATCGGGCACCGACAGTGGCGCGGGGGTGTCACTGTCGGGTCCCTACAGAACCGGCCGGTCCCGGGACCCAAAGGTGTGGTCCGCCGGGCCGCTCCCGCGACATGATCGGAGCCGACAGGCCACGACAGCAGGGAGACCTCGGTGCCTCATTCCATCGACGAAGCCTTCATGGCGCTTCCCCTACGGGCCCTCGCCGACGCCGCGCTCGCACGCGCGCGTGCGCTGGGGGCCGAGCACGCGGACTTCCGGTTCGAGCGGGTGCGCAGCGCGTCCTGGCGGCTGCGGGACGCGAAGCCCGCCGGATCGTCGGACACCACCGACCTCGGGTACGCCGTCCGGGTCGTGCACGGCGGTACGTGGGGCTTCGCCTCCGGGGTGGACCTGACCATGGACGCCGCCGCGCGGGTCGCCTCGCAGGCGGTGGCGATGGCGAAGCTCTCGGCGCAGGTGATCAAGGCCGCCGGGTCGGACGAGCGGGTGGAGCTGGCCGGTGAGCCGGTGCACGCGGAGCGGACCTGGGTCTCGTCGTACGAGATCGACCCGTTCTCGGTGCCCGACGAGGAGAAGGTGGCGCTGCTCACGGACTGGAGCTCCCGGCTGCTGGCGGCGCCGGGCGTGAACCACGTGGACGCCTCGCTGCTCACCGTGCACGAGAACAAGTTCTACGCCGACACCGCCGGGACCGTGACCACCCAGCAGCGGGTACGGCTGAACCCGCAGCTGACGGCCGTGTCGGTGGACGAGTCGAGCGGGGAGTTCGACTCCATGCGGACCATCGCGCCGCCGGTGGGGCGCGGCTGGGAGTACCTGACCGGCACCGGCTGGGACTGGGACGCCGAGCTGGAGCGGATCCCGGAGCTGCTCGCCGAGAAGATGCGGGCGCCGAGCGTGGAGCCGGGCCTGTACGACCTGGTGGTCGACCCGTCCAACCTGTGGCTGACCATCCACGAGTCCATCGGCCACGCCACCGAGCTGGACCGCGCCCTCGGCTACGAGGCCGCCTACGCCGGCACCTCCTTCGCCACCTTCGACCAGCTCGGCAAGCTGAGGTACGGCTCCGAGCTGATGAACGTCACCGGTGACCGCACCGCCGAGCACGGTCTCGCGACCGTCGGCTACGACGACGAGGGCGTCGAGGCGCAGTCCTGGGACCTGGTGAAGGACGGCACGCTCGTCGGCTACCAGCTGGACCGCAGGATCGCGAGGCTCACCGGGTTCGACCGGTCCAACGGGTGCGCGTTCGCGGACTCGCCGGCGCATGTGCCGGTGCAGCGCATGGCCAACGTGTCGCTGCGGCCGGATCCGGCCGGGCTGTCCACCGAGGACCTGATCGGCGGTGTCGACCGGGGCATCTACGTCGTCGGCGACCGGTCCTGGTCGATCGACATGCAGAGGTACAACTTCCAGTTCACCGGCCAGCGGTTCTTCAAGATCGAGAACGGGCGGATCACCGGGCAGCTGAAGGACGTCGCCTACCAGGCCACCACCACGGACTTCTGGGGGTCCATGGCGGCCGTCGGCGGCCCGCAGACCTATGTCCTCGGCGGTGCCTTCAACTGCGGCAAGGCCCAGCCGGGCCAGGTGGCCGCCGTGTCCCACGGGTGCCCGTCCGCCCTCTTCAAGGGCGTCAACATTCTGAACACCACGCAGGAGGCCGGCCGATGAGCGCCCGCACCAACAAGCCGCACGAGGTCGTCGAGCAGGCCCTGGCGCTGTCCCGGGCCGACGGCTGTGTCGTCATCGCCGACGAGCACTCCACCGCCAACCTGCGCTGGGCGGGCAACGCGCTCACCACCAACGGGGTGACGCGCGGCCGTACGCTCACCGTGATCGCGACCGTGGACGGCAAGGAGGGCACCGCCTCCGGTGTCGTGTCCCGGTCCGCGGTCACCGCCGAGGAGCTGGAGCCGCTGGTGCGGGCCGCCGAGGCCGCGGCGCGCGGTGCCGGGCCCGCCGAGGACGCGCAGCCCCTGGTCGGTGGCGTGCCGCAGTCCCCGGACTTCACGGACGCGCCCGCCGAGACCTCCTCCGCCGTGTTCGCCGACTTCGCCCCGGCGCTCGGCGAGGCCTTCGCACGCGCGCGTGCGGGCGGCCGGGAGCTGTACGGCTTCGCCAACCACGAACTGGTGTCGACGTACCTGGGGACGTCCACCGGACTGCGTCTGCGGCACGACCAGCCCACCGGCACGCTGGAGCTGAACGCCAAGTCGCCGGACCGTACGCGCTCGGCGTGGGCCGGCCGGTCCACCCGGGACTTCAAGGACGTCGACCCGGGCGCGCTCGACGCCGAGCTGGCCGTACGGCTCGGCTGGGCGGAGCGGCGCGTGGAGCTGCCCGCGGGGCGCTACGAGACGCTGCTGCCGCCCACTGCCGTGGCGGACCTGCTGATCTACCAGCTGTGGTCGGCGTCGGGCCGGGACGCCTCCGAAGGGCGGACGGTCTTCTCCAGGCCGGGCGGCGGCACCCGGGTCGGCGAAAAGCTGAGCGAGCTGCCGCTGAACCTGCGCAGCGACCCGAACGAGCCCGGCCTGGAGTGCCCGCCCTTCGTGGTCGCCCACTCCTCCGGCGGCGACGAGTCGGTCTTCGACAACGGCCTGCCGACGCACGCCACGGAGTGGATCGGCGAGGGCGTGCTCAAGCATCTGACCACCACCCGGCACAGCGCGGGCCTGACCGGGCTGCCGGTCGCGCCGGTGCTCGGCAACCTGATCCTGGACGGCGGGCAGGACCGCTCCCTGGAGGAGATGGTCGCGGACACCGAGCGCGGGCTGCTGCTGACCTGCCTGTGGTACATCCGCGAGGTCGACCCGGCCACGCTGCTGCTGACCGGCCTGACCCGGGACGGTGTCTACCTCGTGGAGAACGGCGAGGTGACCGGGCAGGTGAACAACTTCCGGTTCAACGAGTCGCCGGTGAACCTGCTGGGCCGGGCCACGGAGGCCGGGCGGACGGAGCGGACGCTGCCGCGCGAGTGGAGCGACTGGTTCACCCGGGCCGCGATGCCCGCGCTGCGGATCCCCGATTTCAATATGAGCTCTGTCAGTCAGGGCGTATAACCTCGTAGTCGGCTGTCACCCGACCGCCGGAAGATCACCAAGGAGACACGAGAACCGTGACGGACATCGTCGACGAGCTGAAGTGGCGGGGGCTCATCGCCCTCTCCACGGACGAGGACGCACTGCGCAAGGCGTTCGCGGACGGCCCCGTCACGTTCTATTGCGGCTTCGACCCGACCGCGCCCAGCCTGCACCTCGGCAACCTCGTGCAGATCCTGACGATGCGCCGCATCCAGGAGGCGGGCAACCGTCCGCTGGCGCTGGTCGGCGGTGCCACGGGTCTCATCGGCGACCCGAAGCCCACGGCCGAGCGCACGCTGAACGCGCCGGAGGTCGTGGCCGGCTGG
The DNA here is from genome assembly GCF_040645635.1 of Streptomyces sp. NPDC046727. Classification (NCBI taxonomy): domain Bacteria; kingdom Bacillati; phylum Actinomycetota; class Actinomycetes; order Kitasatosporales; family Streptomycetaceae; genus Streptomyces; species Streptomyces sp. NPDC046727. The sequence continues at coordinate 27,721 of NZ_JBEYYR010000040.1, forward strand.
GTGGAGCGGCTGCGCGCGCAGATCGAGCCGCTGCTCCACTTCGACGGGCCGAACGCCGCGGTGATGGTCAACAACCTGGACTGGACCCAGGGCCTGTCGGCCATCGAGTTCCTGCGGGACATCGGCAAGCACTTCCGGGTCAACAAGATGATCGCCAAGGAGGCCGTCTCCCGGCGGCTCAACTCCGACGCGGGCATCAGCTACACCGAGTTCAGCTACCAGATCCTGCAGGGCATGGACTTCCTGGAGCTGTACCGGAGGCACGGCTGCACGCTGCAGACCGGCGGCAGCGACCAGTGGGGCAACCTCACCTCGGGCACGGACCTGATCCACCGGGTCGAGCCGGAGGCCGTAGTGCACGCGCTGGGCACCCCGCTGATCACCAAGGCGGACGGCACCAAGTTCGGCAAGACCGAGTCCGGCACGGTGTGGCTCGACCCCGAGATGACCACGCCGTACGCGTTCTACCAGTTCTGGGTCAACGCGGACGACCGGGACGTCTCCAAGTTCCTGCGCATCTTCAGCTTCCGGTCCCGTGAGGAGATCGAGGAGCTGGAGCGGCAGACGGAGGAGCGTCCGCAGGCCCGGGCGGCGCAGCGGGCGCTCGCCGAGGAGCTGACGACGCTGGTGCACGGCGCCGACCAGACGGCCGCGGTGATCGCCGCGTCCCGCGCCCTGTTCGGGCAGGGCGAGCTGTCGGACCTGGACGGGCGGACGCTGGCGGCGGCGCTGTCCGAGGTGCCGCACATCCAGGTCACCGAGCTGGCTCCGGTGGTCGATCTGTTCGCCGAGGTGGGTCTGGTGGCCAGCAAGTCCGCCGCGCGCCGGACGGTCAAGGAGGGGGGCGCCTACGTGAACAACGTGAAGGTCACCGCCGAGGACGCCGTCCCGGGTGCCGAGGAGCTGCTGCACGGGCGGTGGCTGGTGCTGCGGAGGGGCAAGAAGAACCTCGCCGCGGTGGAGGTCGTTTCCGAGTAGCGCCGCAGGGGCGTGGGAGTGTGCGGGCCGCGGGTCGTTCCCTCAGGCCCGCTGCTTCCTCTTGCCCAGCGTTGCCATGTACAAGGCGTCGACCGCTGCCACGATGATGATCGCGGCCACCAGCTGGAAGGCGTGCCGGCTCCAGTCGATGCCCCGGGTCTCGGCGACACCGAGGGCTCCGGCGATGGCGTTGCCCGCGATCGCGCCCAGCATGCCGCAGATCGTGGTCAGCCACAGGGGGCTGTGCTGCTTGCCCGGGATGACCGCCTTGGCGATGAGGCCCAGCACGAATCCCACGATGATCGCCCACAACCAGCCCATGGCTGCCTCCTCGTACGGCTCGACGTGAGCATTACGGCCAGTGTCGTTCGGTCCGCCGTACGACGCATGTCGGGCTCCCCCGTACGCGGTGCCGGCCGCGTCGTCGCAGGCGGCGGGCGACCCGGTCTCGAGGGCGGCGCGGGCGCGGCGTAACGTGGGTGGTGTCCCGGCCCGGTTCCCCGCCGGCCGTGGGCGAGGGTGCGGGCCGGGGAGAGTCCGATGCGGGCGGATGGTGGAATGTGACGCGGAAACAGCACGGCGGCGGCGCCCAGGTGTTCCGGATCACCGGTGCCCGGACCGGGCTCGCCGAGGACGTCCGGGGCCGGCAGCGGCGGTACGTGATCTCGATGTCGATCCGGACCCTGTCGGTGATCCTGGCGGTCTCGCTGTGGAACGTCGAGCGGTACGTCGCCATCGTCGCGCTCGTGCTCGGTGCGGTGCTCCCCTACATCGCCGTGGTGATCGCCAACGCGGGCCGGGAGCGGCCGCCTTCTCTTCCGTCGACGTTCGTCACCGCGCCGCTGCGCCCGATGATCGCGCCGACGCGGGCCGGGGACGAACAGACGGAACCGGCGGGGGAATCGGCCCGGGAATCGGTGCGGGAGGACACGCCGACGAACCCGGCGGCCGGAGTGCGCGGTGAGCGCCCGGATCCGGCCTGAGCACTGCGGACACGCCGGAAGCGGAACTCGGCCGTGCGTGGAACTCAAGAAAAGCTCAGATCAATCCTGCTGTACCAGTGCCGGGCGATGGGGTACCCGTGACATACTGCGTACGCGCTCCGCATCCCCCGTCGGAGCGACGGACCGACGCCGGGCAGCTCCCCCCGTGGCTGCCCGGCGTCGCCTTGTTTCCGCCCATTCGCGAGACGAACCCGAGACGAAGCCGTGAGTGACGAGACCCCGATCTGCTCCGCCAAGGGCTGCCGTGCCGACGCCGTGTGGGTGCTGGCGTGGAACAACCCGAAGATCCATACGCCGGAGCGGCGCAAGACGTGGCTGGCCTGCGAGGAGCACCGCGAGCATCTGTCGCAGTTCCTCGGGGTCCGGGGGTTCCTGAAGGACGTCGTGAAGTTCGAGGAGTGGCGGGCGGCCGAAGAGGCCTAGCCACCCAGGCTCCGCCGATCGCCTGGCCGCCGGTCGCCTAGCCGCCGATCGCCGACATGGGTCGGTCCGGCTGGACGAACGACGGGTCGTCCAGGCCCGCTCCCGCCTTCTTGCCCCACATCGCGAGCTTCCAGATCCGGGCGATCTCCTCGTCCGGGGCGCCCGAGCGCAGGGCCGCGCGGAGGTCGGTCTCCTCGGTGGCGAACAGGCAGGTCCGTATCTGGCCGTCGGCGGTGAGGCGGGTGCGGTCGCAGGCCGCGCAGAACGGCCGGGTCACCGAGGCGATCACGCCGACCCGGTGCGGGCCGCCGTCCACCAGCCAGCGCTCCGCCGGTGCCGAGCCGCGCTCGTCGGCGCCCTCGGCCGTGAGGTCGAAGCGGGTGCGCAGGGAGGCGAGGATGTCCCCGGCGGTGACCATGCCCTCGCGCTTCCAGCCGTGCTGGGCGTCGAGCGGCATCTGCTCGATGAAGCGCAGCTCGTAGTCGTGCTCCACCGCCCAGGCGAGCAGGTCCGGGGCCTCGTCCTCGTTCAGGTCCGGCATCAGGACCGAGTTGACCTTGACCGGGGTGAGACCGGCCTCGCGGGCGGCCTGGAGACCTTCGAGGACGTCCTTGTGACGGTCGCGGCGGGTGAGGGTCTTGAAGACGTCCGGGCGGAGGGTGTCCAGGGAGACGTTGACCCGGTCCAGGCCCGCCGCCTTCAGCGCGGTCGCCGTGCGCTTGAGGCCGATGCCGTTGGTGGTGAGGGACATCTGCGGGCGCGGGGCGAGGGCCGCGACGCGCTCGACGATGCCGACCAGGCCCGGGCGCAGCAGCGGCTCGCCGCCGGTGAAGCGGACCTCCTCGATGCCGAGCGTGCGGACCGCTATGTCGATGAGCCGGACGATCTCGTCGTCCGTGAGCAGGTCGGGCTTGGCCAGCCACTGCAGGCCCTCCTCGGGCATGCAGTAGGTGCAGCGCAGATTGCACCGGTCGGTCAGCGAGACCCTCAGGTCGGTGGCCACTCGGCCGTAGGTGTCGATGAGCACGTGGGCCCCCTCCCTCTGCCGGTCACTCATTCTCGGTCAGGCACGCGTCCTGCGTCACCTGCGAGCCTACGTGACCCGACTGACAACGACAGCGGCCCGATCCCACGAGGTGCGACACGACCGCGTCGTAGGACCGTACAGTCCTGACGACGCGGTCGTCCGTAGGAAATCTCAGTGCGCTCCGGTGCCGGTCAGGGACCGCACCTCCAGTTCGGCGTACTTGCCGGCGTCCGGGGTCTCCTTCGACAGCAGGGTGCCCACGACGCCGAGCAGGAACCCGACCGGGATGGAGATGATGCCGGGGTTCTCCAGCGGGAACCAGTGGAAGTCGACGTCGGGGAACATCGAGGTCGGCTTGCCGGAGACGACCGGGGAGAACAGCACCAGGCCGACCGCGGTCACCAGGCCGCCGTAGATCGACCACAGGGCGCCCGAGGTGGTGAACCGCTTCCAGAACAGGCTGTAGAGGATGGTCGGCAGGTTGGCGGAGGCGGCGACCGCGAAGGCGAGGGCGACCAGGCCGGCCACGTTCAGGTCGCGGGCCAGGGCGCCGAGGACGATCGAGACCGCGCCGATGCCGACGGTCGCCCAGCGGGCCGCGCCCACCTCCTGCTTCTCGGTGGCCTGGCCCTTCTTGATGACGTTCGCGTAGATGTCGTGCGCGAACGAGGACGACGAGGCCAGGGTGAGGCCGGCGACGACCGCGAGGATCGTGGCGAAGGCGACCGCGGAGATGGTGGCGAGCAGGATCGCTCCCCAGTCGGAGTCGACGCCGCCCAGGTGCAGGGCCAGGAGCGGTGCCGCCGTGTTGCCCGCCTTGTTGGAGGCGATGATCTCGTCGGGTTTGATCAGTGCGGCGGCGCCGAAGCCGAGGGCGAGGGTCATCAGGTAGAAGGCGCCGATCAGGCCGATCGCCCAGATGACGGACTTACGGGCGGCCTTGGCGGTGGGCACCGTGTAGAAGCGGATCAGGATGTGCGGCAGGCCGGCGGTGCCCAGGACCAGGGCGATGCCGAGCGAGAGGAAGTCCAGCTTGGTGGTGCCGGTGGCGCCGTACTTCAGGCCGGGTTCCAGGAACGCGGATCCCTTGCCGCTGTTGTCGGCGGCCTTGCCGAGCAGGTCCGAGACGTTGAAGTGGAACTTCAGCAGGACCAGGAAGGTCAGCAGCAGGGCACCGATGATCAGCAGGACCGCCTTGACCATCTGGACCCAGGTGGTGCCCTTCATGCCGCCGATGGTGACGTACACGATCATCAGGACGCCGACCAGGGCGACGATGCCGATCTTGCCGCCGTCGCTGGTGATGCCGAGGAGCAGGGAGACCAGGACGCCGGCGCCGGCCATCTGGGCCAGCAGGTAGAAGATCGACACGACGATCGTGGAGGTGCCGGCGGCCGTGCGGACGGGGCGCTGGCGCATCCGGTAGGCGAGCACGTCGCCCATCGTGTAGCGGCCGGAGTTGCGCAGCGGCTCGGCGACCAGGAGCAGGGCGACCAGCCAGGCGACGAGGAAGCCGATGGAGTACAGGAAGCCGTCGTAGCCGAAGAGGGCGATGGCGCCGGCGATGCCGAGGAAGGACGCGGCGGACATGTAGTCGCCGGAGACGGCGAGGCCGTTCTGGAAGCCGGTGAACTGCCGTCCGCCGGCGTAGAAGTCGGCGGCGTCCTTCGTCTGCCGGCCCGCCCAGACGGTGATCACGAGTGTCGCGGCGACGAACACCGCGAACAGGGTGATGATCAGCGTCCGGTGCTCGCTCGCCTCGCCGGCGGCCAGCAGGGTGTGCTGAGCGGGGGTCATGCTCCGCCCTCCATCCGGGACTTGATGGCCTCGGCCTTCGGGTCGAGCTCGGCGGCGGCGTGCCGCGCGTACCACCAGGCGATGAGGAACGTGGTGAGGAACTGGGCGAGGCCCAGGACGAGGGCGACGTTGATGTTGCCGAACACCTTGGTGCCCATGAAGCCGCCCGCGTAGTTCGAGAGCAGGACGTACAGCAGGTACCAGGCGGTGAAGGCGATGGTCAGCGGGAAGGCGAAGGAGCGGTGGGCGCGGCGCAGTTCACCGAACTCCGCGCTCTGCTGCACCGCGGTGAACTCCTCGGTGGAAGGAAGGGGGGCTTGGGGTTTCGCGGGCGGCGGTGTCTCGGTAGCCACGGAGTCTCCTCGCGTCACGGACATGCGCTTTCTGATCTCACAGGAACGGAGATCACATTACAGGGAGTCATCACTCGACTCCTCGGTGTGATTCCGGTGGGGGCCACGATCCTGATGGGCCCTCCGTCCACGGTCACGGCGCCACGCGCGGACCGGTTCAAGTCGGCCTGGCTCTTTCGGAGATCAGCCTCGGGATATAGCTTCGCCCTGCACCACTCGTCATGTACCTGCCCGAGCAGCACCCTGCGTCTCGGGCGGTTCCGTATCCGGATGATGTGGAGATCCCATGGCTCATCTGCGCTCCAGACGCCGACTCGGGCTCGCCGTGCCGGTCGTGCTGTCGCTGACCGCCACGCTCGGCTTCCTGCCGTCGGTGGCCTCGGCGGCGACCCCGGCAGGCACCACGGCGGCCACGACGGCGCGGGCGGCGGACGGCCCCGGCCTCGCGTACGTGGTCAACACCAGCACGGACCATCACACGATCGAGTCGGTGCAGCAGGCGATCGCGCGCAACGGCGGGACGATCGTGGCGAGTTACGACCGGATCGGCGTGATCGTCGTCCACTCCGCGAACCCCGACTTCGGCACGCTCATGCGTGCCGTGCGCGGCGTGCAGTCGGCGGGTGCCACGCGGACCGCTCCGCTGACGGCGGCGGGCACGACCGACGAGGGCGCGGTGCAGGTCCTGTCGAAGGCGGAGGCCGCGAAGATCGCCCAGGGGGCGACGGCGGGCGAGGAACCCCTTGAGGCCGACCAGTGGGACCTGCGGGCGATCGGCGCCGACAAGGCCGCGACGATCAACCCGGGCAGCCGGAACGTCACCGTCGGCGTCATCGACACGGGCGTGGACGACACCCACCCGGACATCGCCCCGAACTTCTCCGCGTCCCAGTCGGCGAACTGCGTGAGCGGCAAGGCGGACACCACGTACGGCGCGTGGCGGCCGGCGGACGCCGACCACTACCACGGCACCCATGTGGCGGGCGAGATAGCCGCGGCCCGCAACGGCACGGGCGTGGCGGGTGTGGCGCCGGGCGTGAAGGTCGCGAGCATCACCGTGGCCCAGCCGGACGCGACCTCGCTGTTCTACCCCGAGAGCGTGGTCTGCGCCTTCGTGTTCGCCGCGGACCACGGCATCGAGATCACCAACAACAGCTACTACGTTGATCCATGGCTGTACAACTGCATGGACGACCCCGATCAGCGCGCCATCGTTGACGCGGTCAACAGGGCCCAGCTGTACGCCCAGCACAAGGGCACGCTCAACGTCGCCTCGGCGGGCAACTCCAACGACGACCTGGACGCCGACGCGATCAAGGACGCGTCCAGCCCCGACGACTCGACGCCCCAGACCCGCACGGTCGACCCGCACAAGTGCTTCGACGTGCCGACCCAGCTGCCCGGTGTGGTGACCGTGAGCGCGGTGGGCGTGAAGGGCGCCAAGTCGTACTACTCCAGCTACGGCCGGGGTGTGGTCGACGTGGCGGGGCCGGGCGGCGACAAGTACCAGATCCCGGACACGCCGTCGAAGAACGGCCGCATCCTGTCCACGCTGCCGAACAACCAGTACGGCTTCCTGCAGGGCACCTCGATGGCCTCCCCGCACGTGGCCGCGGTGGCCGCGCTGCTCAAGTCCGCCCACCCGCACGCCACTCCGGCCCAGCTGCAGGCGCTGCTGAAGGCGGAGGCGGACAACCCGGGCTGCCCGACCGAGCCGTACGACGGCAACGGTGACGGGGTCGTGGACGCGACGTGCGCCGGCGGCAAGCGGGTGAACGGCTTCTACGGCTTCGGCGTCGTCAACGCGTTGCGCGCGGTCGAGTAGGGATCACGTAGAGGGCTGCAGCAGTCGACCTTCACTATGCAGTGTTGATTGAATCAATACTGCATAGTGAAGTAATGACTGCTATCAATGATGCCTGGGAGGCCCTCGGCGGCGCGCCCGGTCTGCTGCCGCGTGTGTCGACCGTCGTACGCCGTGACGTGCTCGACGCGAAGCTGCCCGTACGGGACCTGGCACGCGCGTGTGTGGGAGCGGGGGCGCTGGCCGCCGCCGAACTGGGGGCGCGGCGGGCCGGGCTCGCCGAGGTGCCGGCGGTCACCGTGGACGACGGGGCGGTCGCCGCCGCCTTCCACAGCGAGCGGCTCCTCCGGGTCGACGGCCGGACGCCGGACGTCTTCGCGCCGCTGTCGCGGTTCTGGCGCACGGCCGACGGCTGGGTGCGCACCCACGCCAACTACCCGCACCACCGGGCCCGGCTGCTCGACGCGCTGGGCCTGCCGGCGGACGCCTCGGCCGAGGACGTCGCCGCCCGGCTCGCCGGGCGCTCGGCACGGGAGACCGAGGAGGCCGTCCAGGGCGCCGGCGGCCTGGCCGTGGCCCTGCGCACGCCGGAGGAATGGCAGGCGCACCCGCAGTCCGCCGAGGTGGCCGCACGGCCGCTGGTCGAGCGCGCACGGCTGGACGCGGCACCCGCGCGCGTGCTGCCGCCGCTGGACCCGGCCGCCGCTCCCCTGCTGCCCGCCGCCGGGCTGCGGGTCCTGGATCTGACCCGGGTGCTGGCGGGCCCCGTCGCGACCCGCACCCTGGCCCTGCTGGGCGCGGACGTCCTGCGGGTGGACGCCCCCTGGCTGCCGGAACTGCCGGACCAGCACGCCGACACGGGCTTCGGCAAACGGTCCGCCGCGCTCGACCTGACCGCCGACCGGGACACGGTGGAGGAGCTGCTGGGCGCGGCGGACGTCGTGGTCACCGGGTACCGGCCGGGCGCCCTCGACCGGTACGGGCTCGCACCGCGGGCGCTGGCCGACCGGCACCCCGGTCTGGTCGTGGCGCAGGTGTCGGCGTGGGGTGCGTACGGGCCGTGGGGCGGGCGGCGCGGCTTCGACAGCCTGGTGCAGGTCGCGACCGGCATCGCGGTCACCGAGGGCTCGGCGGAGCGGCCCGGCGCGCTGCCCGCGCAGGCCCTGGACCACGGCACCGGCTATCTGCTGGCGGCGGGCGTGCTGCGGGCGCTGACCGAGCAGTCGTACGAGGGCGGGAGCCGGCTGGTCCGGCTCGCCCTGGCCCGGACCGCCCGCTGGCTGACGGACGGCATCCGTCCGGCCCCGGCCGAGGGCGCGCCGTACCCCGGGCCGGACGCCTGGCTGGCCGGGACGGACAGCCCGCTGGGTCACCTGCGGCACGCCCGCCCGGCCGTGGCCTTCACCGGTGGCCCCACCGACTGGGAGCGGCCTCCGGTGCCCTGGGGGTCGGACCCGGCGAAGTGGCGGTGAGGCGGTTCAGCCGTTGCTGCCGTTGGTCACCAGCACCTTGAGCGCCGTGCGTTCGTCCATGGCCTTGTAGCCGTCGGGGACGCCCTCGATGTCGACGGTCATGTCGAACACCGGGGAGGGGTCGATCGTGCCGTCGAGCACGTCGGGCAGCAGGTCGGGGATGTAGGCGCGGACCGGGGCGACGCCGCCGCGCAGGGCGATGTTCCGGTCGAACATCACGCCGAGGTCCAGGCCGGTGCCGCTGCCGTGGGGCACGCCCACGAAGCCGATGGCGCCGCCGTCACGGGTGATGTTCACGGCGGTCCGCATGGACTGCTCGGTGCCGACCGCCTCCACGACGGCGTGGGCGCCCTGCCCGCGGGTCAGCTCGCGGACCGCCTCGACGGCCGCGTCCCCGCGCTCGGCGACGACGTCAGTGGCGCCGAACCGGCGCGCGATGTCGGTACGGACCTCGTGCCGGCCGAGCGCGATGATCCGCTCGGCGCCGAGCCGCCTGGCGGCCAGCACGGCGCACAGGCCGACCGCGCCGTCGCCGACCACGGCGACCGTGGCGCCGGGCCGGGCGCCCGCGCCGAGGGCGGCGTGGTGGCCGGTGCCGAGCACGTCCGAGAGGGTCAGCAGGGCGGACAGCAGATGGTCGTCGGAGGCTGCGTCCTTGGGGAGCTGGACGAGGGTGCCGTCGGCGAAGGGCACGCGCACGGCCTCGCCCTGGCCGCCGTCGTAGCCGACGGTCCCCCAGAAGCCGCCGTGCTCGCAGGAGGTGGTCAGGCCCTCGCGGCAGTAGTCGCAGACGCCGTCGGACCACATGAAGGGCGCGACCACCAGGTCGCCGCGCCTGACGGTGCTCACCTCGGAGCCGGTCTCCTCCACGATCCCGAGGAACTCGTGCCCGATCCGCTGCCCGGGCTGCCGGGCCGCCTCACCGCGGTAGGCCCACAGGTCGCTGCCGCAGATGCAGGCCCGCAGCACCCGCACGACGGCGTCGGTGGGCAACTGCACCACGGGCTCGGGCACGTCCTCCACGCGCATGTCGTACGGGGCGTGGATGGTGGTGGCGCGCATGGCGAGGATCCTTCTCGTGCGGGTGTCGTGCGGGGTGCTCAGGGGGTGGTCGAGCGCACTTCACCGTACGCCGTGGCCGCGGCGGGCCGCGCGGCCAGGGTGCGGGACCGCTACACGCCCGCCGCGCCCAGCAGCGTCCCCGCCGCGTACGTCACCGCCATGGCGAGCGCCCCGCCCGCCACGTTCCGCAGCACCGCGCGCTTCGGGTCGGCCGCTCCCAGCCGGGCGCTGGTCCAGCCGGTGAGGACGAGCGCGGCCAGCACGCAGACCACCGTGACCGGGAGCCGCCGGCCGGCCGGCGGGAGGACGATCGCCAGGAGCGGCAGCAGCGCGCCCGCCGTGAAGGCCAGGAAGCTCGCCCAGGCCGCGTGCCAGGGGACGGTCAGCTCGTCCGGGTCGATGCCCAGCTCCACGCGCGCGTGCGCCTTGAGCGCGTCCCGCGCGGTGAGCTGCGCGGCGGCCTCCCGGGCGACCTCATGGGACAGCCCGCGCTGCTGGAGAAGCTCGGTCAGCTCCTCCAGTTCGGCCTCCGGCCGCTCCTTCAGTTCTCGCTTCTCCACGGCCAGCGCGGCCACCTCGGAGTCCCGCTGGGTCGACACCGAGACGTACTCCCCCGCCGCCATCGACATGGACCCGGCGAGCAGGCCGGCCAGGCCGGCGGTGAGCAGGGCGGCGCGGGAGTCGGTGGCACCGGCCACGCCGACGACGAGTCCGGCGGTCGACACGATGCCGTCGTTCGAGCCGAGGACGGCCGCCCGCAGCCAGTTCAGGCGGGAGCCCAGCGCACCGCCATGAGCCTCGTCATGGGTTGGTTCCGTCACAGCAGGGAGGATCGCACCCCGCCCGTCACCAGACCCGTACCGACGCTCCTGACGCGAACACCGGGCTGGTCGCGTCGGCCGGCGGCTCCTCCAGGGGCTCGGCGATCTCCGCCACCGTGGGGCCGACCTTCGCCGCGATGGGGTCCAGGAGGTCCAGGTCGAAGCCGTAGACCCGGGCCGCGTTGCCGCCGAGCATGGCCGCGACCTCCGCGCGCGGGACGCCCGCGTAGGCGAACCGGAGGGCCTCTCGGGTGTAGGGGTGGGTGCCCTCGTCGTGCGGGTAGTCGCTGCCCCACATGATCTTGTCGACGCCGATGCGGTCGCGCAGCGGCACCTCGTGGGGGCGCATGAAGCTGGCGCCTACGTAGCAGTGGTCCCGCCAGACCTGTGAGGGCGCCCCGCCCATGCCCTCCGCCAGGCCGGCGCCGAACTTCGCCTCCGCGCCGCCCCCTTGCGCGGCCGTGGCGACCAGGCGGCCGTGGTAGTAGTCCAGCATGTCCAGGACCCCGGGGATCCAGCCGGAGCCCTGCTCGGTCAGGACCAGCCGCAGGTCCGGGTGGCGGCGGAAGGCGCCGCCGAAGACCAGGTGCCACAGGGCGCGGTGGGAGAACCAGGTCGTCTCCACCATGAACACCGCGCGTGCGGCCGGTTCCTCTCCGAGCGGCGGGGACGCCGAGCCGGCGTGGTGGTTGACGGGGAGGCCGAGTTCCGCGCAGGCGGCCCAGATCGGGTCGTACGTCCGCGAGTGCAGCTCGGGCAGGCCGGAGCCGGGCGGTGCGCCCGGCAGCATCAGGCCGCCCTTCAGGCCCGCCGACGCGGCCCACCGGATCTCCTTGACGGCCTCCTCGACGTCCCCGAGGAGGATCTGGAAGACGCCGGCCCGGCGGCCGGGCGCGGCGGCGCAGAAGTCCGCGAGCCAGCGGTTGTGGGCGCGCAGGCCCGCCCAGCGCCGCTCGAAGTCCCCGGCGTCCGGGGGCGGGGCCATGAGCGAGCCGGACGGGAAGAACGGCGGGATGGTGTTCGGGAAGATCACCTCCGCGACGATCCCGTCCGCCTCCATCTCGGCGAGGCGCCGGCCGGAGTTCCAGTTGCGGTCGGCGGAGTCGGCGAGCAGGTCCTCGTAGGGGTTGACGTAGGTGGCCGCCCAGACGTCGAAGTCGTCGTGGTGGCGCTTGGCCAGGTACGGCTTGTAGTCGAGCAGGTCGGCGCCTGCGTGGCAGTCGGCGGAGATCACCGTGTAGCGGTCCGTCACCGGGTCACCTCCGGGAGGGGGAAGTCGCGGTCGGGTCCCTGGAGCGGGAAGTCGCCGCCGGTCAGCCAGTGCCGTCCGGCCTCGCGTGAGCGCGCCCAGGACGCCTCCACGGCCGCCTGGTCGGCGGGCTGGCCGAGGTCGGCGGGGGTGGGGCCGATGCGGCGGGCCAGGGGTGCCAGCTTCGCGGTGTCGAAGCCGAAGACCTCGGCCGCGGCGAGGCCCAGCATGCGGCGGGTCTCGGCGACCGGGATGTCGTGGAAGGTACGGCGCAGCCACGCGCGCGTGTCGGGCCAGGTGCCCTCGGGGTGCGGGAAGTCGCTGCCCCAGAGGATGTTGTCGACGCCGATCTCGTAGCGCTGGGCCAGTTCGCGCCGCTTGGTGTTGGTGGCGCAGACGAAGATCTGCCGGTCGAGGTATTCGTGCGGCGGTCGCTTCAGCTCCTGGAACGGGGAGAGCTTCTTGCCGCCGTGCGCGCCGAGGTAGAGGCGGTCCATGAACCAGAGCAGGTTGGGCAGCCACCAGCAGCCCGACTCGGCGACGCCGAAGCGCAGCCCCGGGTGGCGTTCGAAGACGCCGGACCAGAGCAGGAACCACAGCGGGCGGGCCGGCCACCAGGTGACCTCGCTGACGTAGATGCCGAGGTGGTCGCCGTACTCCTCGCGCGGGGCCGCGCCGGAGTGGGTGAGCACGGGCGTCCCGCACTCGGCGGCGGCAGCCCACACGGGGTCGTAGCGGCGGTCGTGGTAGGGCTCCCTGTCGGCCCACATGGACGGGATCATCAGGGCGCCGAGGCCGGACTCGCGGGCACGGCGGATCTCGGCGACGACCCGGTCGACGGGGGCCGTGACGGGCAGCAGGGCGACTCCGCAGTGCCGTTCGGGGTGCTCCGAGACGAAGTCCGCGAGCCAGCGGTTGTGCGCCCGCGCGCCCGCCATGCCGAGTTCCGGGTCCTGGTCGCCGGAGAGGCCGAGGCCCACGCCGAAGGGCGCGGCGGTCCGGCTGTCCACGGCGTCGGCGTCCGGGAAGACGACCTCGGCGGCCACGCCGTCCCCGTCGAGTTCCTTCAGTCGCCGCGCGGCGTCCCAGCCGCCGCGCAGGCCCTCCTCGTTGTCGTGGAACCACTTGGCCGCGAACGTCTCGTTGCGGATGCCGAGTCGGGTCATCTCCTCGCGGCGCCGGTCGCGGCCCGCGAGGAAGTCGTCGAAGTCCCGGTGGAAACGGGACTCCAGATAGGGCCGGTACCGCTCGGTGGGCAGCCCGGCATGGCAGTCGGAGGAGATGATCAGGTACGGGTCCTGGCCGGCCACAGCAGCCTCCCGGTCAATCCAGTACGAAACGTTCGAGGTACGTCGGGTTCGCCCGGTCCAGCATCGAGCGCGCCCGCGCGCGGATCTGCGTGTCGCTGTGCTCGCTCTCCGGCAGCAGCCAGAAGCGGTCCGCGCGGATGCCGTCCACGACGAGTGCGGCGACCTCCTCGACGGGCGTGAAGCGGACCTCCTGGCCGGCCTCGCGCATCGCCGCCTCCCACTGGTCGAGGGTGCGGTACGGCGTCTTCCGGGGCCGCTGTTTGGCGTAGCGCTCGGGCCGGTTGCGGTGCGACTCCCACAGGCCGGTGCGCAGCATGTGCGGCCCGGGGAAGAGCACGGAGGCGCCCACGCGCGCGTGCTCGGCCCTCAGGTGGGCGTAGAGGGATTCGGTCAGGGTGACGACGGCCGCCTTGGTGATGGCGTACACGGAGGCGGTCGGGAGCGGCGCGACACCGCCGTCGGCGGAGGACGTGTTGATCACATGACCGGGTTGACCCGAGTTGATCATCCTGGCCACGAACGCCTGGACACCGTGGAAGACGCCCCACACATTGACGGCGAAAGCCCACTGCCAGTCGTTCGGGTCGTGCTCCCACATGCGGCCCTCGGCGCCGGAGCCGACGCCCGCGTTGTTGCACAGGACGTGCACGGCGCCGTAGGTGTCGTACGCCGACTCGGCCAGCTCCAGGACCTGTGCGCGGACGCCGACGTCGACCACGCGCGCGTGCACGTCGGCGCCTTGTGCGCGCAGGTCCGCCGCGGCCTTGTCCAGCGCCGCCTCCTCGATGTCGGCGAGGACGACCTTCAGGCCCTCGGCCGCGAACCGCCGCGCCATCGCCAGCCCGATCCCGCTCGCCGCTCCGGTGACGACGGCGACCTGACCTGCCCGGAGGTCCATCACGCCCTCCTCTCGGGCGGCCCGTCATGGATCTGGAGCGGGTCGTCGTAGCGCTGGTGGACGTACGGCAGCAGGGCCTGCGCGTCGACGCGTTCGGCCACCCGGCCGCTCTGGTCGCTGGTCTTCTCGCCGATGCTGATCTCCAGCAGGCGCAGCACGGGGAGGTCGGCGACGGGGTCGTACAGGGACTCGCGGAGCACCACGTCCCCGGTGATCCGTTCCAGCCGGCGGACCTTCTCGTGCCGTACGCAGTGCACCAGCACGGGGTCGCCGTCGAAGCCGGAACCGTCCACCGCGGGCAGGAACTTGAAGTAGAAGTCGGTCCTGCGTGTGGGCTCGGGCAGCGGCAGCGGGCCGCCGACCGCGCCGCGCACCTCCACGAAGGCGATGCCGTGCCGCGCCATCGACGCCCGTACGACGAGGCCGTCGCGCTCGACGGTGACCTCGCCGAGCTTCTTGGGCTCCCCGAAGACCTCACGACCGCCGGTGAGGGCGCGTTCGTGGGTCATCGGCATCACCAGCGGGTACCAGCCGTCGACCTCGCCGTGGGCGGCGGCGACCGCGAAGGAACCCGCCCCGAGGGGATACCCGGCCAGGTCGACCTCGCTGATGTTCACCCGCACGAGGGGCCGTGAGGCGGGCTTCAGCGGGGGCGGCAGCACCGCCGCGACCGCGTCCGGGTCGGTCTCCCAGACGGCCACCACTCCGGTGGACCAGATGTCGGGAAGCCGTGCGCTCGCGGTGCGCGTGGCGGCGATCTCCCGCTCGGTCCGTGCGCCGTACCGCACGCGTGCCATAACCGTACCGCCCTTCTCCTGACGGACCGTCATCTGTAACAGGGTTACAGCAGACTCGGCGCGGGGTAAACACACGTGCGCCGACGGGAGTTGGGGGGATCATGGCGAGCGGGGCGAGGAGCACGCTGACCCGGGAGGCGGTGCTGGACGCCGCCGCGGAGCTGGTGCGGCGGCACGGCCCGGACGCGCTGACCATGCGCGGACTCGCCGCCGGGCTGGGCACCGCGGTGACCTCGATCTACTGGCACGTGGGGGGCCGGGAGGCACTGCTCGACGCGCTCGTGGAGCGGACCGTGGCCGACCTCGGCGAGATCCGCGCGACCGGGCGCACGCCGGAGCAGCGCGTGCTGTCCGTCGCGCGCTCCCTGCGTCGCCGGCTGCGCGAGCATCCGCATCTGGTGGCCCTGGTGCACGAGCGCGGTCTGACCGAGCGGATGTTCCTGCCCGCCCAGCAGGTCCTGGTGCGCGAGGCGCACGCGGCGGGGCTGCGCGGGGTGCGGGCCGCCGAGTTCGTGCGGGCCGTGCAGTTCCAGGTCGTCGGGCATGTGCTGGTGGAGCGCAACCGCGAGCGGGCCCCGGCGCAGAATCCGGGCGAGGAGGAGCTGTGGCGGGCCGGGAGCGCCGGGGACGATGCCGCGCTGGCCCGGGCGCTGGCCCGCCCGGTGGACACGGAACGGCTGTTCGTGACGGCGGTACGGGCGCTGGTCGGATCCCTGCTGGCGCCCTCGTCCCGGCGCCTGTGAGTGGACCGGCACCGGGAAACACCGGGCCGGGTCGCCCAGGACCTGTTCCAGCACTTCGCGCACGGCCGTACGACACCGTGGGACCCCGGACACCGCGTTCGCCCGCCCGGTTGCG
The DNA here is from genome assembly GCF_040645635.1 of Streptomyces sp. NPDC046727. Lineage (NCBI taxonomy): Bacteria > Bacillati > Actinomycetota > Actinomycetes > Kitasatosporales > Streptomycetaceae > Streptomyces > Streptomyces sp. NPDC046727. Next base: position 43,574 of record NZ_JBEYYR010000040.1, read on the forward strand.
GGCCCGTGAGGCGCCGGACGGGGGGGAGCCCGTGGGAGAGGCGGCGGACGCCGACGCCCGTGCGGGTGAAGCGGCGGCGAAGAGGCAGCTGTTGCCGGCGCCGGTGCACGGCGGGGTGGCGCCGGAGGGGGCGACCGGTGTGCTGTACCGGCCGCCGCCCGGCCCGGTCGACGACTGCGGGCTCGATCCGCAGGTGGCCGGGGAGCCGGTGGCGGCGCGAGCCGGGGACCCGGTGGCGGAGCGGGGTGGCGGCGTACGGCCGGCCTGGACTCGCCGGGGTGACGGCGTACGACCGGACCGGACTCGCCCGGGTGCCGGCCTCCCGCGGCGGCTCGCGCAGCTGCGCGGTGACCGAGTGCGGGAGCGAGCCCGGGGCGCCCGGCCGGGACCTGAGGCACCGCGCTGTCAGTCGCGGCCCGTATCCTCATTGACCATGCTCGAAGACCGTGCGACCGCAGTGTCCTCCCCCACCCAGTGGCCGGCCGCGTATCCGCAGGGATACGCGGTCGTTGACGTGGAGACCACCGGCCTGGCCAGGGACGACCGGATCATCTCCGCGGCCGTCTACCGGCTGGACGCGCGCGGCGAGGTCCAGGACCACTGGTACACGCTGGTCAACCCGGAGCGCGATCCCGGCCCTGTGTGGATACACGGTCTGACGAGCGAGACGCTCGAAGGGGCGCCGCTGTTCGCGGACATCGCCGAGGAGTTCGCCGCCCGCCTGGACGGCCGGGTGCTCGTCGCGCACAACGCCGTCTTCGACTGGCAGATGATCGCGCGGGAGTACGCGCGCGTGCGGCGCGAGGCACCGGTGCGGCAGCGGCTGTGCACCATCGCGCTGTCGAAGGAGCTGGGGCTGCCGCTGCCCAACCACAAGCTGGAGTCGCTGGCGGCGCACTTCGGCGTCGTCCAGCAGCGGGCGCACCACGCGCTGGACGACGCGCGCGTGCTGGCGGAGGCGTTCCGGCCGAGCCTGCACGCCGCGGCGGCGGGCGGCGTACGGCTGCCGCTGCTGGAGTGCCGGCCGCTCACGGAGTGGTCGGACCGGCCCGTGCCCCGGCAGTCCACGGGTGGCTACGGCGGCTACCGGTCCAGCAGTTGGCGCCCCTCCCGCAAAAGGCCCGCATGCCCCTATCCCAACCCGGGTCGCTACGAAGACGGCAAAAGACTCAAACAGGGCATGCGGGTGGCGTTCTCCGGCGACACGTCGACCGAGCGCGAGCTGCTGGAGGACCGCGCCGTCGAGGCCGGGCTGCATGTCGCGACCAGCGTCTCCCGGCTGACCAGCCTGCTGGTGACCAACGACCCCGACTCGGGCACCTCGAAGACGGTCAAGGCGCGGCAGTACGGCACACCGATGGTGGACGAGGCCGCGTTCGGGCAGCTGCTCAGGGACGTCGAGCCCGCCGACGAGTAGCCGCCCCGCTGTCAGGTGATCGTACGAACGGGTGATTGCCGCACGACTCACCCGGTCCCGGCTCGCCCGCAGAACGTCGACGGCACACCCTGTGGCGCATGGCGAAATGCGAAGTTTGCGGCAATGACTACGGGATGACCTTCGAGGTCCGCGCACAGGGTGCTGTCCACGTCTTCGACTGCTTCTCCTGTGCGATCCACCGCATGGCCCCGGTCTGCGAGAACTGCAAGGTCTCGATCATCGGCCAGGGCGTGGAAGCCGACGGCACGTTCTACTGCGGCGCGCACTGCGCCCGCGCCCAGGGGAAGGCAGGGATCGTCGACCACGTCTGACCCGGTACCCGCCTGAATGCACCCCACGGCCCGGAGGTACCGTCGTGGGGTGCATCGCTACCGCTTCCTGTTGTCCCGCCAGTGGGTGATCCTCACCCTCGTCGCGATCGCGCTGATCCCGACGATGATCAGGCTGGGCTTCTGGCAGCAGCACCGGTACGAGGAGCGCACGGCCCGCAACGACCTGGTCTCCGAGGCGCTGCACGCCGCGCCGGTCCCGGTCGAGCGGCTGACCTCCCCCGGGCACGCCGTGACCCACGCCGAGAAGTACCGCACGGTCACCGCGACCGGCACCTTCGACACAACGAAGGAGGTCGTGGTCCGCCGGCGCACCAACTCCGACGACGAGGTCGGCTTCCACGTCCTCACCCCGTTCGTCCTCACGGACGGCAAGGTGCTGCTGGTCAACCGCGGCTGGATCCCGGCGAACGGCGCGCAGACCGCCTTCCCGAAGGTCCCCGCCCCGCCCGCCGGCCGGATCACCGTCACCGGGCGGCTGATGGCCGACGAGACGACCGCGGCGAGCGGCATCAAGAACGTCAAGGGCCTCCCCGACCGGCAGATCATGCTGATCAACAGCGCGGAGGAGGCGCGGCGGCTGGGCGCGCCGGTGCTCGGCGGCTACATCCAGCAGACGGCGCCCCGGGCCGGGAGCGGATCCCCGCAGCAGATCTCCGACCCGGGCAGCGAGGACGCCCCGCTGAACTACGCGTACATGATCCAGTGGTGGCTGTTCGCGGCGGCCGTTCCGGTCGGCTGGTGGTTCCTGGTCCGGCGGGAGATCCGCGACCGGGAGGAGACCACGGCGGAGCGGCAGCCGGAGGAGAGCGAACCGGCCACGGTCTGAGCCCGCGCCCGCCTCGCGCCGAGGGCGCATACGTCCCGCGAGGGGTCGTCACTCCCCCGGCGCACCACCTGATTGGCCCCCAGGTCCGCCGGGAATCCGCATCCCGTGGACGCGCGCATCGAGGACTACGCCCTCATCGGCGACGAACAGACCGCGGCCCTGGTGGGCAAGGACGGCTCGATCGACTGGCTGTGCCTGCCCCGCTTCGACTCCGGGGCCTGTTTCGCCCGGCTGCTGGGCGACGAGGACAACGGCCACTGGAGAATCGCGCCGAAGGGGGCGGGCGCCTGCACGCGGCGCGCCTACCGGCCCGGCACCCTGGTCCTCGACACCGAGTGGGAGACCGCCGAGGGCACGGTGCGCGTCACCGACCTGATGCCGCAGCGCGACCGCGCCCCCGACGTCGTACGGATCGTGGAAGGCGTCAGCGGGCGCGTCACCGTCCACAGCACCATCCGGCTGCGCTTCGACTACGGATCCATCGTGCCGTGGATGCGCCGCTCCGACGGCCACCGCGTGGCCGTCGCCGGACCCGACTCGGTATGGCTGCGCAGCGAACCCCACGTCGACGTCTGGGGCGAAGACTTCAGCACCCACGCGGAGTTCACCCTCGCCGCGGGCGAGCGGGTCGCGTTCGTGCTCACCTGGCACCCCTCGCACGAGCCGCGTCCCCCGCTCATCGACCCGTACAAGGCGCTGAGCGCCAGCGTCCGGGGCTGGCGGCGCTGGTCGTCCCGCTGCCGCTACGACGGGCCGTACCGGGACGCCGTCGAACGCTCCCTGATCACACTGAAGGCCCTCACCTACGCCCCGACGGGCGGGATCGTGGCCGCGGCCACCACTTCGCTGCCCGAGGAGCTGGGCGGTGTCCGCAACTGGGACTACCGCTACTGCTGGCTGCGCGACTCCACGCTCACCCTCGAAGCCCTGCTCGCCGCCGGCTACCACGCGGAGGCCGAGGCCTGGCGCAACTGGCTGCTGCGCGCGGTCGCGGGCGCCCCGGCGGACCTGCAGATCATGTACGGGCTCGCGGGCGAGCGACGGCTGCCGGAGTGGGAGCTGCCCTGGCTGTCCGGATTCGCCGGGTCCGCGCCCGTACGCGTCGGCAACGGCGCCGTCGAGCAGCTCCAGCTGGACGTGTACGGCGAGGTGATGGACTCGCTGTCGCTGGCCCGCTCCTCGGGTCTGCCCGCCAAGCCCCACATATGGGCCATCCAGCGCTCGCTCATGGACTTCCTGCGGTCGCAGTGGCGGCAGCCCGACGAGGGCCTGTGGGAGGTACGCGGCGGCCGGCGCCAGTTCGTGCACTCCAAGGTGATGGTGTGGGTGGCCGCCGACCGCGCCGTACGGACGCTGGAGCGGCACCATGAGCTGAAGGGCGACCTCGCGGGCTGGCGGGCGATGCGCGACGAGGTCCACCGGGAGGTGTGCGAGAAGGGGTACGACCCCCGGCGCAAGACCTTCACGCAGTACTACGGCTCGCGCGAACTGGACGCCTCCCTGCTGCTGATCCCCCGCGTCGGCTTCCTGCCGCCCGACGATCCGCGGGTGATCGGCACGGTCGACGCGATCCGCGCGGACCTGGGCCACGGCGGCTTCGTGCGCCGCTACGACACCGACGCCATCGGCGTCGACGGGATGCCGGGCGGCGAGGGCGCCTTCCTCGCCTGCTCGTTCTGGCTCGCCGACGCCCTGCACATGACGGGCCGCACGGACGAGGCCCGGGAGCTGTTCGAGCGTCTGGTGGCCCTCACCAACGACGTGGGACTGCTGGCCGAGGAGTACGACCCCGGCCTGGGCCGTCAGGTGGGCAACTACCCGCAGGCGTTCAGCCACATCGCGCTGGTGAACACCGCCCTCACGCTGTTCGGGGGCGGCGGGACGGCGGAGGCCGGGCAGGGGGCAGGATAGGGGCCATGGATCTTGGACTGAAGGACCGGGTGTACGTCGTCACCGGAGCCACCCGGGGACTGGGCAACGCCACCGCGCGGGAACTCGTCGCCGACGGGGCGAAGGTGGTCGTCACCGGCCGGGACGAGAAGCGGGTCGCCGACGCCGCCGCCGAACTGGGCCCGAACGCGGTGGGCGTGGCGGTGGACAACGCCGACCCGCAGGCCGCCGAACGTCTGATCGCCGCCGCCCGTGAGCACTTCGGCGGCTTCCACGGTGTGCTGGTGAGCGTGGGCGGGCCGCCGCCCGGGTTCGTCGCCGACAACACCGACGAGCAGTGGCGGAACGCGTTCGAGTCGGTGTTCCTCGGCGCGGTACGGATCGCCCGCGCGGCGGCGGCCGAGCTGGAGGAGGGCGGTGTCATCGGGTTCGTGCTGTCCGGGTCGGTGTACGAGCCGATCCCGGCGCTGACCATCTCCAACGGGCTGCGGCCGGGGCTGGCCGGGTTCGCCAAGTCGATCGCGGACGAGCTGGGGCCGCGCGGGATCCGGGTGGTGGGGGTGCTGCCGGGCCGGATCGCCACGGACCGCTTGCGCGAACTGGACGCGCTGTCGGCCGACCCGGAGGCCACGCGGGCGGCCAACGAGTCGCGGATTCCGCTGCGGAGGTACGGCAGTCCCGAGGAGTTCGGGCGGGTCGCGGCGTTCCTGCTGTCCCCGGCGGCCTCCTATGTGACGGGGGTCATGGTGTCGGTGGACGGGGGCGCCCGGCACGGCTTCTAGCCGCGGGCGCCGTCATGTCACCCGTTCCGCACGGTGTTTGACCTCGCCCAGCCGGACTTCGGCCGGGAGGGACGCCAGACCCGTCGACTCGCGCGCGTGGGTCAGTGGCCCGGCGGTGAAGGCGGCCAGTGCCTCGGCCGGAGCCGTGTCGGCGTCCAGTTGGAGCCAGACCCGTACGGCCGGTTTCGTACGACGGCCCCGCAGGACGACATGGGCGTGGGTCACGCCCTCCAGGCCGGCCGCTTCGGCCGCCAGGGCGCTCTCCAGGGCCCTGCCCCGCAGCTGCGCGCCCGCGCCGTCGCCGGTGTCGATGAGGAGTTCGGCCGGCCGGCGGCGGCGCAGGGTCGCCGTCAGCCACCACAGGGCGAGCAGGACGAGGACGGTCAGGACGGCGATGACCGTCGGCCACCACCAGGCGGCGTCCCGCCAGCGGGTCCGTTCGGCCCTGGTGAGCAGGACGTCGTGCGGGCCGGTGTGCAGCCACCAGGAGGGCGGCGGCGCGCCCAGGCCGACGGCCAGGACCGCCCCGCCGAGCGCGAGCAGCAGCAGCCCGGCGAGGGCCAGCAGGGCGCGGTGGACGCCGGTGCGCATCGCGCTCACCCCTTCCGTCCGGGCCGGGCCACGTGCACGGACAGCGTGGGCGGGCGGGTCAGGCCGAGGTCCCGGACCGCGGCGGTGAGCACGGTGTCCAGATCGGCGCGGACGTCGTCCAGGTCACGGAAGTGCGAGACCACCCGGACGTCGGCTCTCCTGCGGCGCATCCGTACCCGTACCGCGCGGACCCCGGACACGTCCATGGCCCGGTCGCGCAGGACCAGGGCCGCCGCGTCGCGCCGGAGTGCGGCGCGCACATCGGGATGCGGGCGCCGCATCGGCAGCAGGCCGCGCAGGCCGGGGGTGACCGCGAGGACGACCAGCCACAGGCCGAGGGCGGCGACGACGCCCGCACCGGCCAGCACCCAGGGGTCGTCCAGGGGCCGTTCGGCCAGCTGCCGGGCCAGGGCGCGGCGCCAGCGCATCGCGGAGTGGTGGGCCCGTACGGCGGCGATGTCGTACAGCAGGAGGCCCGCGCCGCCCAGGAGCAGCACGGCGACGAGGGCGGCGGGGACCCGGCGCGGCGACCAGAACCGGCCGCTGCCGTCGGCGGAGGGCTCGCCGGCAGGGGGGTGCGTGCCGGGTGACTCGCCGACCGCCGGGGTGCTCCGCGTGTCGCTCATCAGACCCTCCCCTGGCCCGTCACCGGGTGCAGCCGTTCGACCTGGACGGCGACCTGCGGCACCGCCATGTCCGTCAACGCGCCCACCCGCTCGGTGACATGGCGGCGTACGGCGGCGCAGTGGGCGCCGATGTCGCAGGGGTAGCCGAGTTCGACGTGGACCCGGACCCGGGCCGTCCCGTGGCTCACGGCGACCGTGGCGTGCGGGGAGGAGGCGGTGCCGGGCAGCGGGGCGAGGGCCTCGCGGGCGGCCTGGGCGGCGATCTTGGCCACGACCCGGTCGGCGATCCGGACGGCACCGCGCTCGGCCGGCGGCACACGGGCCGGCGCCGGGCGCGACGTGCCGGTCTCGGCGCTCACCGGGGTCACCGCCGCCGGTCGCGCCGGCCGTCGCGGGTGCGGAAGAAGTCACCGAGTTCGAGGTCGCCGTCCGCGAACCGGCCGGCCACGAAGCCGACGGCGCCCAGCGCGGCCACCAGCAGAAAGGCGCCGAAACCCCCGAAGTAGCCGGCGAATCCCAGCGCCATTCCGGCGATCATGCCGGCCACGGCCATGCTCATGCGACGCTCCTCAGCTCGTCGGGCGTGCGATCACTGGATCCGGGGTTCCGGTTCCTCTTCCTCTTCCTCGGGCAGCTTGACGTCGCTGACCGCGATGTTGACCTCGACCACCTCAAGTCCGGTCATGCGTTCCACGGCGGCGATCACGTTCTCCCGCACGGCACGGGCGACATCGCCGATCGAGACGCCGTAGTCCACGACGATCTCCAGGTCGAGCGCGGTCTGCACCTCGCCGACCTCCGCCTTCACGCCGCGGGTCACCGACTTGCTGCCGCCCGGCACCCGGTCCCGTACGGCGCCGAAGGTGCGGGCCAGGCCGCTGCCCATGGCGTGCACCCCGACCACGTCACGGGCGGCGAGCCCGGCGATCTTCTCCACGACACCGTCCGCGATGGTGGTGCGGCCCCGGGTCGCCGGATCGCCGCCACCGCGCCGGGTGGCCTTGCGGGTCGTCGGCTGCGGTTCGCGGTCGCCTTCGGGGGTCGTCGTCATGTCGGTCATCGCCGTACGTCCCTTTCGGTCGTCGTCCCGCTCGGTTCGTCGTCCTGCTCAGTTCGTCGTCCTGCTCGGTTCGTCGTCCTGCTCAGTTCGTCGTCCTGCGACCACGGTATGCAAGGTTGCGCCGCCGTGCGCCGGGGATGCGGCAGGCTGGTGGAATGACGGCGGACCGGTGGACCCGAATGGTGCGGCATCAGGTAGGGCTGGGCAGGCTGCTGCCGCTCGGCGAGCCGCGTGACGGCGCGTGGATCGTGGAGGGGGCGGCCGGTGCCGTGCTGGGGCGCGCGGCGGCGGACGGGGCGCCGGGGGTGCGCCTGGGCGCGCTGCGGATCTCCCTGGCCGACCCGGAGGATGTGCGGGAGCCCGTCGTACCGGCGCCGCCGAGCGCGCTGCCGCCGGGGGTGCTGCGGGTGACGGCGGACTTCGCGGCGACCGGCGGCGAGCCGCTGCCGGCCGTGGCGTCCCGGCTGCGGTCGGCCCTGGCGGCGGCCGCGACGCAGCGGCTCGGCCTCGCGGTCACGGAGATCGACCTACGGGTGACGGACCTGCTGGAGACGGACGAGCCGGCCCCGGCGGCGGCACCGGCCCCGCAGCCACCCCCCGCCCGGGAGCCGACGGACCCGGACGAGAGCGCGGTGGCCGCGGCAGCCCTCGGCGTCCCCGGGGTGGTCCGCCTGACCGGGTCGCTGGGCGGCCCGGGCCGGGCGGTGCACATCGAGGAGCACGCCGACGAGGCCGCGCTGCCGCGCCGTCATGTCCGCGTGGAACTGACGACGGACGCGACCCACCGGGCCGTGGACGTGGCCCGGCTGGTCCGCGCGGCCGTGCGCACCGCGCTGCCGGACCGGCCGACGGTGGCGGTGCTGGTCACCGCGGTGAACTGACCGATGCCGGGCACCGGCCCGGCGCAGGGGTCATTCGCCGAGGCCGGCCAGGTCCCGCAACCGCCGTGCCTGCGCGGCCCGTTCGGCCGCACGCTGCTCGTCGTAGGTGCGGTCGACGGCACCGCGGAGCAGCGCCTTGGTCTCCACCACGGCATCCCGCGGCGCGGCGAGCAGCGCGGCGGCCAGGTCCCGCGCCGCCGCGTCGAGTTCCGCCGCGGGCACCGCGAGGTTGGCCAGCCCGCTCGACACCGCTTCCTCGGCTCCGACGAACCGCCCGGTCGCGCAGATCTCCAGCGCGCGGGCGTATCCGACGAGGCCGACCAGCGGGTGGGTGCCGGTCAGGTCGGGAACGAGGCCGAGGCTGGTCTCGCGCATGGCGAACTGCACGTCGTCGGCGACGACCCGCAGGTCGCAGCCGAGCGCGAGCTGGAAGCCGGCCCCGATGGCATGCCCCTGCACGGCGGCGATGGACACGATGTCGGTCCGCCGCCACCAGGTGAACGCCTCCTGGAACTCGGCGATGGACGCGTCGAGCCCGGCGTCGTCTCGACGCGCGAGGTCGATGAAGGTCGGCTCGCCCGGGATCCCCTCCGGGGTGAACATCTGTCGGTCCAGCCCGGCGGAGAAGGACTTGCCCTCGCCGCGCAGCACGACGACCCGGACGGAGCCCGGCAGTGACCGCCCGGCCTCGGCGAGTGCCCGCCACAGGGCGGGGCTCTGTGCGTTGCGCTTGGCCGGGTTGGTCAACGTCACCGTGGCGAGCGCGTCGTCGACGGTGAGCCGTACGCCGTCCTTGTCGAGTGCAGGAGCGAGGTCCTGGTCGGGCGAAGCCATGGGGCCCTCCGATGGGTGCGGTCAGCAGAGCGGAGCTAAGTGACTGCACAGTAACCACCCGGCCGGTCGGTCCGCCGACCGGGTGGCCACCATCGAAGGCGATGGGCCGCCCGGAGTCAGGACGAAGCGGCCTTCTTGCCCCGGGTCGCTCCGCCACGCCCACGCAACGTGACGCCCGACTCGCTGAGCATCCGGTGCACGAAGCCATACGAGCGGCCGGTCTCCTCGGCCAGCGCCCGGATGCTCGCACCGGAGTCGTACTTCTTCTTCAGGTCTGCCGCGAGCTTGTCGCGCGCGGCGCCGGTCACCCGGCTGCCCTTCTTCAGAGTCTCGGCCACCCGTGCCTCCTCATGGGAAGTGCGCTCTGGTCTCCTCATGATCACCCCTCTGGGGCGTGATGGCCACCCATTCGGCAAGGTCCGTGAGACATCGTTGTGACGACAGGAGTGGATCCCCACAAGCGGAATCAAGGATTCCAGAGGATGGGAGGCATGGGTCCGTACGGGTGGATTCGCGAAGTACCAGGTCAGGGACGCAAAGCGGCCGATCCCTCGGCTGCCGGGGGATCGGCCGGAAAATCCGTGTACGACACACCTCGATACGAGGAGATCTCACACAGATGATGGATCACGGATGGGCCGAATGATCCATACGCAGATCCATACGCGGTGGATCCGCCTTTCGATCAGGCGAGGGCGACGAGATCCGCGTAGTCGGAGCCCCACAGGTCCTCGACGCCGTCCGGCAGCAGGATGATCCGCTCGGGCTGGAGCGCCTCGACGGCGCCCTCGTCGTGGGTGACGAGGACGACCGCACCCTTGTAGGTGCGCAGGGCGCCGAGGATCTCCTCGCGGCTGGCCGGGTCCAGGTTGTTGGTCGGCTCGTCCAGGAGCAGCACGTTCGCCGAGGAGACGACGAGCGTGGCGAGGGCGAGACGGGTCTTCTCCCCGCCGGAGAGGACACCGGCCGGCTTGTCGACGTCGTCGCCGGAGAACAGGAACGAGCCGAGCACCTTGCGGACCTCGACCAGGTCCATGTCGGGGGCGGCCGAGCGCATGTTCTCCAGGACCGTGCGGTCGGGGTCCAGGGTCTCGTGCTCCTGCGCGTAGTAGCCGAGCTTGAGGCCGTGGCCCGGGACGACCTCACCGGTGTCGGGCGTCTCCACCCCGCCGAGCAGACGCAGCAGGGTGGTCTTGCCGGCGCCGTTGAGGCCCAGGATGACGACCCGGGAGCCCTTGTCGATGGCCAGGTCGACGTCGGTGAAGATCTCCAGGGAGCCGTACGACTTCGACAGGCCCTCGGCCATCAGCGGGGTCTTGCCGCAGGGCGCGGGCTCCGGGAAGCGGAGCTTGGCGACCTTGTCGGACTGGCGGACCGCCTCCAGTCCGGAGAGCAGCTTGTCGGCGCGGCGGGCCATGTTCTGCGCGGCGACGGTCTTGGTGGCCTTGGCGCGCATCTTGTCGGCCTGGGCGTTGAGCGCGGCGGCCTTCTTCTCGGCGTTGGCGCGCTCGCGCTTGCGGCGCTTCTCGTCGGCCTCGCGCTGCTGCTGGTACAGCTTCCAGCCCATGTTGTAGACGTCGATCGTGGACCGGTTCGCGTCCAGGTAGAACACCTTGTTGACCACGGTCTCCACGAGATCGACGTCGTGGGAGATCACGATGAAGCCGCCGCGGTAGGTCTTCAGGTAGTCCCGCAGCCAGATGATCGAGTCCGCGTCGAGGTGGTTGGTGGGCTCGTCCAGCAGCAGGGTGTCGGCGTCCGAGAACAGGATCCGGGCCAGCTCGATACGGCGGCGCTGGCCGCCGGAGAGCGTGTGCAGCGGCTGGCCGAGCACCCGGTCGGGCAGGTTCAGGGCGGCGGCGATGGTGGCGGCCTCGGCCTCGGCGGCGTACCCGCCCTTGGTGAGGAACTCCGTCTCCTGGCGCTCGTACTGCTTCAGGGCCTTCTCGCGGGTGCCGCCCTTGCCGTTGGCGATGCGCTCCTCGTTCTCGCGCATCTTGCGGATCAGTACGTCGAGGCCGCGCGCGGACAGGATGCGGTCGCGGGCGAGGACGTCGAGGTCGCCGGTGCGGGGGTCCTGCGGGAGGTAGCCGACCTCGCCGGAGCGGGCGATCTGGCCGGCGGCCGGGATGCCCTCGCCGGCCAGGCACTTGGTGAGGGTGGTCTTTCCTGCGCCGTTACGGCCGACGAGGCCGATGCGGTCGCCCTTGGCGACACGGAAGGTGGCGTTCTCGATGAGGACGCGCGCACCGGCGCGCAGCTCGATACCGGAGGCGGAGATCACGGACAGACTCCAGGACATACAGGGATTGGCGGGTGGGCGGCTGAGGACGTTCCCGCCGTCTAATGCGCGAGGAGAATGGCCATGGGAGAAGTCTAACGGGGCCGGGCAAGCGGTTTTTCTGCGTCCAGGTGTGCGAGGTGCGGGCGGGGAAGATCGTTGCCCAGCGGGGTGCGGCCCGGCGCGATCCGGCCCAGGTCGTCCAGGGCCACGAGCTGCCCGGTCCACGCGGTGTCCGCGCACGGCTGGGCGAGGAGCAGGGCCGTGCCCCGCCGTACGGCGCCCTCGGGCCGGAACGCGCAGCCCTTGGGGGCGGGCAGCACCCAGCGCAGATCGCCGTCGGCGGTGCGGTACGCGGTGACCCGGTGCGGGGTGACGACGGCGAGGATGCCACGGCCGAGGAGGCGCAGGACGCCGGTGCCGCCCTGGGCCGGGAGCCACTCGGTGGCGTCGGGCAGGGCCCGGTGCCAGCGCACGGAACGGCCGTCGGTGTCGGTGAGCAGTCCGTCGTCCCAGAGCGCGATCACGTCCCCGCGCGCGGGGACGACGGCGACGGGACGGTGCCCCGCGCGCGCGTACCGCCACCGCGCCGCACCGGTGCGGCTGTCGTAGCCGACCACGACGGCGCCCTGTGCCCGCGCCGCCCACTGCCCCCGGCCGCCGGGCAGCAGCCGGTCGCCGTAGGGGGCGGGCCGCAGGTGACGGGCCGCTTCGCAGAGACCGAGCGTGACGACGGCCACGAGGAGGCCGGCGACGGCACGGCGGACGAGAGCGGGGGCGCGAGAGGCGGGGCGCGGGGCGGGTGGCCCGGTCCGGGGCGTCGGGGGTGTACTGGCGCGGCGTGGGTGGGTGCCGTGCGGTGGAAGCGCCACCTTGCCCCCCTTGCCGTCCACCGTCACGGATCAGGGCGCCGAGCGTAGTCACCGCCGTCGGGTGCGGCGGGGTGGCCGGGCGGGCGGAGACGGGATGTCGCCCGTTCGGCGGTTCGGCCGGCGGCGCGGGGCGGCGGGACGGGTGAGGATGACGCCGGGGAATTGTCAGTGGTGCCTGCAAGACTCGGAAGCACGGCAGAACCGGTGCACGAAGGAGTGATCGGCATGGCAGGCACGGGCGGCGCGCGGCCGAGCATCTACCCCACACTGCTGTACGCGAACGCGCAGGCGGCGATCCGGCAGCTCACGGAGGGCCTCGGCTTCACCGAGCTGTCGTTGTACGAGACGCAGGACGGCAAGGTGATGCACGCCGAGCTGGTCCAGGGCAGCGGCGCGGTGATGATCGGCTCCAAGGGCCGCGGCGGCCTCTTCGACACGGCGCTGAAGGACGCGGGACCCGCCGGGGTGTACGTCGTGGTGGACGACGTGGACGCCCACCACCAGCGGGCCGTGGAGCACGGCGTGGAGATCCTGATGCCCCCGACGGACCAGGACTACGGCTCGCGGGACTACATGGCCCGGGACATCGAGGGGAACATCTGGAGCTTCGGGACGTACGCCCCCGAGATCGGCGCCTGAGTCCCCCTCTGTCCGCTCATCCCCCGGTGTGCACCTGGAACGCGGCGCGGCGCACGGCCTTGGCCAGGGCCGGGTCGGGGTGGGCGGCGGCGAGCGCGACCAGGACCTGGACGGTGCGCGGGTGGCCGACGGCGCGGACCTCGTCGAGCAGCTGGGGCACGGTGGGCTGCACCGCGGACTCCAGATGCCGGACCAGCATCGGCGCCTCGCCGTGGTCGGCGACGGCGGCGGCCGTGTCCACCCACAGCCAGGTGGCCTCCTCCCGGGTGAGCGCCTCGTGGGCGTCCTCCGGGTCGACGCCGTCGTGCTCGGCGAGCCACAGCAGGGCGTAGGGCCTGAGGGCCGGCTCCTCCACGACGGCCCGGACGTCGGGCTCGGCGGGGGCGCCGACGACGCGCAGCGCCTCGAAGGCCAGGCCGCGCAGCAGGGCGTCGTCACCGCGGGCGGCGCCGATCAGCTCGGTGACGGCGCTGCCGACGGGGCGGGCGGCCAGCCAGGCGCGGTACTCGGCGCGGGCGGCGTTGGGGCGGAGCTGGGCGCAGCCGCGGAGCATGTCCTCGGCGGCCTGCTCGATGTTGCCGGCGGGGCTCTGCGCGGCCACGCAGATCTGCTCCAGCTTGACCCACACCGCCCAGCTGCCCAGTGGGGTGAGGGTGGCCTGGCCGGTGCCGTAGGTGAGGGCGCCGACGGAGCCGAGGGCGCGCAGTGCCCAGTCGAGCAGGGGGGCGAGCGAGGCGCCCGTGGCGGGGGCGGGCTCCGGCTGGTCCGGGGCGCCGGCGAGCTGTCCGGTGCCGGGCTCGTAGGAGACCTCGCAGCGTTCGGTGCGCAGTTCGGTGACCCGCTGCTGGAGCAGGTCGAGCAGCTGCTCGACCGGGACCGGCCCGGCGGACAGCTGGAGGAAGGAGAGCACCTGGGGCATGGCCGAGACGACCTCGGCGACGGCGGCCGGCTCGTGCCCGTCCGGTTCCGGGTAGGCGAGCGACCAGGCGTCGAAGAGGGCGACCCAGCCGCGCAGTACGGCGCTGTCGTCGCGGTCCCAGGCGCGCAGGCGCCAGCCGGGGCGCGCGCTGTCGCCGTGCACCTCGACGAGTCCGGCGAGGCGGGCGGTGTCCCAGTCGGCGCGGACCTGAGCGGCACTCAGGCCGAGGTCGGCGGCGGCGCGTTCGGCGGTGGCGTCGGAGAGGGTGGCCTTGCCGTCGGTGGTGGCACCGCCCTGGCGTCCGGGGCCGAGTGCGGAGTCGGCCCAGCGGGCGACGCGGACCGCGCCGGCCAGCCCGGTGCGGGCCATTCCGGCCAGCTCGGAGGGGGCGGGCGTGCCTTCCGGCGGCCGGGGTGCGAGGCGGCGCGGGCGCCGCTGGTTCACAGCTCTGGGGGCGGCGGCCAGGGGTCGCGGTCGGACGAGTCGGAGCCTGGAGTCGCGCGGGATACGGGACGTCACGGGTGCAGTCTTCCGGTTGACGGTCCGAAAACCCAAACGGAATGTCACGGCGGGCGACGGGGCTGGCCAATGCACGAGGTGCGGGGCGGGCCGGAGGGGCATGAACAAGCCAGTCGTACGGCCTTAAACGGAATGCCTCGCGCCGGTGCCGCCGGTCTCGGCACGGGGCGTCACATCAGGGGCGTCAGGAACCGGCGCAGCCGTTCCTCGTACTCCTTGGGGTCCGCGTTCCACATCGCGGCGTGCGGGGCGTGCGCGACGGTGTGCAGGGCGACGAGGCCGGGGCGGCGCCGGGCGAGCCTGCGGGAGAACTCCCACGGGGCGACCTCGTCGTCCGGGCCGTGGATGACCAGGGTGGGGACCTGGAGCCGGGCGGGGTCGGCGGTCTCGGTGATCCGGTCGGCGTGCAGGCCGGCCCGGCCCTGCGCGGCCCGCACGGCGAGCGGCAGCAGCGGCTGCGGGGTGTGGCGGGCCCGGGCCAGGGCGCGCAGCGTGGCCTCCCAGCTGAGCACCGGCGAGTCGAGGACGAGCCCGGCGATGCGGTCGCGGTCCACGGAGTGCTCGGCGGCGCGCAGGGCCATGGTGGCGCCGGTGGACCAGCCGAGGAGGACGACCCGGCGGGCGCCGTAGCGGACCGCGTAGCGGATCGCCGCCTCGACGTCCCGCCACTCGGTCTCGCCGAGATGGTTCAGCCCGTCCGGCGGGCGCGGGGCGCCGAGGTCGCCGCGGTAGGAGAGGGCGAGGACGGGCAGCCGGCGGGCGTGCAGGAAGCCCATGACGTTCATGGTGTGTTCCCGGGTGGTGCCGAGGCCGTGCACGGCGATCACCCAGGTGTCGCGGTGGCTCGGCACGAACCAGGCGGGCAGGGGGCCGAGTTCGCCGGGCACGTCGACGTCGGCGTGGTCCAGGCCGAGGGCGGCGCCGGGGTTGCCGACGTACAGGTTGGGGGTGAGCCAGACCGCGTCACCGGCGGCGAGGGTGCCGTGGGTGACGCGTTCCAGGCGGCGTACGACGGTGTCCGCGGTGTGCGGAGCCTCCAGGACGGGGCCGACGACCGCGTGGGAGCCGTCGCCGGCGAGCCCGTAGGTGCCGGGGCGCAGGGCGGCCAGGTGCCGGGTGAGCGTGACCTGGCCGGCGGCCGTGCCGTGCACGGTGAGGCGGGGCTCGGTCGGCAGGGGACGGCCCGCGGGCGCCTTCAGCGCGGCGTCGCTGGCGAACCGGCCGACGGCCACGGAAGCCGTGCCGGCGGCCAGGACGGCGGTGAGTGCGGTGGCGGTCGCCTTTGCGGTACGCACGGCTCCAGTGTCGTGGCGCTCGCCGTCACTGGCCAGTGGAGGGGTGCGGTGAGGGGACGGGCGGGAGTGCTCCGCGCGGTTCACCCCTGTTGGCCGTAGCCCTTCAGGCGTTGCCCGACCTCGGCCAGCTGGGTCTCCGTCAGGAGGGTCGGGGTCCGGCCCGGCAGCGAGGACGCCGTCAGCCACAGGCGGCACATCCACTCCAGTTGGGCGGTGCGGTCGTAGGCCTGGTCGAGGGTGGCGCCGTAGGTGATCGTGCCGTGGTTCTGCAGCAGGCAGCCGGAGCGGCCGGCGAGGGCGCGGAGCATGTGCTCGGCCAGTTCGTCGGTGCCGTAGGTGGCGTAGGGGGCGACCCGGACGGGGCCGCCGAGGGCGGCGGCCATGTAGTGGACCAGGGGAAGCTCGGGCACCAGCGTGGAGACCGCCGTCGCGTGCACGGCGTGGGTGTGGACGATCGCGCGGGCGTCGGTGGTGCGGTAGACGGCGAGGTGCATGGGCAGCTCGCTGGTCGGCACGAGCGTGCCGAGCACCCGGCGTCCGGTGAGGTCGACGCCGGTGATGTCGGCCGGGGTGAGCCGGTCGTAGGGGACGCCCGACGGGGTGACCAGCACGAGGTCCCCGATGCGGGCGGAGACGTTGCCCGAGGTGCCGACCACCAGCCCGTCGGCGACGGACCGGCGCGCCGTCGCGACGAGTTCCGCCCAGAGCCGTGCCTCGTCCTGGTGCACCTCCCGGTGCGCGCCGTGTCGCCCGTCTTCGGTGTTCCGCCGCGGTTCAGCCATGCGGCGATCCTGCCAGCCGGACGGCGGGGAGCGGGCGCCCCGGGCGGTCCGGTCCGGAATCGTACGGCCGGACGAGCGGATCTCGCCGCGAAACGCCTGGAATCGGCGCGGGTTCGGTGCTCGGCGGGCCTTCAATGATCTCTCTTGCCCACTGGACGATCGCCGCCGCCCGCGAGGGCGAGGGGCTGTCGTCCGTCACCCCGGGGAGACGCATGGCCCGTGCACGCACCCTCGTCCGCCACCGCGCCGGTGTCCTCGCGGCGGCCACGGCGGCGGCCCTCACCCTCACCGGCACCGCGACCGCGTCGGCCGAGCCGGTGGTACCCCCGGCGTCGGCGGCACCACCGGTGTCGGCCGGGCCGGCGGACACAGCCGCGGCGGAGGCGACCGGAACGCGGGAGTCCGCCGTCCTGCCGGCGCCGGCGCCGGAGCTGGCGACCAGCCGGCCCCGAGGGCACGACGTGTCCTCGCACCAGGAGAGCGTCGACTGGTCCGCCTCGCGGGCGAACGGCGCCCGGTTCGTCTACGTCAAGGCGACCGAGTCCACGGACTACCGCAGCCCCTACTTCGCCGGGCAGTACGCCGACGCCCGCAAGGCCGGCCTGATCCGGGGCGCGTACCACTTCGCCCGGCCCGACCGGTCCTCCGGCGCCCGGCAGGCCGCGCACCTCGTGCGGCACGGCGGCGGCTGGCAGGCGGACGGCTGGACGCTGCCGCCCGCGCTCGACATCGAGGACAACCCGTACAGTGAGAAGCAGACCTGCTACGGGCTGAGCAAGGACCGGCTGGTCAGCTGGATCCGGTCGTTCAGCGACGAGATCAAGCGGGAGACCGGCCGCCGCCCGGTGATCTACACCACGACCCAGTGGTGGGAACAGTGCACCGGGAACAGCCGCGCCTTCTCCTCCTCCCACCCCCTGTGGATCGCCCACCACGGCACCGCACGGCCGGGCACGCTGCCGGGCGGCTGGCGGTACTGGACGTTCTGGCAGTACGGCATCAAGGGCGCGCTGCCGGGTGACCAGAATCTCTTCAACGGGTCCCTGACCCGGCTGGGGGTCCTGGCGCGGGGCAGATAGCCAAGGGGCGCATGGGCCGAGAGGGCAAAGCGGAACCTCAAACCCGCGTTACTGACACCCCCACGCCCGTCTCAGTTCACCTTCCGTTCACCCAGGTTGCCTACGTTCGTCCAGCCAATGACCTCGAACGATTGCCTGGGTAAATGGAAAGCTTCTCGCTGATCCTCGCGATTGTGGTGGTGACCGCTCTCGCGTTCGATTTCACGAACGGTTTCCACGACACCGCGAACGCGATGGCGACCACCATCTCCACAGGCGCCCTGAAGCCCAAGATCGCGGTGGCCATGTCCGCCGCCCTCAATCTTGTGGGCGCCTTCCTCTCCGTGGAGGTCGCGAACACGATCTCCAAGGGTCTCGTCGACGAGACCGGCATCCGTCCCGAGGTCATCTTCGCCGCCCTGGTCGGCGCGATCCTCTGGAACCTGCTGACCTGGCTGGTGGGCCTGCCCTCCAGCTCCTCGCACGCCCTGATGGGCGGCCTGGTCGGCGCCACCGTCGCCTCCGCCGGTTTCGGCGCCGTCCACGGTGACGTCCTGGTCACCAAGGTGCTGCTCCCGGCGGTCGCCGCGCCGATCGTCGCGGGCCTCGCCTCGCTCCTGGCCACCCGGTTCTCCTACGGCATCGGCGGCACCGCCGAGGGCGAGGCCACCCGCAAGGGCTACCGCGCCGGCCAGATCGCCTCCGCCGGTCTGGTCTCCCTCGCGCACGGCACCAACGACGCCCAGAAGACGATGGGCATCATCACCCTCGCCCTGATCGCGGGCGGCGCCATCGCCCCCGGCTCCAACCCTCCCACCTGGGTGATCCTCTCCGCCGGCCTGGCCATCGCGCTCGGCACCTACATCGGCGGCTGGCGCATCATCCGCACCATGGGCAAGGGCCTGACCGACCTGGAGCCGCGCCAGGGCTTCGCCGCCCAGACCAGCGCCGCGACCGCCATCCTGGCCTCCTCCCACCTCGGCTTCTCCCTCTCCACCACCCATGTCGTCTCCGGCTCGGTGATGGGCGCGGGCCTCGGCCGCAAGGGCGGCGTCGTCCGCTGGTCCACCGCGACCCGCATGTTCGCCGCCTGGGCGCTCACCCTCCCGGCCGCCGCGCTGGTCGGCGCGGGCGCCGAGTCCGTCACCGACCTCGGTGACTGGGGTACCGCCGTCGTCGCCGTCTTCCTGGTCTCCGCGAGCGCCGCGATCTGGAAGATCTCCCGCCGCGAGGTCGTCGACCACACCAACGTGGTCGCGGAGAGCGACGAGCCGGCCGGTGTGGTCACCACCGCCATCGCCGCCGTGACCCCGCCGCCCGCCGGCACGGTCACCGAGGACCTGACGGCCACGATCCCCTCCCCGGCCGCCGAGCCGGCCCCGGCCACCCCGCCGGCCGCCGCGGTCTGACCCCGAGCACACGGTTACTGAAGGAAGCATCCCCATGAAGATCGACTGGGCGGCTCTCGGCTCCGTCTTCGGCGTCAGCCTCGCGTTCACGGTGGGCCTGGTGGCCCTGTTCACCCTCGGCGTCAACGGCCTGTCGCGCCGCGAGAAGGCCGCGGCCCAGGGCGGGTCCGCCGCACTGGCGGTGACCGGTGCGTACGTGTGCTTCGCGGCCTGTGCGGCGGCGGTGGTGTACGGGATCTATCTGATCGTGGCCAAGCCCTGACGGCCAGGACCTGACAGCAGGACCATGACATCGGCCCTGCCGGCCACCGCTTCAGCGGGACCGGCAGGGCTGACGCGTGTCTGCGGCGGCGGGCAGTGCCTCGCCCGCCTTCAGGAGATCGCCCAGGTCGCTGACGGGGTACGTGGCGAGGACGGAGCAGAGGCGGTTCCCGCCGCCGTACAGCGGGTCCAGGGGAAGGGTCACCTGGCCGAGCGCGGACTCCGCGGTGATCCGGTTCTTGTCCAGCCGCAGCTGCTGCCAGGGCGACCAGAGGTGCAGCGTGGCGAGCGGCTCGCCACCGCCGGTGTCCCACAGCTCAAGGTTCTGTCCCGGGCCTCTCTCGGCCGTGCCGCGCAACAGCACGAGTCGCCGCCCGTCAGCGCTGAACGGGCCATGGGCCCACGCCTCGGACGCCAGCTGCCTGCTGCGGCCCGTGCCGGGCCACCAGAGGAAGACGCCCTCGGCGGTCGTGACCGCGGCGATCCGAGCATCCGGCGCGAGGACCACACTCGCGGTGAACCAGCCGGTGGTGTCGAGCCGGCTGAGGTGTGCCGTCGGACCCTGCTGCCGTCCGTCGCGACCCCACAGCGCGGCCTCCCCGTTCCGCCGGACGATCATGATCCGCTCGTCGCGCAGGCCGGCCGCCGCGACGCAGGCACGGGGGTTCGTGCCGGTGTGGTCGGGCGGGCAGTCCGGCCGTACGAGGTGGTGCCGGCCACCGTCGGTTCCGGACACCCGGGCCAGGCCCGTGCTCTGGACCAGTAGGAAGTCCTTCGCCCCCAGGGGCGAGACGCCTTCGATTCCGTCCGCGAGGTCGGAGCGACCCTTCCGGTACTCCTCCAGACCGGGCAGGGTCCGCAGCTGCCACCAGTCACTGCCCCAGATCATCACGTGACGGCCGTCGGCGGCGACGACAGCACCCCTGACGCTGACATCCGGTTCCAGCCGTTTCTCCACCGGCCTCCTGCCCGCCCTGCTCACCAGGCTGTACGTGAACCCCGGCTCGTCGGGCGGGGAATGCATGACGATGTCGACAAGGCGTGCGCCCAAGGGACCGAAGGCCACTCGTTCCGTGTCGTCGCCCATGTCGGCGAGCGGGTGTGCGGTGCGCTCCGTCGAGAACACCAGGACGTTCCGCTCCTCGACCGCGTACACCAGCGGCGCCCGCTGACGCGTCCGGGGCACGACTGTCAGGCCGTCCATGCGCACCCGGAAGGGAACGACCGTGCCGTACCGGCTCCCCGTCTCGCTGTCCGCGACCACCAACCGCATCGCGTCACGGTTCCCCGCCGCCCCGTCGTCGCCACCGGGCGCTCTGTCGGCCATGAGGACGAAGCGCCCGCTGGTCTCCACGGGATGGTCCATGTGGTCGAAGTCCGCCCGGCTCGGGTGATCCACACCGTCCCGCGTGCGCACGATCCAGGAACGGCCACTGCCCGGCTGCCGAACGGCCACCCTGCCGCCGGGCCCCAGCAGCGCCCCTGCCAGCAGCGGTCCCGGCGCGGGGGCCGCTCCCCCGGACAGTGCGCCGTCGACCAGGCGGTACACGGTCTTCTCCTCGTTCCCCGTCCCCACGTCCTTGGTGCGTACGGCGCTCACCCGGTCCCGCGCGCCGCCCGCGGGCAGCGCCACGCCGGTCACACACTCACCGGGCACGAAAAGCCCGCGGGGGAAGGCGCGCCGGCGCTCCTTCGCGACATCCCGGATGTACCAGTGCCGGTCCATGTCCTCCTCGTCGCACACCTGGCTCTCGGAGTCCCCGTGCAGCAGGAGGTCCCCCCGCTGCGAAAAGTCCAGGTAGGAACTGCTCCAGTCCTGAGCGGCAGGATCCCACTCCCACCACGCGACCGCCTTCGCCCGCCCCGTCCGCCACACCCGTACCGCCCCGTCCCGGCCGGCGGCCGCGATCTTCGTACCGTCGTCGCTGACGGCCACCGTGTCGGCCTCCCCCGGCACGTCCTCGGGAGTCCTCTGTCGCGACACCTCGCCGTCGTCCCCGAGCCGGAACACCAGAACGCGCGGCTTGCCGTCGTTCCCGCGCCGCAGCACGGCCAGCACCCGCCCGTCCGCCGAAGCCGCCGTCGTCTGCACCGAGCCCTCCGGCAGCACCCGATGGATCCGCAGCGCCTTCGACAGCGGCAAGGACGTCCGCAGGACCGCGCGCCGCGCCTCGGGCACATCGCTGGTCCGGCGTGCGGCGAGCGCCAGCAGGGCCGCGTCCACCGGATCGTCGGCGGCCCGGCTCTCCGCATAGCTCGCCAGCCTGCGTGCCGCCTCCTGCCGGTCGCTCCGCTTCCCGCCGTTGACGAGGTGGACGACCACGACGCCCGCCGTCAACGCCAGCACGGCGAGGCACGCCACCAGCGCCACCGCCCCGCGCCCCCGCCACAGCGCGCGCCGCCGGTGCTGCCGGCTCAGCTCGATGAACTCCCGCTCGGCCAGGGAGATCTCGTCCGGCCGCTCGGTCTCCCTGCCCCGGGCCGCCGTGACCTCGGAGCCCCGCAGCAGCAGGTCGGGGTGGCGCTCGCCCTCCTCCCACTCCCGCAGCCGTCCCCGCAGGCGTTCGTGCCAGGCCAGGAAGTCCCGGGACTCGTCCAGCCAGCCCCGCAGGGTCGGCCACTGCCGTACCAGCGCCTCGTGGGCCAGGGCGACCGTCTCGCGGCCCGCGCTGTCCCGGGCGATGACGAGGAGCCGGGTCGCGGCCAAGGCCTGGGCGGCGGCGCGCAGTTCGTCCGGAAGCTGGTCGAAGGCGCGCGCCACCCGGGCGTACTCCTTGCCCTTCACCGGCCGCGCGAGGCGTTCGAACAAGCGGCGGGCCACCGCCTCGTCCACCCCGCCCGGCCCCTTGCACACCTGCGTCAGCTGCTGGTCCGCGTACCGGGCGAGCGCGCCCTCCACCCCGCCGATCTCGCGGTACCCGGCGTGCGTGAGGCGGCCGTGCGCCTGCCGTTCCCAGAGTTCCGCCAGGGCGAACTCCACCAGGGGCAGCGCGCCCGGCTCGCCGCCCGCGTCCGTGACGATCCGTTCGGCCAGGCCGGGTTCGAACTCCACTCCGGGGACGGCGGCGACGGGCAGGCGCACCACCTCGTCCAGCTGGGCCGGGGTCATCGGCGCGATCATCTGGACCGTGCCGCTGAGGGCCTCGGCCCGGCCGCCCATGACGAGTTCCTCCAGGGACGCCGAGCGCAGGGTGGCCAGGACCCGGAAGCGGCGGCCCTCCGGGTGGCAGGCCCGTGTCATCGGCAGCAGGACGTCCAGGAGGGCGCGGGCGTCGGCGGGGCGGGCGCCCACGGTCTCCTCGAACTGGTCCAGGAGGACGACGTGTCCGGCCGTACCGGCGTGCTCCAGGACGCGGGCGCCGAGCAGCACCGCCGTCCGGCCGCGGTCGCCGCCGGTGAGTTCCCGGGCCAGGTCGCGGGCGGCGGGGAACTGGCCGGCCAGGGCGGCCGCGAGGGTGCGGATCGGGTCGGTGTCCGGTTGCCCGGCGAAGTCCGTGACCGTGTGGCCGGCCGACCGGAGCAGGGGCAGCACCCCGGCACGCACCAGGGACGACTTGCCGACCCCGGAGGCTCCGGCCACCGGCACGAAGGGGTGGGTGCGGACGGCGTCGGCGATGCGGGCGCTGTCCGCGCGGCGGGCGAAGAAGACGTGGGCGTCCTGTTCGCGGAAGGGCTCCAGGCCCCGGAAGGGGGAGGGACGCAGGTCGGGGTCCAGGCCGAGCAGCAGGGCGGCCGGGATCAGGTACGCCGTCGCCGCCGGGGCACCCAGCTCCATGGCGACGGTCATGCCGACCACCCCGCCCTGCACGGTGTCCCACACCGGCGATCCGCTGAACCCCCGGGCGATCGAGGGGGATCCGGGCGCCGCCTCCATGGACGTCCAGCCCTTGCCGACCGGGGCGCGGAGCCGGCCGCGCACCCATACCCCGTGGTCGTCCGTGCGGTGCGGGAAGCCGAGGACGCGGAACGGGTGGCCCCACATGCCGGTGCCGCCCGCGAAGCGGACCGGTGCCGTGCCCGGGACGGTCTCCGCCAGGGTCAGCAGGGCGATGTCGCCGCCGCCGTCCGCCGTGACCGGACGCCAGTGGGTGACGGTCGCCGTGCGGCGCGCGGACGGCGGGTGCAGCAGCGGGAAGTCGACGGACACCGGGGCCGTGGGGGGTGTCGTGGCCGACTCGTCGCCGCCGAGCGCGCTCGCGACGACGTGCGCGCAGGTGCACAGCGTGCGTTCCGCGACCAGGAAGCCGGTGCCGGTGACCCGGCCGTCCTCGCTCCAGAAGCGTGCGATGCCGCGCGGGAGTTCGTCGTCAGGAGCGGCTTTCGCCATCACGCTGCCCCGGAATGTCCGACGGATCCGTGTTCGACCACTGCATGCTCACCGTGAAGTGCGCCTCGGTCGATCCGCGCGCCACCACCACCCCGGCCTCGGCGCTCACCGTGATGCCGAACTCGACGGTGACGGACTCGGGCGGTCTCGCCAGTGTGCGGGCCTCGGTGACGAGCGCGCCGAGTGCCGGGCGGACCCGGGTCAGTGCCTGCTGGAGGGTCTCGGCCGCCCCGGCCATCGCGCCGCCGCGCGAGACCCGCTGCACGCCCGCCGGGCCCTCGCCCGCCACCTCCAACAGCACGATCTGGCCGTCGTCCAGCAGCATCTCGCCCACATACGCCACTGTGCGTCCCCTCCCGCGTCCGTTGCGCCCCGTATGAGTCGTACGCGCTATTGCAGATGCTCACGGTGCGTGAGTACAAGCGGGAGCGGTGAATGCCGTCCGCGCGAGGGGAATTCACCGCGATCCGGCCGTCCGGCGGCGTCCGGCGTGCTAGCGGTGTGGGCCTCAGCACAGTCCGGCATCCCAGGTCAAAGGCAAGTTGACGGCCGTTCCGGGGGCGTGGTGGACTGCCCAGGCCATGTACGGCGGCAGGAGAGGAAGCCGGTGCGAATCCGGCGCGGTCCCGCCACTGTCACCGGGGAAGAACCCCCGGGAGCCAGGAACTCTCACCGCCGATTCACGTCGAACCAGGGCGCGGACACCCTGAGTGAGGACACATATCGCCATGCTCGGCTGCCCATCGAGGACCCGTACCAGGCCCGTTCCTGTGCCCACGGCCGGCTGAGCCGATGGGTGCCGATCGCACGTACGCGTACGGCGCCGCCGCCGGCGTCCTGGGCGACCTGCTCCTCGGCGATCCGCGCCGCGGGCATCCGGTCGCCGCGTTCGGCCGGGCGGCCGGAGCCGTGGAAGGCGCGTTGTGGCACGACCACCGCGGCTGGGGCGCGCTGCACACCGCCGTGTGCGCCGGTGGCGCCGTCGCTCTCGGCGCGCTGGCCGTACGCGCCGTACGCCCCTTGCCTGCCGCCTCCGTCGCGCTGACCGCCGCCGCCACCTGGGCGGTCGTGGGCGGCACGTCGCTCGCCCGGGAGGCCCGCGCCGTCGGGCGCGCGCTGGAGGCCGGGGACGTCGAGGCCGCCCGGGCCCGGCTGCCCCATCTGTGCGGCCGGGACCCGCAGGCGCTGGACGCCGACGGCATCGCCCGGGCCGTGGTCGAGTCGGTCGCCGAGAACACCTCCGACGCCGTCGTGGGCGCGCTGGTGTGGGGCGCCGTGGCCGGGGTGCCGGGGCTCCTCGGGTTCCGCGCGGTCAACACCCTGGACGCCATGGTGGGCCACAAGTCGCCCCGCCACCGGCGCTACGGCTGGGCCTCCGCCCGCCTCGACGACGTCGCCGGCTGGCCGGGGGCCCGGCTGACCGCCGTCCTCGCCGCCGCGGCCGGACCCGATGCCCGGGGCGCCCTGCGCGCCTGGAAGGCCGACGCACGCAAGCACCCGAGCCCCAACGCCGGGCCCGTGGAGGCCTCCTTCGCGGGCGCCCTCGGCGTACGCCTCGGCGGAACCCTCTCCTACGGCGGCCGGGTCGAGCACCGCCCCGTGCTCAACGGCGCCGCCGGCCGGCCGGTCCGGGTCACCGACATCGACCGGGCCGTACGGCTCTCCCGCCGCGTCGGCCTCCTCGCCCTCGGCACCACGGTCGCCGCGCGCGCACTCCTGAAAGGACGTGGGAAGTGAACGGTGGTCTCCTCGTCGCCGGCACCACCTCCGACGCCGGCAAGAGCGTCGTCACGGCCGGCATCTGCCGCTGGCTGGTACGCCAGGGCGTGAAGGTCGCGCCGTTCAAGGCGCAGAACATGTCGCTCAACTCGTTCGTGACGCGCGAGGGCGCCGAGATCGGGCGGGCTCAGGCGATGCAGGCGCAGGCCTGCCGGGTCGAGCCGACCGCGCTCATGAACCCCGTGCTGCTCAAGCCGGGCGGCGAGCAGAGCAGCCAGGTGGTGCTGCTGGGCAAGCCGGTGGGCGAGCTGAGCGCGCGCGGGTACCACGGCGGGCGTCAGCAGCAGCTCCTCGGCACGGTGCTGGACTGCCTGGCCGAGTTGCGGGGCACGTATGACGCGGTGATCTGTGAGGGGGCGGGGAGCCCGGCCGAGATCAACCTGCGGCGCACCGACATCGTCAACATGGGCATCGCCAGGAACGCGCGGCTGCCCGTGCTGGTCGTCGGCGACATCGACCGCGGGGGCGTGTTCGCCTCCTTCTTCGGGACCGTCGCCCTGCTCTCGCCCGAGGACCAGGAGCTGGTCGCCGGTTTCCTGGTGAACAAGTTCCGCGGGGATGTCAGCCTGCTGGAGCCGGGGTTGGACATGCTGCACGGGCTGACCGGGCGGCACACCTATGGTGTCCTCCCGTTCCGGCACGGGCTCGGCATCGACGAGGAGGACGGACTGCGCGTGTCGCTGCGCGGGACCGTCCGGGAGTCCACCGTCGCCCCGCCCGTCGGCGAGGACGTGCTGCGGGTCGCCGTGTGCGCGGTCCCGCTCATGTCCAACTTCACCGACGTGGACGCGCTGGCCGCCGAACCGGGCGTCGTGGTCCGGTTCGTGGACCGCCCGGAGGAGCTGGCGGACGCCGACCTCGTCGTCGTCCCGGGGACCCGGGGAACGGTCAGGGCGCTCGCGTGGCTGCGCGAGCGGGGCCTGGCGGACGCCCTCGTCAGGAGAGCCGCGGAGGGCCGCCCGGTCCTCGGTATCTGCGGCGGCTTCCAGATCCTCGGCGAGCACATCGAGGACGAGGTCGAGTCCCGCGCCGGCGCCGTCCCCGGGCTCGGCGTGCTGCCCGTCCGGGTGCGCTTCGCCCGCGAGAAGACCCTCACCCGGCCGAGCGGCCAGGCCCTCGGCGAGCGGGTCGACGGCTACGAGATCCACCACGGGGTGGCCGCCGTCGCCGGGGGCGAGGCCTTCCTGGACGGCTGCCGGGTCGGCCAGACCTGGGGCACCCACTGGCACGGCTCGCTGGAGTCGGACGGCTTCCGGCGGGCCTTCCTGCGCGAGGTGGCCGCCGCCGCGGGCCGCCGCTTCGTGCCCGCGCCGGACACCTCCTTCGCCGCGCTGCGCGAGGAGCAGCTCGACCGGCTCGGCGACCTGATCGAACAGCACGCGGACACGGACGCGCTCTGGCGGCTCATCGAGTCGGGCGCGCCGCAAGGACTGCCTTTCATCCCACCGGGAGCGCCCGCATGAGCACAGTGTTGTTGTTGTCGACCGCCGACACGGATCTGCTGGCGGCCCGGGCCGCCGGCGCCGGCTACCGCATCGGCAACCCGACCCGGGTCGACGTCGCCGAGGAGCTGCCGGGCCTGATCGAGGGCGCGGACCTCGCCGTCGTACGGCTGCTGGGCGGCAAGCGGGCCTGGGAGGACGGGCTGGCCGCGCTGAAGGCGTCGGGCCTGCCGACCGTGCTGCTGGGCGGCGAGGCCGTGCCGGACGCCGAGCTGATGGCCGAGTCGTCCGTGCCCGCCGGTGTGGTCGCGGAGGCGCTGAAGTACCTGGTCGAGGGCGGGCCCGCGAACCTGACCGAGCTGGCCCGGTTCCTGTCCGACACCGTGCTGCTGACCGGCGAGGGCTTCGAAGAGCCGCGGAAGATGCCCGAGTACGGCGTGCACGGCTCGTACCCGGTCCGGGACGGCCGGCCGACCGTGGGCGTGCTCTTCTACCGGGCGCACGAGCTGAGCGGCAACACCGGCTTCGTGGACACCCTGTGCGAGGCGATCGAGGCGAAGGGCGCCAACGCCCTTCCCGTGTACTGCGGTTCGCTGCGCGGCGCGGACGCCGGGCTGTACGAGCTGCTGGCCCGGGCCGACGCGCTGGTGGCCACGGTGCTCGCGGCCGGCGGCACGCACGCCTCGCAGGCCTCGGCGGGCGGTGACGAGGAGTCCTGGGACATCGGGGCGCTCGCCGACCTGAACGTCCCGGTCCTGCAAGGCCTCTGCCTCACCTCGTCGCGGGCCGCGTGGGCGGAGTCGGACGCGGCCCTCTCCCCCATGGACGCGGCGATGCAGGTCGCGATCCCGGAGTTCGACGGCCGGCTGATCACCGTGCCGTTCTCGTTCAAGGAGCAGGGCCCGGACGACGTGCCGGTGTACGTCGCCGACCCGGAGCGGGCCGCGCGGGTGGCCGGAATCGCCCTGCGCCACGCCCGGCTGAAGCACAAGCCGAACGCCGAGAAGAAGGTCGCCCTGGTCTTCACGGCGTACCCGACCAAGCACTCCCGGGTCGGCAACGCGGTCGGACTGGACACCCCCGCGTCGGCGGTCCGGGTCCTGGACGCCCTCAGGGAGGCCGGCTACGGCCTCACCGAGTACCCCTCCGGCGGCGACGAGCTGATCCACCGGCTGATCGAGGCCGGCGGCCACGACGTCGAGTGGCTGACCGAGGAGCAGCTGGCCGCCGCGCCCGCGCGGGTGCCGCTGGCCGACTACCGGGCGTGGTTCGAGAAGCTGGACCCGGAGCTGCGCGACGCGATGACGGAGGCCTGGGGCGAGCCGCCGGGCAGCCTGTACGTGGACGGCGACGACATCGTCCTCGCCTCGCTCCGGTTCGGGAACGTCGTCGTGATGATCCAGCCGCCGCGCGGCTTCGGGGAGAACCCGATCGCGATCTACCACGATCCCGACATGCCGCCGTCCCACCACTACATGGCCGCGTACCGGTGGCTGGAGAACAGTTTCGGCGCCGACGCGATCGTGCACATGGGCAAGCACGGCACGATGGAGTGGCTGCCGGGCAAGGGCCTCGGGCTCGGCGCCGGCTGCGCGCCGGACGCCGTCCTCGGCGACCTCCCCCTGATCTACCCGTTCATCGTGAACGACCCCGGCGAGGGCACCCAGGCCAAGCGGCGCGGGCACGCCACGGTGGTCGACCACCTGGTGCCGCCGATGGCCCGCGCGGACACCTACGGCGACCTGGCCAAGCTGGAGCAGCTGCTGGACGAGTACGCGCTCGTCTCCGACCTGGACCCGGCGAAGGCCCCGGCCGTCCGCGCCCAGATCTGGACCCTGGTCAAGGCGGCCGAACTCCACCACGACCTGCACGTGGCCGAGCAGCCGGACGACGACGAGTTCGACGAGTTCGTCATGCACATCGACGGCTATCTGTGCGAGATCAAGGACGTCCAGATCCGGGACGGCCTGCACATCCTGGGCGGCGGTCCGGTCGGCGAGCCGCGCGTGAACCTGGTCCTCGCCGTGCTGCGCGCCTCGCAGGTGTGGGGCGGGCAGGCCAACGCGCTGCCGGGCCTGCGGGCCTCGCTGGCCGAGCACTTCGGGCTCGTGGAGAAGGAGCTGCTGGCCGAGCCGGGCGCGCCGGTGAAGGTGCCGGTCGAGCTGACCGACCTGGTCGACGGCCCGTCCCGTACGGCCGCCGACGCGATCGACCTGCTGGAGCAGCTGTGCCGGCGGATCGCGGAGGGCATGGAGGCCCGGGCGTGGGACCGTACGGTCGTCCCCGCGGTCCTGCGCGCCGTGCTCGGCGCCGAACTCCCCGACGCGGAGGCCGTGGTGGAGTTCGCGTGCGACGAGGTCGTACCGCGGCTGGCGCGGACCACCGACGAGATCGGGCACATCCTGCGGGCCCTGGACGGCGGTTACGTGCCGGCCGGTCCCTCGGGCTCGCCGACCCGCGGTCTGGTCAACGTGCTGCCGACGGGCCGGAACTTCTACTCGGTCGACCCCAAGGCCATTCCGTCCCGGCTGAGCTGGGAGGTCGGGCAGGCGCTGGCGGACTCCCTGGTCCAGCGGTACCTCCAGGACACCGGCGGGTACCCGAAGTCGGTGGGCCTCACCGTGTGGGGCACGTCCGCGATGCGCACCCAGGGCGACGACATCGCCGAGATCCTGGCGCTGCTGGGCTGCCGCCCGGTGTGGGACGAGGCCTCGCGCCGGGTGACGGGGTTCGAGGTGATTCCCCTGGCCGAGCTGGGGCGGCCCCGCATCGACGTCACCGTCCGCATCTCCGGCTTTTTCCGCGACGCGTTCCCGCATGTGGTCGGTCTGATCGACGACGCGGTCCGGGCGGTGGCCGAACTGGACGAGCCGGCCGAGTCCAACTTCGTGCGGGCGCACGTGGACGAGGACACCGCCGGGCACGGCGACCGCCGCCGGGCGACGGCCCGTGTCTTCGGCTCGAAGCCGGGGGCCTACGGCGCCGGTCTGCTGCCGCTGATCGACGCCCGCAACTGGCGCAGCGACGCGGACCTGGCCGAGGTGTACGCCGTCTGGGGCGGCTACGCCTACGGGCGGGGGCTCGACGGGCGGGCGGCGCGCGGGGACATGGAGACCGCGTTCAAGCGGATCGCGGTGGCGGCGAAGAACGTCGACACCCGTGAGCACGACCTGGTCGACGCCGACGACTACTTCCAGTACCACGGCGGCATGGTCGCCATGGTCCGCCATCTGACGGGCGCCAACCCCGAGGCGTACGTGGGCGACAGCGCCGTACCGGACCAGGTGAAGACCCGCACGCTGGGCGAGGAGACGCACCGCGTGTTCCGGGCGCGGGTGGTGAACCCGCGCTGGATGGCGGCCATGCGCCGGCACGGCTACAAGGGCGCCTTCGAGATGGCGGCGACCGTCGACTACCTGTTCGGGTACGACGCCACGGCCGGCGTGGTCGACGACTGGATGTACGAGAAGCTCAGCGCGGAGTACGTCTTCGACCCGGAGAACCGGGACTTCATGCGCAATTCCAACCCGTGGGCGCTCAGGGGCATCACGGAACGCTTGCTGGAAGCAGCGGACCGGGGCCTTTGGGCGGAGCCGGACAAGGAGACCCTGGACCGGCTCCGCGCGACCTACCTCGAACTTGAGGGCGATCTGGAGGGAGAAAAGTGATCTCCCCGGCAACCCCCGCAGCGGCGGGGAGCACGTCATCCCGCGCAGAGCCCACGGGTTCGACTTGGGATCACCCCCGCGTCTGCAGGGACCAGAGCAGCAGTCTGGCAACCTGCACAGCTCGCGGCACCCTGCCATTGCATAAGGCACTCGAAGGAGTGATCGCGGCGTGACTACCCCCTTCCCATTTTCGGCCGTCGTCGGCCAGGACGATCTGCGGCTCGCGCTGCTGCTGAACGCCGTTTCGCCGGCGGTCGGCGGTGTGCTGGTGCGCGGCGAGAAGGGCACCGCGAAGTCCACGGCGGTACGCGCGCTGTCGGCGCTGCTGCCGGAGGTGGCCGTGGTGCCCGGGTGCCGGTTCTCCTGTGACCCGGCCTCCCCCGACCCCGCCTGCCCGGACGGGCCGCACGAGGCCGGCGGCGGCGCCGAGCGGCCGGCGCGGATGGTCGAGCTGCCCGTCGGCGCGTCCGAGGACCGGCTGGTCGGCGCGCTGGACATCGAGCGGGCGCTCGCCGAGGGCGTGAAGGCGTTCGAGCCGGGCCTGCTGGCCGACGCGCACCGCGGCATCCTCTACGTCGACGAGGTGAACCTGCTCCACGACCACCTGGTCGACCTGCTGCTGGACGCGGCGGCGATGGGTGCCTCGTACGTCGAGCGCGAGGGCGTGTCCGTACGGCACGCTGCCCGGTTCCTGCTCGTCGGCACCATGAACCCCGAAGAGGGCGAGCTGCGCCCGCAGCTGCTGGACCGGTTCGGGCTGACCGTGGAGGTCGCGGCCTCGCGGGAGCCGGAGCAGCGGGTGGAGGTCGTCCGGCGCCGGCTGGCGTACGACGACGATCCCGCCGCCTTCGCCGCGCGCTGGGCCGACGAGGAGGCCGCCGTACGGCAGCGGATCGTGGCGGCGCGGGAGGTGCTGCCGCAGGTGCGGCTGGGTGACGGCGCGCTGCGGCAGATCGCGGCGACCTGTGCGGCCTTCGAGGTGGACGGCATGCGGGCCGACATCGTGATGGCGCGTACGGCGACCGCGCTGGCCGCGTGGGCCGGGCGGACCGACGTCCTCGCGGAGGACGTACGGCAGGCGGCGCTGCTGGCGCTGCCTCACCGGCGGCGGCGGAACCCGTTCGACGCGCCGGGTCTGGACGAGGACAAGCTGGACGAGACGCTGGAGCAGCACTCCGGGGACGACGGGGAGGGCGACGACGACCCCGGCCCGGACGGTCCCGGTGGCGGCGGGCAGCCGGCGCCCGACAGCGGTCCGCAGGGCGATGGCGGCAGCGCCGCGCGGCCCGAGGCCGGTGAGGGCGGGCAGCCGCAGGCGTCCGGTGCGCAGGAGCAGGCGGCCGCACGGGCCGCGGAGCCGTTCCGTACGAAGGTGCTGAGCGTGCCGGGCCTCGGTGAGGGTGCCGCCGGGCGGCGGTCGCGGGCGCGGACCGAGCACGGGCGGACCACCGGGGCCCGGCGGCCCCGGGGGACGCTGACCAAGCTGCATCTGGCCGCGACCGTGCAGGCCGCCGCGCCGCATCAGCGGGCGCGGGGGCGCTCCGGGCCGGGGCTGGTGCTCCGCCGGGACGATCTGCGGCAGGCGACCCGGGAGGGGCGCGAGGGCAACCTCGTGCTGTTCGTGGTGGACGCCTCGGGGTCGATGGCGGCGCGGCAGCGGATGAGTGCCGTGAAGGGTGCCGTGCTGTCGCTGCTCCTGGACGCCTACCAGCGACGGGACAAGGTGGGGCTCGTGACCTTCCGGGGGTCGGCGGCGGATGTGGCGCTGCCGCCGACGTCCTCCGTCGATGCCGCCGCCGCGCGGCTGGAGTCGCTGCCGACCGGTGGGCGTACGCCGCTCGCCGCCGGGCTGCTGAAGGCGCACGAGGTGCTGCGGGTGGAGCGGCTGCGGGATCCGGCGCGCCGGGCGCTGGTGGTCCTGGTGACCGACGGGCGGGCCACGGGCGGTCCGGAGCCGGTGGCGCTCGCGGGGCGGGCGGCACGGCTGTTCGCGGCCGAAGGGGTCGCGTCCGTGGTCGTGGACTGCGAGTCGGGGCCGGTACGGCTGGGGCTCGCCGGGCAGCTGGCCGGTGAACTGGGCGGTACGGCGGTGACGCTGGACGAGCTGCGGGCGGACTCGATCGCCGGGCTCGTGAAGGGAATTCAGGGCAGGAGGGCCGCGTAATGCCGCAGGGACAGCCGAGTGTCGTACCGGACGACGGACTGACGACCCGTCAGCGCCGGAACCGGCCACTGGTCGTCGTGCACACGGGCGTCGGCAAGGGCAAGTCCACCGCCGCGTTCGGGCTCGCGCTGCGCGCCTGGAACCAGGGGTGGCCCATCGGGGTGTTCCAGTTCGTCAAGTCGGCGAAGTGGAAGGTCGGCGAGGAGAACGCGCTGCGCGTGCTCGGCGCCTCCGGCGAGGGCGGCACCGTCGACTGGCACAAGATGGGCGAGGGCTGGTCCTGGGTCCAGCGGGACATCCAGGGTGACAACTCGACCAACGAGGAGAAGGCCCGGGAGGGCTGGGAGCAGGTCAAGCGGGACCTGGCCGCCGAGACGTACCGGCTGTACGTGCTGGACGAGTTCGCGTACCCGATGCACTGGGGCTGGGTCGACACCGACGAGGTCGTGGAGGTGCTGCGGAACCGGCCCGGTACGCAGCATGTGGTGATCACCGGGCGGAACGCGCCCGAGAAGCTCGTCGACCTCGCCGACCTCGTCACCGACATGTCCAAGGTCAAGCACCCCATGGACGTGGGCCAGAAGGGCCAGAAGGGCATCGAGTGGTGACGTCCGTTCCCCGGCTGGTCATTGCCGCGCCGTCGTCCGGCAGCGGCAAGACCACCGTCGCCACGGGTCTGATGGCCGCGTTCGCCGCGCGGGGGCTCGCCGTGTCCCCGCACAAGGTCGGGCCGGACTACATCGACCCGGGGTATCACGCCCTCGCGACCGGGCGGGCGGGGCGCAACCTGGACGCGTACCTGTGCGGGCCGGAGCTGGTCGCTCCGCTGTTCCTGCACGGGGCGCGGGGGTGCGATCTCGCCGTGGTCGAGGGTGTGATGGGGCTGTACGACGGGGCCGCCGGGGAGGGTGAACTGGCGTCCACCGCTCATGTCGCCAAGCTGCTCGGGGCGCCGGTGGTGCTGGTGGTCGACGCCTCCTCGCAGTCGCGGTCGGTGGCGGCGCTGGTGCACGGGTTCGCCTCCTGGGATCCGGAGGTGCGGGTCGGGGGTGTGATCGTGAACAAGGTCGCCTCGGACCGGCACGAGGAGCTGCTGCGGGAGGCGCTGGATTCCTCCGGGGTGCCTGTTCTGGGTGTGTTGCGGCGGGCGGCGCCTGTGGAGACGCCGTCGCGGCACCTCGGGCTCGTACCGGTTGCCGAACGGCAGTCAGCGGCGGTGGAGGCTGTCGAGGCGATGGCGGCGCTGGTGTCTCAGGGGTGTGACCTGGAGGCCCTCGAAGCGCTTGCCCGTACTGCGGGCGACCTCCCGGGCGGCTCCGTCCCCTGGACCCCCGCCTTGCCCACCGACGACCACCCGACCCGGTCGGCTGAGAGGCCAAGGCCCGTAATCGCTGTTGCCGGTGGAGAGGCCTTCACCTTCTCCTACGCCGAGCACACCGAACTGCTCGCCGCCGCCGGAGCCGACGTCGCCGTCTTCGATCCGCTCCGGGACGAGGAACTTCCCGAAGGCACCGCGGGTCTGGTCGTCGGCGGCGGCTTCCCCGAGGTGTACGCCGGTGAGCTGTCCGCCAATGAGCCGCTGCGCAAGGCCGTCGCGGAGCTGGCGTCGAGCGGTGCCCCCGTCGCCGCCGAGTGCGCCGGGCTGCTCTACCTCTGCCGGGAGCTGGACGGGCAGCCCATGTGCGGCGTGCTGGACGCCACCGCGCGGATGAGTGAGCGGCTGACTCTCGGCTACCGGGACGCCGTGGCCGTCGGCGACAGTGTGCTGGCGGTGGCCGGTACGCGGATGCGCGGGCACGAGTTCCACCGCACCGTCGTCGAGCCGGGCGCCGGTGCCGCTCCCGCCTGGGGCGTGCGGGCCCCGGTGAGGCGGGTCGAAGGTTTCGTACAGCAGGGCGTGCACGCGAGTTATCTGCACACGCACTGGGCGTCCCGGCCCGGTGTCGCCCGTCGGTTCGTGGAGAGGTGCCGGACGTCATGAGCAGCAGGCTGGTCGGAGTCGGGGTCGGTCCCGGTGATCCGGAGCTGGTGACCGTCAAGGGGGTCAACGCGCTGCGGGCCGCCGATGTCGTCGTCGTGCCCGTCATGGACACCGGGGAACGCGGGCGCGCCGAGGCGACGGTGCTGCACTACGTGCCCGCGGAGAAGATCGTCCGGGTGGTGTTCGCGCTGAACGAGCGGACCGACCGGGCGCGGCGGGAGGCGGCCTGGGACGCGGCCGGGCAGCGCGTCGCCGAGCTGCTCGCACAGCACGCGTCGGTCGCGTTCGCCACCATCGGGGACCCGAACGTGTACTCGACGTTCACGTATCTCGCGCAGACCATCGGGGAGCTGGTGCCGGGCGTCGCCGTGGAGACGGTGCCCGGGATCACCGCCATGCAGGATCTGGCGGCGCGGTCGGGGGCCGTGCTGACCGAGGGCACCGAGCCGCTCACCCTCGTACCGGTGACGGCCGGGTCGGCCGTGCTGAAGGAGGCGCTGGCCGGGCCCGGGACGGTCGTGGCGTACAAGTTCGGGCGGCAGGCCGCCGAGGTCGCGGAGGTGCTCGCGGAGACCGGGCGGCTCGGGGACGCCGTGTGGGGGTCGGCGCTGGGGCTGCCCGAGGAGTCGGTGCGGCCGGCCGCGGAGCTGGACGGGACGCCGCTGCCGTACCTGTCGACGCTGATCGCGCCGCCGCGGCGGGACGGCGGCCGGGGCGGGAAGCTGTGAGACCGGGCGCCCGGTCGGCCGGGTCAGCCGGAGATGCCGACCACCAGCCAGATGAACGCGGCGCCGGCCACCGTGCACAGCAGGGTGGAGCGGGCCGGGTGCTCGTGGTGGGCCTCGGGGAGGATCTCGGCGGCGGCGAGGTAGAGCAGTACGCCGCCGAAGAGGCCGAGATAGCCGCCGAGCACCGGTTCGGGGATGCGGAAGAAGGCCGTGGACAGCGCGCCCAGCAGGGGTGCGCAGGCGTCGGCGACCAGCATGCCGATGGCCCGGCGGCGCGCGTTGCCGTACAGGCTGGTGATGGTGAAGGTGTTGAAGCCGTCGGCGAAGTCGTGGGCGATCACGGCGAGCGCCACGGCCGTGCCCATGCTGCCGCCGACCTGGAAGGCCGCGCCGATCGCCACGCCGTCCATGGCGCTGTGGCCCACCATCGCGGCGGCTGCCGCGAGGCCCACCTCCGGCGCCCGGTGGCCCGGACCCTCGGCGCCGCCGTGCGCGGCCTGCCGGGCGGCCAGCGTGCGCTCCACCAGATGGGCCAGCAGGAACCCGGCCACGAACAGCAGCAGGGCCGCCGGCACGCCGAAGATCTCGCGGTCGGCCGCGTGCAGCGCCTCCGGCAGCAGGTCCAGGCCGACCACGCCGAGCATCAGCCCGCCGGCCAGGCCCAGGACCAGATGGCGGCGGTCGGTCACGCGCTGTGCCGTCCAGCCGCCGGCCAGCGTCATCAGGAACGCGCCGAGCGCCACGAAGACCGCCATAGGCCCTTGCTATCCGATGGACCGGCGTTCGCGCATGTCCGACAGCCGTTCACGTACTGACTTGTAGGAGAGGACCGATTCCCATGGCCGATGCCCCCACCGGCAAGGTGACCTTCGTCGGTGCCGGCCCCGGCGCCGCCGACCTGCTGACGTTCCGGGCCGCGCGGGCCATCGCCGAGGCCGACGTCGTGATCTGGGCCGCGAGCCTGGTCCAGGCGGAGGTCCTCGAACACGCCCGGGAGGGCGCCGAGATCCTGGACTCGGCGACCATGTCCCTGGAGGACGTCGTCGCCGTGTACCGACGTGCGTTCGAGGAAGGGCTGAGGGTCGCCCGGATCCACTCCGGCGACCCGGCCCTGTGGGGCGGCACGCAGGAGCAGCTGGACCGCTGCCAGGAGATCGGCATCGCGACCGAGGTCGTCCCGGGCGTGTCCTCCTTCTCGGCGGTGGCCGCGCTCGCGCAGCGCGAGCTGACGATCCCCGAGGTCGCGCAGTCCGTGGTGCTCACCCGGCTCGGCGGGGGCAAGACGCCGATGCCGCCCGGCGAGGAGGTGCGCGAGTTCGCCCGCCACGGCACCACCATGGCGATCTTCCTGTCGGCGGCGCGCAGCGGGCAGCTGGTGCGGGAGCTGCTGGAGGGCGGCTACCCCACGAGCACCCCGGTGGTGATCGCGTACCAGGCGACCTGGCCGGAGGAGCTGGTCGTGCGGTGCACGATCGGCACGCTGGAGGAGACGGTCAAGGAGCACAAGCTCTGGAAGCACACGCTGTTCCTGGTCGGCCCGGCGCTGGACGCCCACGGGACGCGTTCGCACCTGTACCACCCGGGGCACTTCCACGGCTACCGGAAGGCCGACCCCCAGGCGCGGCGGGCGCTGCGCGAGCAGAGGGCGAAGAGTTGATCACGGTCGTCGGTGCGGGGACGGGGGCGCCGGTGCCCGCGGACGTCCTCGCCGGGGCCGCCCTGGTGGTCGGCGGGCGGCGGCACCTGGACGCCGTCCGGCTGCCCGAGGGCGCCGAACGGATCGTGCTCGGGCCGCTGGCGCCCGCCCTGGACGCCGTCGCGGAGTACGTCGGCAAGGAGCTGCCGGTCGTCGTGCTGGCCTCCGGGGATCCGGGGTTCTTCGGGATCGTGCGGGTGCTGGCCGAGCGGTTCGGGTCCGGTCTGCTGGACGTGCGGCCGGGGGTGTCCTCCGTGGCCGCCGCGTTCGCCCGGATCGGGCTGCCCTGGGACGACGCGGTCGTGGTCAGCGCGCACGGCCGGGAGCTGCGGACGGCGGTGAACGTGTGCCGGGCGCGGCCCAAGGTGGCCGTGCTGACCGGACCGGGGGCCGGCCCCGCCGAGCTGGGCGCCGCGCTGCCCGGTGACCGGGTCCTGGTCGTGGCGAGCGCGCTCGGCGATCCGGAGCGGGAGCGCGTGGAGCGGGTGACGGCCGCCGAGGCGGCGGCGCGGGACTGGGGTACGGCGGTGAGTGTCGTGCTGTGCCTGGACGAGGCGCGGGCGCTCGGCGCGGTGCGTACGGTCGCCGGGGTGCCTCGGGCGCCGGCCCGCTGGGCGCTGGCGGAGGACGAGTTCGCCCACCGGGACTCGATGATCACCAAGTTCGAGGTGCGGGCGCTGGCGTTGGCCCGGCTGGGGCCGCGCCTCGGCGACCTGGTGTGGGACGTGGGCGCCGGGTCGGGCTCGGTCGCGGTGGAGTGCGCGCGGCTCGGCGCGGCCGTCGTCGCCGTGGAGAAGGCGGCGGACGGGGTCGAGCGGATCCGTGCCAACGCGTCCGCCCACGGCGTGGACGTGGACGTGGTGCACGGGTCGGCGCCGTCCGTCCTGGACGGGCTGCCGGATCCCGACGCGGTGTTCGTCGGCGGTGGGGGCCGGGAGCTGCCCGCCGTCGTCACCGCGTGCGCGCGGCGGGCACGGCGGACGGTCGTCGTCGCCATGGCCGCGCTCGACCGGGTGCCGGCGGCCCGCGAGGCGCTGACGGGCGCCGGGTTCACCTGCGACGGGGTGCTGCTCCAGTCCTCGCGCCTGGCGCCGCTGCCCGGGGACGTGACCCGGCTGGCGGCCACCAATCCTGTGTTTCTGCTGTGGGGCGTGCGCACCCCGGCGTCTAGTGAAGGAGTTGCCCAGTGATCGGCCTCATTTCCGCCACCGCGGCGGGTGCGGCGGCGCGGGACCGGCTGGCCGCGGCCTGGCCCGAGCGCGTGCGGGTGTACGAGGGTCCTGTCGGGGAGGCCGTGCGGGCCGCGTTCGCGGAGTGCGAGCAGCTGGTGTGCTTCCTGGCCACGGGGGCGGTGGTACGGCTGCTCGCGCCGCTGCTCGGGGACAAGGCGGCCGACCCGGGTGTGGTGTGCGTGGACGAGGGCGGCCGGTTCGCGGTGTCGCTGGTCGGCGGGCACGGCGGCGGCGCCAATGAACTGGCCCGCGAGGTCGGCGAGGTGCTCGGTGCCGAGCCGGTGGTGACGACCGCGACGGACGCCGTCGGGCTGCCCGGCCTGGACACGCTCGGGCTGCCGTACGAGGGTTCGGTCGCCGTGGTCTCCCGGGCGCTGCTGGACGGCGAACCGGTGGCGCTGGAGGCGGAGGTGGCGTGGCCGCTGCCGCCGCTGCCGGTCGCACCCGAGGGGCCGTACACGATCCGGCTCACCGACCGGGCCGTCGCACCGGGCGAGCGGGAGGTGCTGCTTCGGCCGCCGTCGCTGGTGGTCGGGGTCGGCGCCTCGAAGGGCGCGCCGGCCGAGGAGGTCCTCGCCCTGGTCGAGGCGGCGCTGCGGGAGGCGGGGCTCTCGCCGAAGTCGGTCGCCGAGCTGGCCACCGTGGACGCCAAGGCGGAGGAGCCCGGCATCGTGGCCGCCGCCGAGCGGCTCGGGGTGCCCCTGGTGACGTACTCCGCCGAGGAGCTGGCGGGCGTGGCGGTGCCGAACCCGTCGGACGCGCCGCTCGCGGCCGTCGGCACCCCGTCGGTCGCCGAGGCCGCAGCCCTGGTCCGGGGCGGTGAACTCCTCGTCCCGAAGCGGAAGTCGGCCGGGCAGCCGGCCATGGCGACCTGTGCCGTGGTGCGGCGTCCGGGGCGCGGGCGGCTCGCGGTGGTCGGGCTCGGGCCGGGCGCCCGGGACCTGCTCACCCCGCGCGCGACGGCCGAGCTGCGGCGGGCCTCGGTGCTGGTCGGGCTCGACCAGTACGTGGACCAGATCCGCGATCTGCTGCGGCCCGGCACCCGGGTGCTGGAGTCGGGGCTCGGCGCGGAGGAGGAGCGGGCCCGTACGGCGGTCGCGGAGGCCCGTGAGGGGCAGGCCGTGGCGCTGATCGGCAGCGGCGACGCGGGCGTGTACGCCATGGCCTCCCCGGCGCTCGCCGAGGCGTCGGACGACATCGACGTGGTCGGGGTGCCCGGGGTGACGGCCGCGCTGGCCGCCGGGGCGATCCTGGGCGCGCCGCTGGGCCACGACCACGTGTCCATCAGCCTGTCCGACCTGCACACGCCGTGGGAGGTCATCGAGCGGCGGGTGCGGGCGGCGGCCGAGGCGGACCTCGTGGTGACGTTCTACAACCCGCGTTCCCGGGGCCGTGACTGGCAGCTG
This sequence comes from Streptomyces sp. NPDC046727, assembly GCF_040645635.1. Taxonomy (NCBI): domain Bacteria; kingdom Bacillati; phylum Actinomycetota; class Actinomycetes; order Kitasatosporales; family Streptomycetaceae; genus Streptomyces; species Streptomyces sp. NPDC046727. The sequence goes on from NZ_JBEYYR010000040.1 coordinate 83,292, forward strand.
CCCAAGGCGCTCGCGATCCTCGCCGGGCACCGGGAGCCCGAGACGCCGGTCGGTGTCGTGCGCAACGCGTCCCGGCCTGACGAGTCCAGCCGGGTCACGACCCTGGCCGGACTGGACCCGGCGACGGTCGACATGATGACGGTCGTGACCGTGGGCAACACGGCGACCCGGCAGATCGCGGGGCGCATGGTGACGCCGCGCGGGTACCGCTGGCAGGCGTCGCAGGAGGGGGCGAAGTGAACCGCGTCGTCCACCCGATCGAGCAGGAGTCCTACCGGCGGCTGCGCGCCCGCCTGGACACCTCGCACTTCCCGCCGCTGACCCGGGCGGTGGTGGAGCGGGTCATCCACTCCGCCGCCGACCTGGAGTACGCGAGCGATCTCGTCATGGACGAGGGCGAGCTGGAGACGGCGCACGCGGCGCTGCACGCCGGGGCGCCGGTGGTCGTGGACGTCGAGATGGTGGCCGCCGGGATCACCCGGCGCGAGACCGTCTGCCGGCTGCGGGACGCCGTGGCCGGGCCGGGTCTGACCCGGTCGGCGCACGCGATCCGGCTCGCCTACGAGCAGGTCGGCCCCGGTGCCCTCTGGGTGATCGGCAACGCGCCGACCGCGCTGGAGGAGCTGCTCACCCTGGACGCCGCCCCGGCCCTCGTCATCGGTCTGCCCGTCGGCTTCGTCGGCGCGGTCGAGTCCAAGGCCGCGTTGCGCGAGAGCGGGCTGCCCGCCGTGAGCAACGTGTCCGAGAAGGGCGGGTCGGCGGTCGCGTCCGCCGCGCTGAACGCCCTGCTGTACCACCCCGTTTCGTCTGAGGAGACCTTGTGACCACCCCGCCCGCCCTGCTCATCGCCGGACACGGCACCCGTGACGACGCCGGAGCCGAGGCGTTCCGCGACTTCGTCCGGGAGCTGGGGCGCCGCCACCCGGAGCTGCCCGTCGCGGGCGGCTTCATCGAACTGTCCCCGCCGCCGCTGGGCGAGGCCGTCACCGAGCTGGTCGAGCAGGGGGTACGGCGGTTCGCCGCGGTGCCGCTGATGCTGGTGTCCGCCGGGCACGCCAAGGGCGACATCCCGGCCGCGCTGGCCCGCGAGAAGGAACGGCACCCGGGCATCTCGTACACCTACGGCCGCCCGCTGGGCCCGCACCCGGCGCTGCTGAACGTGCTGGAGCGGCGGCTGGACGAGGTCCTCGGCAGTACGGCCCGCACCCCCGAGGACCGTGCGGACGTCACCGTGCTGCTCGTCGGGCGCGGCTCCACCGACCCGGACGCCAACGCCGAGGTGTTCAAGGCGGCGCGGCTGCTGTGGGAGGGCCGCGGGTACGCCGGGGTGGAGACGGCGTTCGTGTCGCTGGCCGCGCCGGACGTGCCGAGCGGCCTGGACCGGTGCGTGGCGCTGGGGGCGAAGCGGATCGTCGTGCTCCCGTACTTCCTCTTCACCGGCATCCTGCCGGACCGGGTGCGGCAGCAGACCGAGGGGTGGGCCGCCGCGCACCCGGAGACCGAGGTGCGGTCGGCCGACGTCATCGGGCCCGAGCCGGAGCTGCTCGACCTGGTGATGGAGCGGTACGCGGAGGCCGTCAAGGGCGATCTGCGGATGAACTGCGACTCGTGCGTGTACCGGATCGCGCTGCCCGGGTTCGAGGACAAGGTCGGGCTGCCGCAGCAGCCGCACTTCCACCCGGACGACGACGGCCACCACCACGGGCACGGGCATCACCATCACGGGGGGCACTCGCACAGTCATGCGCACTGAGGGCACGGGACCTGACCTGCGGCATCACGGGGACGCCGAAGTACGGGACGACGGGGCGGCGTTGACCGACCTCGCCGTCAACGTCCGCGCGGACACGCCTCCGTCGTGGCTGCGGGAGGAGATCGCCGGCTCGCTGTCGTCCCTCGCGGCCTACCCGGACGGGCGGGCCGCGCGGGCGGCGGTGGCGGCGCGGCACGGGCTGCCGGTGGAGCGGGTGCTGCTGACGGCGGGCGCGGCGGAGGCGTTCGTGCTGCTCGCCCGCGCGCTGAAGGTCCGCCGGCCCGTCGTGGTCCACCCCCAGTTCACGGAGCCGGAGGCCGCGCTGCGGGACGCCGGGCACACCGTGGACCGGGTGCTGCTGCGCGAGGAGGACGGCTTCCGGCTGGACCCGGCGGCCGTGCCGGAGGACGCCGACCTCGTGGTGATCGGCAACCCCACCAACCCGACGTCGGTCCTGCACCCGGCGGAGACGATCGCCCGGCTGGCCCGCCCCGGGCGGACGCTGGTGGTGGACGAGGCGTTCATGGACGCGGTGCCGGGTGAGCGGGAGGCGCTGGCCGGGCGGACCGACGTGCCGGGCCTCGTCGTGCTGCGCAGCCTCACCAAGACCTGGGGGCTGGCCGGCCTGCGCATCGGCTACGTCCTGGCCGCCCCCGAGACGATCGCCGAACTGGAGCGGGCCCAGCCGCTGTGGCCGGTGTCGACACCCGCGCTGGCCGCGGCCGAGGCGTGTGTCACGTCTCGGGCGTTGGCGGAGGCGGGGCACGCGGCGCATCGCATCGCGGCGGACCGGGCCCACCTGGTGGCGGGGCTGTCGGAGTTCGCCGCGCGCGGGGTACGGGTGGCGGAGCCCGCGGAGGGGCCGTTCGTGCTGGTCCGTATGCCGGATGCGGCGGGGGTACGGCGACGGTTGCGGGACCTTGGCTATGCGGTACGGCGGGGCGACACGTTTCCGGGACTCGGCGAGGAATGGGTACGGATCGCCGTCCGGGACCGGGCGACAGCGAACGCCTTCCTGAAGGCACTGTCCGCTGCACTCGCTCCGCCCGGCTGAGAGGCTGAAGTCCGGGAAGCCGTCCGCGGAAAGGCCGAGGCTTCCCAGCGAGCTGCTGCACCTGGAGAACGTGCTGACCGCGCTGCACGCGGTGACCGGCCGGGACGGGCCGGCCTTCCCGAACGGGAGGCCGCCCCCTGCCCGGGGTGACCCGCGGGACGGGGGCGGCCGGGAGCCGTCAGCCCCTGCGGCGGCGGGCCACCGTCACCGCTCCCCCGCCGACCAGCAGCAGGGCGAGCGCGCCGCCGGCGATGTACGGGGTCGCCGAGCTGCCGCCGGTCTCGGCGAGGTCGGCCTGGGCGGGGGCGCCCTGCGGGCGGACGTCGGCGGCCGGGTCGTGGCTCGGCACCGGCTTGCCGGTGGGCGGGGCCGTCGGGGACTCGCAGGTGGCCTTGGCCAGGGTGACCGTGCCCTCGACGTCGGCGACGCCCAGCTTCAAGGGGTTGACGGAGACCTTGAGTTCGAGGGCGGTCGCGGCGGCCGTGCGGGTCGTGGTGGTCCGCTGGGCGAGGTCGAGGCGGACCTCGCCGACGCCGGGCACCTTCACCTCGGTCGGGCCGCCGGCGGTCAGGGTGACGCGCTTGCCGAGGACGGTGACGGTGCCGAGGACGTTCGCGGCGGCGGCCGGCGCCCTGCCGGCCTCGCAGGTGGCCTTGGCGGTGATCGTGTCGGCCTCGATCAGGGACAGCAGGGGCAGGCCGGGCAGGTGCAGCTCGGCGTGGGCGACCCGGACCGAGCCCTCGGCGCGCTTCGCGGTGACCGTGGCCCTGGCCTCGGCGACGTCCGCGCCGAGCACGGTGAACGGCTTGCCGCCGTTCACGCCGTCGAGCCGGGCGGACAGCGCCGTCTCGTCGGCGCTCCGCGGTGCCTGGACCTCGTTGAGGGTGACCGCGAGCGGGACGTTCACGGTCTTGTCGAGCAGGGACACGTCGAGCCCGGTGCGCAGGACGACGGCGGAGGCGCGGCCGTGCGCGCCGGTCGCGTGCGCCGCGCCCGCGCCCAGGACCGCGGGCGCCGCGGTGAGGGCGGTGACCGTCGCGAGAGCGGCCAGGCGGCGTGCGGACATGCGGAAGTTGTTGCTGTTCAAGGCGGTGGGACCCCCAGACGGGACATGCTTGGGACCCGTCAACCTTGTACGCACTGTGGGTGAACGGTCAGCGATCCTCGGTCACTTCACTCAAACGTGGATCGTACGCACGCCGATTCGAATCAAGACGCAGTCATGGGTACATCTACTCGACGACCCGCCCGTCGAGCACCACCCGTCGCGGCGCCGCGAGCACCCGTACGTCCACCCGCGGGTCCGCCTCGTACACCACGAGGTCGGCCGGGGCGCCCTCCTCCAGGCCGGGCCGGCCGAGCCAGGCGCGGGCGCCCCAGCTCGTCGCCGAGAGGGCCTCGACGGGCGGGATGCCGGCGGCGACCAGCTCCGCGACCTCCTCCGCGACGAGCCCGTGGGCCAGTGAGCCGCCCGCGTCCGTGCCGACGTAGACCGGGATGCCGGCGTCGTAGGCGCCGCGCACGGTGTCGTAGCGCCGCTCGTGCAGCCGCCGCATATGGGCGGACCAGCGCGGGAACTTCGTGTCGCCGCCGTCCGCGAGCCGGGGGAAGGTGGCGATGTTGACGAGGGTGGGGACGATCGCGACGCCCCGCTCGGCGAACAGCGGGATCAGGTCCTCGGTGAGGCCCGTGGCGTGCTCGATGCAGTCGATGCCCGCCTCGACCAGGTCGCGCAGGGAGTTCTCGGCGAAGCAGTGGGCGGTGACGCGGGCGCCGAGCCGGTGGGCCTCGGCGATGGCCGCCTGCACCGCCTCGCGGGGCCAGCAGGGGGACAGGTCGCCGAGGTCGCGGTCGATCCAGTCGCCGACCAGCTTGACCCAGCCGTCGCCGCGCCGGGCCTCCTGGGCGACGTACGCCACCAGCTCGTCGGGCTCGATCTCCCAGGCGTAGTTGCGGATGTAGCGGCGGGTGCGGGCGATGTGCCGGCCCGCCCGGATGATCTTCGGGAGGTCGGCGCGGTCGTCGATCCAGCGGGTGTCGGAGGGCGAGCCCGCGTCGCGGATCAGCAGGGTGCCCGCCTCCCGGTCGGTGAGCGCCTGCTTCTCGGCGGTCTCCGCGTCGACCGGGCCGTGCGCGTCGAGGCCGACATGGCAGTGCGCGTCGACCAGGCCGGGCAGTGCCCAGCCGTCGACGGTGGTGATGTCCCGGGCGCCGGCGGGGCGGTCGTAGGAGATCCGCCCGCCGACCACCCACAGCTCGTCACGGACGTCGTCCGGCCCCGCCAGGACCCGCCCCTTCACGTGCAGCACCGCGCCATCGCTCATGCACTGCACCCTAACGACCTACGGCTCGGACTTCCCCACCTGGTCGGAGGTCTCCTCCTCCACCTCGGCCATCGCCGGGTCGAGCAGGCGGGAGAGGAAGTGCCGGGTGCGCTCGTGCTGCGGGTCGCCGATGACCCGGTCCGGGCTGCCGTCCTCGACGACCACGCCGCCGTCCATGAAGACGACCCGGTCGGCGACCTCGCGGGCGAAGGTCATCTCGTGGGTGACGACCATCATCGTCATGCCCTCCTGGGCGAGCATGCGCATGACGGCGAGGACGTCCCCGACCAGCTCGGGGTCGAGCGCCGAGGTCGGCTCGTCGAAGAGCATCACCTCGGGGCCCATGGCGAGCGCGCGGGCGATGGCGACGCGCTGCTGCTGGCCGCCGGAGAGGGAGGACGGGTAGGCGTCCGCCTTCTCGGACAGGCCGACGCGGGCCAGGTTCTCGGCGGCGATCCTGGCGGCGGTCGCCTTGTCCCGCCCGAGGACCCGGCGCTGCGGCAGCGTGAGGTTCTCGGTGACGTTCAGATGCGGGAAGAGGTTGAACTGCTGGAAGACCATGCCGATACGGCGGCGTACGGCGTCGATGTCGACGTCGGGGTCGGTCACCTCGGTGCCGCCGACGAAGACCTGGCCCTTGGTGGGCTCCTCCAACAGGTTGACACAGCGCAGCAGCGTCGACTTGCCGGAGCCGGAGGGGCCGATGACGCAGACGACCTCGCCCCGGCCGATCTCCAGGTCGATGCCCTTGAGGACCTGGTTGTCGCCGAAGGACTTGTGCAGGTCCCGGACGCTGATCTCGGGGCTGGTCACTTGATCTCCTTCTGGGCCCTGGCCTCCAGCCGGCGGGCGACGAAGCCGAGCGGGATGGTGACCAGCAGGTAGCACAGGCCCGCGACCAGGATCGGCGTGGAGTTGGCGGTCGTACTGGCGAGGTCCCGGCCGAACTTGGACAGTTCCCGCTCCTCCAGGGTCACGCCGAGCAGCAGCACCAGCGAGGAGTCCTTGAAGAGCATGATCAGCTCGTTGGTGAGCGGCGGGAGGATGATCCGGAACGCCTGCGGGATGATGATGGAGATCATCGCGCGGGCGGGCGAGAAGCCCAGCGAACGGGCCGCCTCCATCTGCCCCTTGGGCACCGCCTGGATGCCGGCGCGGAACGTCTCCGCCATGTAGGCGGCGCCGATGAGGCCGAGGCCGAGGGCGCCCTTGCCGTAGGTGCCGCCCGGGATCTCCGTGCCCGGGAAGGCCAGCGGCACGGCCACCGCGATGAAGACGAAGATCAGCAGGGCGGGCAGGCCGCGGAAGATCTCGATGTAGACGCTCGCCAGCCAGCGGTACGGCCCCACGGAGGACAGCCGCATCAGCGCGATGACCAGGCCGAGCGCCAGTCCGAGGACGAAGCCGGACACCGTGTACAGCACGGTGTTCTTCAGCGCCAGCGTGATGACGTCCGGCCACATCTGCCGGGCGATGTCGCCCTGGGCGAACTGGTTCTGCAGCCGGCCCCAGTCCGCCGTGACCGCTACGGCGATCACGGCGGCGACGAAGACGACGTACTGGATGCCGCGCGACAGCTGACGCTTCTGGCGTCGCGTCAGGCCCTTCTTCTTCGGCTGGAGTCGTACGTCCGTATCGGTCATGAGGCGGCGGGAGAGGCCACGGAGGCGTTGTACGGGCCGATCCACTGCTCGTAGATCTTCTTGTAGGTGCCGTCGGCCTTGGCGTCCTTGAGGGCCTTGTTGATGGCCTCGCGCAGCGCGGTGTTGCCCTTCTTGACCGTGAAGCCGTACTGCTCACCGGTCTTGAGGTTGTCGACCACCTTGAACTTGTCCGCGTTGGCCTTGTCCTTCAGCCAGCCCTGGACGACCGGGTAGTCGATGACCACGGCCTGGACCTGGCCGGTGCGCAGGCCGTTGAGGACGGCGTCGGAGGACTCGAAGGAGATCGGGTCGTAGCCCTTGCCCTTGACGTAGTCCTCGCCGGTGGTCTGCGCCTGGGCGCCGAGCTTCTTGCCCTTGGCCTTGACGTCGGCGAGCGAGTCGATGCCGCTGCTCTTGTCGACCAGGACGGCCTGGGTGGCCTCGAAGTACGGGTCGGAGAAGTCGACGTTCTTCTTGCGCTCGGCGGTGATGGTCATGCCGGCGGCGGCCAGGTCGCACTGGCCGGAGTTCAGGAAGGCGCCCGTCTTGAAGTTCTCGAAGGGCGTGTCGAGGATCTGCTGCTTGACGCCGAGGTTCTTGGCGACGAGGTCGATCAGGGAGACGTCGAAGCCCTGCACCTTGCCGTCGATCTCCGACTGGAACGGCGGGTAGGGCAGGTGGGTGCAGGTGGTCAGCTGACCGGCCTTGGCGAGGTGGACGCCCTTGACGGTGGTCTTGCCACTCCCCGAGTCGCTGGAGGAGCAGCCGGCCACGACGAGCGCGAGTGCGGCGGTCGCGGTGGTGGCGGCCAGAAGGCGGGCCCGGCGCCCTGCGAGCGTTTTCATGGGGAGATCTCCTGTGGGGGAACTGTGGCTTCCGATTATAAGGAATCGTTTGAGTCTCTCAAATCAAACCCATGGTTACGAAGCCTTTCGACCTAAGATCGGTGAAGTCGACCTTCCCGACCCCGCCCCGAGAGCGAAGAGAGCACCGCCGTGACCCACCCCTTCCTCGACCTGCCCCCGCTGAGTGCCGAGCGCTTCGCCGCCATCGAGGACGGGGTGGCCCGGCTGCTGGACACCCGGCAGGACGTCCTGATCACGCAGGGCGAGGCGCTGCTGCCGCTGGAGGGCGCGATCCGCGCGGCGGCCGGTCCGGGCACGGTGGCCCTGAACGTGATCACCGGCCCGTACGGCCAGACCTTCGGCAACTGGCTCCGCGACGCCGGCGCCACCGTGCACGACCTCTCGGTCCCCTTCCACACGGCGGTGACCGCCGAGCAGGTCCGGGAGGCGTTCGCCGAGCACCCGGAGATCGACTTCGTGTCGCTGGTGCACGCCGAGGCGGCGACCGGCAACACCAACCCGGTCGCGGAGATCGGCGAGGCGGTGCGGGAGCAGGGCGCCCTGTTCTACCTGGACGCGGTGGCCTCGGTGGGCGCGGAGCCGGTGCTGCCGGACGCGTGGGGCGTGGACCTGTGCGTGATCGGGGCGCAGAAGGCGATGGGCGGCCCGGCGGGCGTGTCGGCGATCTCGGTGAGCGAGCGGGCGTGGGCCCGGATGGCGGCCAACCCGAACGCCCCGCGCCGCTCCTACCTGTCGCTGCTCGACTGGAAGGACCGCTGGATCGACGCCGGGCGCACGGCGCTGCCGCACGCTCCCGCCCAGCTGGAGATGCTGGCGCTTCAGGCGTGCCTGGAGCGGATCGAGGCGGACGGGCTGGAGACGGTGATGGCCCGGCACCGGCGCGCCGCGCTGGCCTCGCGGGCCGGGGCGGTGGCCCTGGGCGGAGGCCTGGAGCCGTACGTGTACGAGGAGCGGGACGCGGCGCCGGTCGCCACGACGCTGCGGGTGCCGTCCGGGGTGGTGGCCTCGGAGCTGGTGGCGCGGGCCCTGGAGAGCGACCCGGCACTGCCGCTGGCGGCCGGTGGCGGCGCCCTGGCCAAGGAGATGATCCGGGTCAACCACTACGGCCCCGACGCGACGCCGGGCGCCGTCCAGAACTCTCTGGCGGCCCTCGGCGCGGCTCTCGCGGAAAAGGGGCTGACGGTGGATCCGGTCGCCGCCCGCCAGGCCATCGAGCACGCCTGGCGCTGATCGAATCCAGAATTCAATTCTCTTTCACAATTCCCGCCAATTCCCCGGACGATAGCTTCCCATCTTCTTCTGCCCGCTTTTTGCAGAGCTAAACGGGGGAGTTTTCCGGCAGGTTTCCTGCGGTTTCCGGGCTGTGACACACTCCACAACAGCGGCGATTTGCCCTGGTATGCCGTGGGGCATTGCGGACATTTCACCAATGTCCCCGGCAGCGCCTCCAACGGCTCCCGTGCATTCTTGAATTCACCTCGCTAAATTCGTGCCGCATGACTGCCGCACCCGCAGAACTGCTCATCGAACGGCCGGCGACGACCGACGGAGCCGCACTCTGGCGTCTCGCCAAGGAGTCGAAAACCCTCGATCTGAACTCGTCCTACAGCTATCTGCTGTGGTGCCGGGACTTCGCCGACACCTCGGTGGTGGCGCGCGGTGCGCACGGGGAGCCGGTCGGTTTCGTCACCGGCTACCTGCGGCCGGACCGCCCGCGCACCCTGCTCGTCTGGCAGGTGGCCGTCGACCCCGCCCACCGGGGCCTCGGCATCGCCGCCGCGCTGCTGGACGGCCTGGCCGCACGGCTCGCCGCCGACCACGGCGTCACCGAGCTGGAGACCACCATCACCCCCGGCAACACGGCCTCCGAGCGCCTGTTCACCTCGTTCGCCGAGCGGCACGGCGCACGGGTCACCCGCGAGGTGCTGTTCCCCGCCGGCCTGTTCCCGGACGGCCCGCACGATCCCGAAGTCCTCTACCGCATCGGCCCGTTGACCGCGTCAACCGCCCACTGAGGAGCGATTCACCGTGACCATCACCCAGCCCGACCTCAGCGTCTTCGAGACCCTTGAGTCCGAGGTGCGCAGCTACTGCCGCGGCTGGCCCACCGTCTTCGACCGCGCGCGGGGCAGCCGGATGTA
>NZ_JBEYYR010000041.1:0-85938 GCF_040645635.1 Streptomyces sp. NPDC046727
TGCACCGTGAGCTGATGGCGCTGCCCGTCGAGCAGCGGCGGGCGGTCGTCACCTCCGCCGACGGCGCCGAGCGGCTGGCGGCGCCGATCAGTCGCAGACCCGGGTACTTGTCCAGCCATCCCGCGAACGCGATCATGGCCATGCCCATGGTGACGTCACCGAAGCGGCCGATCTGCTCGACGAAGCCGATCTCGCCGACCCGCTCCGTGCCGACCGGTTCGGCCGGGGCGTGCACCAGAACGGGCACTCCCGCCTCCGCGGCCAGGGCGAAGAAGGAGTCGGCGCGAGGCGAGCCGAGCAGCTCCCCGTGCACGCTGGACGTGGTGATCAGGCCGACGAAGGCGGGGTCCGCCAGGGTCTCCCGCACCCCTTCCAGGTGATCGTCGTCGCCGAACGGGTTGGCGTACACGTAACCGCGCAACTGGTCCGGGAACCTGCGGATCAGGCCTGACATCCAGGCGTGGAAGCCGCGCAGCCGGTCGCGGGGCTGGGCGTAGTTGTCGACGCCCGGCACCCGCGCCATCGCGCCGGCCCCGACGGGGCTGCCGATGATGGTGAGGTCGATTCCCGCCTCGGCGCGAGCGGCGAGCATGCCGTCGACGTCGGTGAGGCTCGGGGGCATGGGGAAGCGTTCGGCCGCTTCCGGTGGGGACAGGTGCCCGTGAATGTCGATGATCACGTGTCGGTTCCCGATCTGGCTGTGAGTGCGCGGACGACCGCGGCACAGTCCTGGTCGCCCAGTCCTTGCTCGGTGGCGCGGACGTGGGTGTCCGCCGCGGCGGTCGCCAACGGCAGACTCAGGCCGGCTGCCGCTGCCTGCTTGGAAGCGAGCATGAGGTCTTTCGCCATCAGCCGCAGCCGGAAGTCCGGCTCCTCGAAGCGGCCGGAGGCCAGGCGCCGTGACTTGAACGCCATGACCGGCGAGGCGAATCCGCTGCCGGCGATGGTCTTGAGGACCAGCTGCCGGTCGAGTCCGCAGGCACCCGCCAACTCGGTGGCCTCGGCCAGGGCCTGCACCTCTATGCCCATCAGCAGGTTGAGGAGCAGTTTCATCCGCATGCCGGAACCGAGTGCGCCCAGATGGACGACCTCCTTGCCCAGCGTCTCCAGCAGGGGGCGGACGGTCTGGAACGCCCGCTCCTCGCCGCCGACGAAGAGCCGCAGCTCTCCGTCGCGGGCGTGGTCCCGGTTGCCGAGCATGCCGACGTCCAGGACGGAGGGGACGTCCCCGGCGATCTGGACGACCTCTTCGGGGGCGACGGTGCTGGCGCAGATCAGGACGCCGGGGTAGCCGCCCTTGGCCAGCACGCCGTCCGGTCCGTGCAGCACGGCGCCGAGGGCCTCGCCGTCGGCCACGACGCAGATGGCGACGCTCGTTCCCGCGACCGCGTCGGCGGGGTGGGCGGCGGGGTAGGCGCCCGCTTCGGCGAGCGGGGCGATCCGGTCCGCGCTACGGTTCCAGACCCGGACCTGTATGCCCTGGTCGAGGAGGCGACCGGCCAGGCCGGCGCCCATCGCGCCCATGCCGAGCACGGCGACGGGGCTGTTGGTGGAGTGCTTCACGACGCCACCCCCTTGGTCTCCTTGACCACGTGGAACCGCAGCGACTGCCTCTGGTCGACCCATTGGCGCAACGGGGCCACCAGCTCCTGGTGCTCCTCGCTCTGCTGCCAGGCGAAGAAGTCCTCCGCCGACCGCCACTCGCTGGTGATCACCCACTGACGGGAGTCGTCGGCGGGCCGGCCGAGCCGCTCGATGATGTGGCCGGGGGTGCTGGAGACGGATTTCCGGAGCTGCTCGTACATCTCCAGGAATCCCTGCTCGCCGCCCTCGATCACGCGGACCGCGAAAACGACGCCCAGCTTGTCGGCCGATCGGCCGATGTGGTTGGTGCCCATGTCTCCTCCTGAGTGAGAGCCGGTGGGACACGACTCCAAGGACTCATGTCGCTCGGACGGCTGCAACTCCGAATGGGGGACAGGCCAGTGGGGACAAGGGTTTCACGTTCCGTCATTAGCCATTTCGGGTGAGTGTCGGGCCGCCTCGGCCTACCCGGCCGCCGGGTCTGAATGGCCGCACCCGAACGGGTGTCGCTCCCCGACCGGGTGAGGCGGTGCCACGGCTAGGATGATGATCTTGAGCATGGCCGCATCAACGAAAGGGTGCGGCAGGACGATCGCTGCGTACGGGGGTGGGTCCCATCACGGGAACCGAGGGCGGCTTCCGCCCACTGACGGCACAGGAACCGCGGGAACTGGCCGGCTACCGGCTGCTGGCCCGGATCGGGGAGGGCGGCATGGGGTCCGTCTACCTCTCCCGCACCCGGGGCAACCAGCCCGTCGCACTGAAGATGATCCGCCGTGAGTACGCGGGCGACAGCGAGTTCCGGCGCCGCTTCCAGCAGGAGGTGCAGGCGGCTCAGCAGGTCCGCGGATACCACCTGGTGCCCGTGGTCGACCACGACACGGCCGGCGAACAGCCCTGGCTGGCCTCCGCGTACGTGCCCGGAGTCCCGCTCGACGAGGCCATCGACGTCCACGGTCCGCTGCCCACGGACACCGCGCTCCAGCTCGTCGCCTGCGTCGCCCGGGCCCTGGACGCGGTGCACGCGGCGGGCGTGGTGCACCGTGACCTCAAGCCGGGCAACATCCTCCTCGGGGCCGACGGGCCGTGGGTCATCGACTTCGGCATCGCCCGGGCCGCCGAGTCCACCCGCCTGACGCGCAGCGGCGGCTTCATCGGCACCCCGCAGTTCATGTCCCCCGAGCAGGGCACGGGCGGCGAGGTGACCCCGGCGAGCGACGTGTTCTCGCTGGGCCTCATCGCCGCCGTCGCCGCCACCGGCCGGCATCCCTACGGCTCCGGCGGGGCCCTCACCCTCGCCACCCAGATCGCCAACACGGCACAGCGGCCGCCGGACCTCTCCGGCTACCCGGACGCGCTGCGCCCGCTCCTGGAACGCTGTCTCGCCGCGGCCCCCGACGCCCGTCCGACGCCCGCCGAACTCGCCGACCTGTGCGAACGAGCCTTCGGCCGGTCCGTGCGCGACTTCGCGGACTGGCTCCCCGCACCGCTGACGGCGGCGGTCGCCGAGCGGAGCCGTGCCGTATCCCGCCTCCTCGACCAGGACGCGGCCGGGCAGCGGCGCCCCAGCGACACCTATGTGCCCACGCGGGCCGACAACTCACTGCACCAGGCCCCCACCCAGTCCGCCCCGCCCCGGCCCACGGCCCCGCCGCCGGCACGGGACGCATCCGCCGGGCCCACCGCCGGCGGCGGCGGGCGGCGCCGCGTGTACCTGACGATCGCCGCCGCGGCACTCGCCGTGGCGGCCGGCACGGCCTGGACGCTCTACGGAGACTCCGACCACGGCGCCGAGAAGAAGACCGGCGCGCACACGACACCCACCACCGGCCCGGACGGGAAGGCCACACCCAGGAGCCGGACCCCCTCGGCGCCCGCCGCGAAGACCCCGGCGGCCAAGGCGTACGAACCCCTCGTCCAGGACCGCCCGTTGACCATCGGCCCGCCGGGAACCGGTCAGGTGATCACCGCCGACCTGGACACCCCCAAGGTGAATCCGACCGGGGAGATCGGCGACGACACGGCGGAGATCCAGTACATCTACCAGTACCTGACCTTCCGCACCGCCACCGCCAAGAGCCCCGGCACCACCCCGGAGGCCTGCCGGCAGGCCGTCGACAGCGCTCCGCTGCCCGCGGAGCTGGCCAACGACGCCCTGGACAAGGGCCAGGCCCTCAAGAAGGGCGACGTGCTGTGCACGGTCACGTCCGAGGGGAACCTCGCCATGCTCCGGCTCACCGGAGTCGTCGACTCGGGCGAGACGTCGTTCGACCCGCCGGGGTACACGGGCCTGCTCACCGTCTGGAGGACCACCGCCGACTAGGACCCACGGGGTCGTCCGGCACGGGGGCTTCCAGGGCGCAGGGCGAGTCCCTCGGCCCGGGAGCAGGCGGCGTCCTTCACGGCGGCATGGAAGACCAGCGGGTTACGACGACGACACGCTCGTCCGGCTGAGCTGCTTCGACCTGACCACCGTCAGCCAGAACGCCCGGGAGCAGGCCCGGCACGCGGTGACCGCCGCCGTCGAGCCGTCGGGTCATGAGTCGGTCTTGATCTTCTTCATAGCATCCTCGGCGGTACCGCCGTCAGTCTGGCCCTGGCCGGCGCTCTCTTCGCCCACTGACCCCGTGGAAGCCGTCGGAGGGACCCCGCTGGTGATGCGGGCGCTCGACTGTCACAAACCTGACCGCTGCCTTGTCCTGGAGATGTGCGCGTTGCCGCACCGGGCCCGGCGGGTGTCGCCGGTGTCCGTCGGAAGCGAATCGGCTGACGGAGACAGTGATGAAGATCGTGGTGATCGGCGGTACGGGGCTCATCGGCTCACAGGTGGTCGCGCTGGTGCGCGACAAGGGCCACGAGGCCGTGCCCGCCGCTCCCTCCAGGGGAGTCAATGCCCTCACCGGCGAGGGCCTGGCCCAGGCGGTCGAGGGCGCGGACGTGGTCGTGGACGTGTCGAACTCCCCGTCCTTCGAGACCGAGCCGGCGCTGGACTTCTTCACCCGCTCGGCCCAGCACCTGTTCGCGGCCGAGAAGGAGGCGGGCGTCCGCCATCACGTCGCGCTCTCCATCGTCGGCGTCGACCAGGTGCCCGACTACGGCTACTACCGGGCCAAGGTCGCCCAGGAGGAGGCCGTGCGCGGCAGCGGCGTGCCCTACAGCCTCGTGCGCGCCACCCAGTTCTTCGAGTTCATCGCTCCGGTGATGGACATGTCCACCGTGGGCAAGGAGGTGCGCCTGCCGTCCCTGCGGCTGCGTCCGATCGCCTCCGCCGATGTCGCCGCCGCCGTCGCCGAAGCGGCCCAGGGCGAACCGACGAACGGCATCCGCAACATCGCGGGACCCGAGGTGTACGGACTCGACCGGCTCGCCGAGCTCACGCTGGAAGCCAAGCCGGACGGCCGTACGGTCGTCACGGACGAGACCGCCGGCCTGTTCGCGGGCATGCCCGACGTGCTGACCGGCGACGACACCGTGCATGTCGCGGCCACCCGCTACGAGGACTGGCTCAAGCGGAACTGACCGGCGCCGACCGTCCGGACCGACCGAGGGCAGGGGTACCGCGTACGCTCACGCGGTGCCCTTCCTTCGCTAGGGACGCCCGGCGATCCGGCGCGCGGACCGCTCGTACGCCCGCAGCTTGTCAGGGGTGATCACCCAGTAGAGCCCGTCGATGCCGTCCGGGCCCACCGTGATGCTCACCAGGGCGACGCTCACCCCGTCCTGCACGAGCAGCAGGCTGGGCAGGCCGTTGGCCTCGACCACGGTGTACTCGGCCCCGGGGAAGAAGTTCTTGCTGAAGGCGGTGACCCGCGCCGCGCGCTCGGCGCCCACGATCGCCAGCCGGGCCACGCCGCGCATGCCGTTGCCGTCCGCGTAGGCGACGACGTCGGCCGACAGCACCCTTTCGAGCGCGGCGACGTCACCGTGCCGCGCGGCGGCGACGAACGCGTCGAGCAGCCGCCGGTGCTGTGCCGTGTCGACGCGCTCCCGTCGCTCGGCGGACAGCCGCTTGCGGGCACGGCTGACGATCTGCCGGGTATTGGCCTGGCTCAGCTGGAGGATGCCCGCGATCTCGTCGTACGCGTAGTCGAACGCTTCCCGCAGCACGTACGCCGCCCGCTCCACGGGGTTCAGTTTCTCCAGGACCAGCAGCACGGCCAGTTCCAGCGCCTCGCCGCGCTCCGCGCCGACCTGCGGATCGACACTGGTGTCCACCGGCTCCGGCAGCCACGGCCCCACGTACGCCTCCCGGCGGACCCGCGCCGACCGGGCCACGTTGATGGCCAGACGCGTGGTGATCCTGGCCAGGAACGCCGCGGAATCCAGCACCGCACCGCGGTCCGCGCCCTGCCAGCGCACCCACACGTCCTGTACCACGTCCTCGGCCTCGGCCACACTGCCCAGGACGCGGTAGGCGATACCGAACAGCCGGGGACGCAACCGCTGGAACACATCCGCCGCTTCGCTCAGCGAGCCGTCGGTGAGCGGTTGTCGCTCGTCCATCGTGCCGATGCCTCCGTAGATCGACCGTCCAGCCGGAGCCTCGGTGCGGGGCGGTCCGCTCGCTGTGAGCATACGGCGGCGGCCACGAGTCGGGGCCGGATGACGGTGCGGCGCCGGTGATGAAAGGATGACCGGCGACATAAGGCGACGGCGGTCCGAGGAAGCCGGTGTGAATCCGGCGCGGTCCCGCCACTGTGACCGGTGAGCGAGTTCCGGCAGGCCACCGCCCCCGAACAGGGCGGGAAGGCGGCACGAGCCGTGACCCGGGAGCCAGGAGACTCACGCGGTCGCCTCCTCACGTGACACCGGGGCGGATCTCCCCGGGAGGGGAGTGGCGCGGCGTGCCCGAGAAGCTGACGGAAGAGACACCGGCCGGGGCTGTGCCGGGGAGCGGTCCGGCGCCGTGCCGGGTCGTCGTGTGCCGGGACTGCTGCTGCGGCAGCCCCAAGGTGATCGGGGTCGATCACGCGGCGCAGACCGCACGGCTGCGCGCGGAGGTGCCCGTGCGCATCTCCGACTGCCTCGACGTGTGCGACCAGGCCAACGTCATCGTCGTACAGCCGTCCGCCGCCGCCCGGGCCGCCGGCGCGCGGCCGGTCTGGCTGGGGCTCGTCAACGACCCGGCCGCGACCGAGGACATCATCAGCTGGGTGCGCGCCGGTGGCCCCGGCGTCGCGCCCCTGCCGGACATCCTCGACCTGTACGCCTTCACGCCACCGCGGCGTACGGATTCCTGACGCCCGCACCGAGCGGGAGGAGTTCGGCCGACGGCTGCGGCCACCCCGGCGCGTACGGCATTGAGAAGATCGTCCGTGACCTGCGGGTGCACCACATCCTGGAAGGAACCAACGAGATCATGCGCGTCATCGCGGCCCATGGCCCGACGGAGGCACTCGGATGAGCGGCAGCGAGGAACCGGTCCTGCTGGACACCAGGGGACGGGCCGCGTACATCACGCTCAACCGGCCCCAGGCGCTCAACGCCCTGAACCATGTCATGGTCCGCCGGATCGCCGAGGCCCTGACCGCGTGGGAGTGCGACCCGGACGTGCACACCGTGGTCATCACCGGGGCGGGGGAGCGCGGCCTGTGCGCGGGCGGCGACATCCGTGCCGTCCACGACGACGCCCGCGACGGCGACGGCAGCGCCTCCGCCGCGTTCTGGCGGGACGAGTACCACCTCAACGCCCGCATCGCCCGCTACCCCAAGCCGTACGTCGCCGTCATGGACGGCATCGTCATGGGCGGCGGCGTCGGCGTCTCCGCGCACGGCAGTGTCCGTGTCGTCACGGAACGGTCCCGGATCGCCATGCCCGAGACCGGCATCGGCTTCGTCCCCGACATCGGGGGCACCTGGCTCCTCGGCCGGGCACCCGGCGAACTGGGCACCCACCTGGCGCTGACCGGCGCGCAGATCGGCGCCGGAGACGCCCTGCTGTGCGGCCTCGCCGACCACTACGTACCCTCCGCCGCCCTCGGGCACTTCGTGGACGACCTCGCCGACATGCCCGTACGAGACGCGCTCGCGCGCCATGTGCAGCCGCCGACCGAGGGGCAGTTGGCCCACCGGCGAGAGTGGATCGACGCCTGCTACGCCGCCGGCACGGTCGAGGAGATCGTCCACCGGCTGCTCGGCCACGGCAGCCCCGACGCCAAGGAGGCGGCCGAGACCCTGCTCGCCAAGTCGCCCACCGCGCTCAAGGTCACCCTGGCCGCGATCCGCCGCGCCCGGCGCCTCGGCCCGCTGGAGCGGGTCCTCGACCAGGAGTACCGCGTCTCGTGCGCCGCCCTGAGCAGCCCCGACCTGGTCGAGGGGGTACGGGCCCAGATCATCGACAAGGACCGCAACCCGCGCTGGTCGCCGGCGACCCTCGCCGAGGTCACCGACGCCGACGTGGAACGCTTCTTCGCCCCGCTCGGCGACCGTGAACTGGGGCTCGCCGGGCCCGGCACCGCGCCGGCCCGCTGAGCAGGATTGCCGCATTCATCGGAGTCGGGAACATGGGCGCCCTCGCGGACGAACGACCGCTGAAATTCCGCCACCGCTGACCCACACGGCCCAGGACCGTTCGCCCGGTGCGAGAGGAAGATCACGCTGGTGGACGCGGTCTTGGCCGTGCACCGGTCGCGCGGTACGGTCTGTCCGATATCGACGACGGCGAGACGGAAGCCGGTGGGAATCCGGCACGGTCGCGCCACTGTGTGCGAGAGCCTCCAGGGGCTCCTCGTGAGTCAGACCCGTGGCCGTCGTCCTGTGCACCACCGACATGGGACGCGAACTCCCGGAGGAGGTTCTGCCATGGCGCAGACCGTCGCCCAGCCGACAGCCACCACTCCCGCCATCCCCGCCAAGCTGCCGCTGAAGGCGATAGCTCCCTGGGCGGTCTTCTTCGGCATCCTGATGCTGGTCCTGCTCTACTTCGTCGGCGCCGAACAGGGCGCCACCTCCGTGTTCAACGGCACGGACGTCCACGAATGGGTGCACGACGCACGCCACCTGCTCGGCTTCCCCTGCCACTGACGCGAGGGGACATCGCGCACCCATGAACTCCGCAACCGTACGGAACCTCCTCGTACGGGGCATGCTCGCCGGCCTCGCGGCCGGCGTGCTCGCCCTGATCGCGGCCTATCTCCTCGGTGAGCCGAGCGTCGACAAGGCGATCAGCTTCGAGGACGCCCATTCCCACGAACACGAGATGGAGGTCGTCTCCCGCTCCCTGCAGTCCACCGCCGGCCTCGCCACCGGCGTCCTGGTCTACGCGGTCGCCTTCGGCGGCATCGCCGCGCTCGCCTTCTGCTTCGCGCTCGGCCGCGTCGGCCGCTTCAGCCCGCGCGCGACGGCACTCCTGCTGTCGGGTTGCGCGCTGCTCGCCGTGTACGTCGTCCCGTTCCTGAAGTACCCGGCCAACCCGCCGTCGGTCGGTGACCCGGACACCATCAGCAGGCGGACCACCCTGTACTTCCTGATGATGCTGCTCAGCGTCCTGCTGGCGGTCGCCGCGACCCTCCTGGGCAAGCGCCTGGCGCCCAGCCTGGGCACCTGGTGGGCGACGGTCGTCGCGGTGGCCGCCTTCGCCGTCGTGATCGGTCTGGCCTACGAGTTCCTGCCGGTCGTCAACGAGGTGCCGAAGGACTTCCCGGCCACGCTGCTGTGGCGGTTCCGGCTGTCCGCGCTGGCCATCCAGTCCGTCCTGTGGGGCGGATTCGGCCTCGCTTTCGGTGAGCTGGCCGAGCGGGTACTGAACCCCAAGCCGGCGAAGGCCGCAGGAGGACGGGCGGTTCCGGCCGCGCACTGACTCCTTCCGGACACCAGAGGGCCCCTCGGAACCATCCGGGGGCCCTCTGGCGTTCCCCGGTGCGTCGAGGTGATCCGACCAGGACCGACTTCCGCGGCCTAGTGGACCTCCGGCGCGACCGGGGGCCGTCCGAGCCGTAGATTCCAGCGTCCGCCCCGCCCACTCAGCTCCGTCACCGCGAGCGGGGTGACATCGAGGCGCCAGAAGACCGGGGTCGGCAGGCCCAGCGCGGCCACGACCGCCGCGCGCACCACCTCCGGCTCGACCACGGCGAGGGTACGACCCTCCACGCCCTGTGCGTCGGCCAGCCAGCGCGTGACCCGTTCACACAGGTCCTCGACCGACTCACCGCCGTGCGGAGCGCAGGCGGGGTCCGTGAGCCAGCGGCCCACCGCCTCCGGCTCGACGGCCCCCACCTCCTCCAGGCTCCGACCTCGCCAGCGACCCACATCGAGACCGGCCAACTCCGGCACGGGTACGCCGTCCAGGCCCAGGGCCGCCGCCGTCTCACGGCAACGCACGCTGGGAGAAGCGAGTACACGGACCGCGGCGGGCAGCGAACCGGCCGCCGCACGGGCCCGGGCCGCGCCGCTGTCGTCGAGAGAGCCGCCGTCGTCGAAGCGGGCCTGCCGCAGGGACGCGCTCATGGCGGGCGAGACGAGAAGGACTCGGCTGGTCACGCGATCGCTCCTGGTCCTGTTTTCATGCAGCTGTTGTCGTGTCGACTCCGGCGACGTCAACTCGCCGGCGGGATTGTCGTGTTGGGCGAGCGCGAACATAGCATCCGCAGAACTCACAGTTGTGCCGCGAACCCCCTCCTCTCCTTGCCGAGGGAGCGGTGGACCTGGCCGGACAGGCCTAGCGGAGCACGATGATCACCAACACCGTGTGGCCGAACCGATGGTCGAAGCGGTGGTCGAATCGGTGGTGGAACCGGGACCCACCGTGGTCGGAGCAGCGCCAGTCGTGGTGGAAGCACCAGTCGCTGACCACATCGCCCTGGACGGCAGGGGCTGCCGCCGCGGCCGTGCCTGCCGTGCCGATCGCAGCGCCGCCGGCCATCACGATGCCGACTGCGGACGCCGCGACGAGACGCCTTGCGCGTTGTGCTCGCATGATGGACACACCCTTTCCTGCGCCCTCCCGCGCGACTCTCAGCGGCTCGAGAGAGCCGCCCTGCTTTTGGTACGTCGGCGGCGGCGTTTTGGATTGGCGTTCGGAATTCCGCCCGGCGCAATCCCGCCGAGCGTCGCTTCCGTATGTCCTACGCACGAGGCGATACCTCCTGTGCAGCAGCTCCATCCGCCGGTTCCTCGGTCGGTCCACTCCCCGCAGATGAACGGCTGGAGTCACCATGAACGCCATCTCTGCCACCGAAATCACCCTGAGAGGACTGGGAGCGTGCTGCGCCGTCGGCAATGCGGTGCTGCACGGCCTCCTGGTTCCCGATCACCTTGAGGAGACGTTCTACATGGGCGTTCTGTTCGCCCTGGGCAGCGCCGCCATGCTCGTCGTGGCCGTGGCACTGGTGACCTTGAAGAGTCCCCTGCCCGCCTGGCTGACGGGAGCTCTCGTCAGCCTCGGCATGATCATCGGATTTCTGCTGTCGCGCACCGTCGGTCTGCCCGACGGCTACTACGAATCGGGCTGGGAGCCCCCGTACGGCCCCCTGTCCCTGATCGTGGAAGGGCTGTTCGTCCTCGCCTCTCTGGCCTGGCTGGGACGGAGGCCGCCGTACACGGCGGACCGCGTGGCTGCTGAGGTTCGCCGCCGGGCATCCGACACCCACGACGATGTCGCGGACCACGCACGCATCGAGCGGATGTAACGCTGGATGTAACGGCTGATACCTTCAGTGGTGTGACATCAGGGCCGACCGTGGCACGGCCGGCGCCGGCCCGGCAGATGTGGCCGCTGTACGCGGCGGGCTTCACGACCGCCTTCGGGTCGCACGGCATCGCGGCGAACCTCGGCGGGGTCTCGGCGGACGCCGTCACGTCGCTGATGCTCCTCGGCGGGCTGCTCGCCCTCTACGACGGCGCCGAGGTGGTGCTCAAGCCGGTCTTCGGCACCCTCGCCGACCGGATCGGTGCCCGCCCGGTGCTCCTCGGCGGGCTCGTCGCGTTCGCCGCCGCTTCCGCCGTGTACGCGGTCGCGGACAGCCCCGGCTGGCTGTGGGCCGCGCGTCTCGGCCAGGGTGCCGCGGCGTCCGCGTTCTCCCCCTCGGCCTCCGCGCTGGTCGCCCGCCTCAACCCGGCGGCCAGGCACGGCCGGGCGTTCGGCGGTTACGGCTTCTGCAAGTCGATCGGCTACACCCTGGGTCCGCTGCTCGGCGGAGTCCTGGTGTGGGCCGGGGGCGGCCTGCGGCTGCTGTTCGGCGCGCTGACGGTGCTCGGCGCGGCGGTCGCCCTCTGGGCCGCGTTGGCGGTCCCCGCCGTACCGCCCCTGCCCAGGACCCGGCAGACCGTGCTCGACCTGGCCCGGCGCCTGGCCGACCCCGCCTTCCTCGCGCCGACCTCGTCGCTCGCGGCGGCGACCGCGGCGCTGTCCGTGGGAGTGGGCTTCCTGCCGGTGTCCGGGCGGGCGGCCGGCCTCGGGACGGTCGCCACCGGGGCCGCCGTGTCGCTGCTGGCCGCCTGCGCCGCCGTCGTACAACCCCGGGCCGGACGGGCGCTGGACGAAGGGCGCCTCACCGCGCGCGGCGGCATGGGCGCCGGGTTGCTGCTCACCGCTGCCGGGCTGGGCTGCGCCATGCTGCCCGGCCTGACCGGGGTCCTCGTGGGGGCGGCCCTGATCGGCGCCGGAACCGGGCTGATCACACCGCTCGGCTTCGCCGCCCTGGCCGCCTCGACTCCCACCGAGCGCCTCGGCCAGACGATGGGCGCCGCCGAACTCGGCCGCGAACTCGGCGATGCGGGCGGCCCCTTGCTCGTCGCCGGTGTCGCCTCGCTGACCACCCTCACCCACGGCTACGCGGCCCTCGCGGCGCTGCTCGCCACGGGTTCGCTGCTCGGCCTCGCCTTCCGCCGCACCGACCGGACGGCCCGGCCGTCCGTGCCCGGCCGCTGAGCCGGACCACAGGGGTCTCGTCACGTCTGCGCGACGCACTACAGATACCCCCTAGGGGTAATGGAAAGGGGGTGTTCAGGCTTGCGTTCTATACGGGTGGGGGGTATACATGAGATCGCTGGAGGGTACCCAGGGGAGGTATCTGGCTCACCTGGGTACCCGTCGCGTCCATGAGTTGCGAGGAGCAGACTTGTCCACCACAACGTCCGGTGCCGCCGAGGTCGAACTCGCCATCGGCGGCATGACCTGCGCCTCATGCGCCGCCCGCATCGAGAAGAAGCTCAACCGCATGGACGGCGTCGAGGCCACCGTCAACTACGCCACCGAGAAGGCCAAGGTCACCTTCCGTGAGGACATAGCCGTCTCCGATCTGATCGCCACCGTCGAGGCCACCGGATACACCGCGCGTGAACCCGAGCCCGTCCGCACCGAGGCGGAACCCGGCGCGGGCCCCGCCGCCGAGGAAGCCGACGAGCTGCGGCCCCTGCGGCAGCGGCTGACCGCCGCGGTGGTGCTCGCCGTACCGGTGATCGCGATGGCGATGGTCCCCGCGCTGCAGTTCGAGTACTGGCAGTGGCTGTCGCTGACCCTGGCGGCGCCCGTGGTGACGTACGCCGCCTGGCCCTTCCACAGGGCCGCCTGGACCAACGCCCGGCACGGCGCCGCCACCATGGACACGCTGATCTCCGTCGGTACGTCGGCGGCGTTCCTCTGGTCGCTGTGGGCGCTCTTCTTCGGAACGGCCGGCATGCCCGGCATGACGCACTCCTTCGAGCTGACCATCGCCCGCAGCGACGGCGCCGGGAACATCTACCTGGAGGCCGCGGCCGGGGTGACCGCCTTCATCCTGGCCGGCCGCTACTTCGAGGCGCGCTCCAAGCGCAAGGCGGGCGCGGCGCTGCGGGCCCTGCTGGAGCTGGGCGCCAAGGAAGTCACCGTGCTACGCGGCAGCCGCGAGGAACTCGTGCCCGTCTCGGAGCTGAAGGCCGGCGACCGCTTCCTCGTCCGCCCCGGCGAGAAGATCGCCACCGACGGCAGGGTCGTGGAGGGCTCCTCAGCCGTGGACGCCTCCATGCTCACCGGCGAGTCCGTCCCGGTCGAGGTCTCCGTCGGGGACGGCGTCACCGGCGCCACGCTGAACGCCGGCGGACGGCTGGTCGTGGAGGCGACCAGGGTCGGCGCCGACACCCAGCTCGCCCGGATGGCGAAGCTGGTCGAGGACGCCCAGAACGGCAAGGCCGCCGCCCAGCGCCTGGCGGACAGGATCTCCGGAGTCTTCGTCCCCGTCGTGATCGCCCTCGCCATCGGCACCCTGGGCTTCTGGCTCGGCAACGGAGCCGGCCTCACCGCCGCCTTCACCGCGGCCGTCGCCGTCCTGATCATCGCCTGCCCCTGCGCCCTCGGCCTGGCCACCCCGACCGCGCTGATGGTCGGCACCGGACGCGGCGCGCAGCTCGGCATCCTCATCAAGGGCCCGGAGGTCCTGGAGAGCACGCGCAAGGTCGACACCATCGTCCTGGACAAGACCGGCACCGTGACCACCGGCCGCATGACCCTGCTGGGCGTCCACACCGCCGAGGGCACGGACGAGGCGGACGTCCTGCGGCTGGCCGGTGCCCTGGAGCACTCCTCCGAGCACCCGATCGCCCAGGCCGTCGCCGCCGGAGCCGCCTCCAGGGTCGGCACCCTGCCCGTCCCGGAGGACTTCGCCAACGTCCCCGGCCTCGGCGTCCAGGGCATCGTCGACGGCCATGCCGTCCTCGTCGGCCGCGAGCAGTTGCTCGCCGAATGGGCCATGTCGCTGCCGGCCGACCTGCGGGACGTCAAGGCCGCCGCCGAGGCGGCCGGGCGTACGGCCATCGCCGTCGCCTGGGACGGCGAGGCCCGCGCGGTCCTCGAAGTCGCCGACGCCGTCAAGGAGACCAGCCCCGAAGCCGTCCGCCGCCTGCGCGCCCTCGGCCTGACCCCCGTCCTCCTCACCGGTGACAACCGGGCCGTCGCCGAGGCCGTGGCCGCCGAGGTGGGTATCAGCCCCGAGCACGTGATCGCCGAGGTGCTGCCGCAGGACAAGGTCGACGTGGTCAAGCGGCTGCAGGGCGAGGGGCGTTCGGTGGCCATGGTCGGCGACGGCGTCAACGACGCGGCGGCCCTCGCCCAGGCCGACCTGGGCCTGGCCATGGGCACGGGCACGGACGCCGCGATCGAGGCCGGCGACCTCACCCTCGTACGCGGGGACCTGCGGGTCGCGGCGGACGCCATCCGGCTCGCCCGCAGGACACTCGGCACCATCCGGTCCAACCTGTTCTGGGCGTTCGCCTACAACGTCGCCGCCCTGCCGCTGGCCGCGGCGGGACTGCTCAACCCGATGATCGCGGGAGCGGCCATGGCCTTCTCCTCGGTCTTCGTGGTCGGCAACAGCCTCCGCCTGCGCGGCTTCCAGGCCGTCGACCGGTAGCCGACAGCGCGGAGCGACCACCCGGACATCCGCCGAGGGCCGTGACGTCGGGCCCCCGGCGGATCGGTCATGCAGCGAAGGGAATCCTGTGATGCGTCATCAGCCGGCCCCACCGGTCCGCGAGCGAGTGAACGGAGCGGCGGCGAGCGCACGGACTCTGCTCCGTGAGGGAGCGGCCCACCCGCTGACACGCATGGTGGCCGTCGCCCTGCTCCAGGCGGCGGCCACCTACTTCGGACAGCCCGGCTCCACCGGGCGGCAGCCGACCGATTGCGCCTGCCGGGTGCCGCCCCGCTGACGCCGGGCGCCGGGGTGCCGAAGCGGAACGTCAGTTGTCGCAGTGGTCCTCGGAGGCGCTGTCGTGGCCGTGGTCGTCGTCCGTCTCGTCGGCCCTGCTACGACGTCTGCGCCTTGTCGTACAGGGCCTTGATCACGTCGCCGAAGTACGGGCCGAACATGCGGTTCGGCAGGAACGTGTAGCCGAAGCTGTTCACGGAGACCTGCAGACCGGTGCCGGTCGCCTCGTCGAAGCCGGTGAACCAGGGGCCGCCGCTGGAGCCGCCCGTCATGTTGCACCCGAGGCTGTGGTCCTGCGAGAAGAGGAAGTCCTTCGAGCTGTTGCCGCTGCAGTAGATGAGCTTCGTGCCGTCGTACGGCGACGCGGCCGGGAAGCCGAAGGAGTACATCGCCTTGTTGTAGCCTCCGTTGAACTGGATGCCCTGGGCGCCGACGACCGAGGTGAGCGTCTTGCCGTTCAGGGGAGTGACGACCGCGGCTCCGACGTCGTAGTTGATGTCCTCGCTCGCCTCCCACTGCGGGGTCGTGAGCGTCTTGGCCGCGCTCCACTGGCCGTAGGGCGCGTTGCCGTTGGCGTAGGCCGGCACGAAGACCCAGTTGGTGTGCCAGCTGCCCTGGTACTTCACGCAGTGGCCGGCCGTGATGACGGTGCTGGCGTTCTGGCTGGTCACGGCGTTGCCGGTGCAGGACGCGGTGCGCCCTTGGAAGGTGAAGAACACCCGGCCCGAGGTCGTGACGACGGCGCCGCCGCCGGTCCAGGGGCCACCCGCCTGCGGGAAGGAAGCGAGGGCGGGGGTGGGGGCGACGGTGGTCGAACGCCCGTGGGGCTTCGGGGTCTTGAGGGTCTTGGCGGCCTGCCGCGTCAGCAGCAGGTCGAAGGGGGTGGCGCCGCGCATACGCGCGGCCGTCCAGAAGGTGCGGGCCTTGTGCTGGTCGGCCGCCGAGGCGGTGTGGGCCGCGGCCGACGCTCCGGAAGCTGTCCCGGCCGTCGCGGCGTCGGCGGCTCCGGCATGGACGAGGCCGCCGGTGAACAGGGCTCCGACGGCCAACAGAATGCCCGCGGCAGTGCGATGGCGTCTCACGCAGGTCTCCTTCTGCCGTGCCCGGACCGGTCACGTCCGGGCAGGGTGGGGGAACGAAGAACGGTGCGGATAGACGTGCGTGAGGCAGAGTGCCACGGATGCCGCGCTTTGTCAGGAGCACGTAAAGATGAATCTGCTGGGCCGTCTCAGTGGCCGCCGTGGCGCAGCAGGAGGTCCGCCACCACCGGGCGGTGGTCGGACGCCGTGGTCCCGGACTCGCGCGTGCCGGTGACGGTGACGTCCGGTGAGACGGTGACCAGGTCGATGCGCTTGACCGGGTCGGTCGCCGGGTAGGTCTTGCCGCCGTGCGGTGCGGCGTCGGTCAACCGACCCCACAGCCGGGCGAGTTCGGGCGCATCCGGCTCGGCGTTGAAGTCGCCCAGGAGGACCTTCGGACCGGAGTCCTCGGCCAGGACGTCCAGCATGTCGTCGACCTGGGTGCGACGGACCGAGGGGTCCGCGCGGTAGTCCAGGTGGGTCGCGTACACGTGCACGCGGGCGCCGCGGACCTTGACGGTCACCTCGGCGAAGCCCGGCGCCGGCGCCGGTACCGGGTCCGGCGTCTGCGTGGACAGGCGGGTGATCTCGTGGTTCTCCGCGTCGCGCAGCGGATGGCGGCTCAGTATCGCGACGCCGTACCGGCGCCGGTCGCCGTCCGCCGTGGCCGGCGGGAGGTCGTAGATCGGCG
The DNA here is from genome assembly GCF_040645635.1 of Streptomyces sp. NPDC046727. Lineage (NCBI taxonomy): Bacteria > Bacillati > Actinomycetota > Actinomycetes > Kitasatosporales > Streptomycetaceae > Streptomyces > Streptomyces sp. NPDC046727. The sequence goes on from NZ_JBEYYR010000041.1 coordinate 16,974, forward strand.
CGAAGAAGACCCGCATGTGCAGTCGTCCCGCCAGTTCCCGGGCCTCGTCGGTGTAGTCGCTGCGGGCACCCCAGTGGACGTCGACCTCCTCAAGGCCGATCACGTCGGCGTCGAGCTCCCGGATCGCCGCCGCCGTGCGGTCGAGATCGAAGACGTTGTCCTCGCCGGCTCCGGCATGGATGTTGTAGGTGGCCACACGCAGCGGCACGGGCGGCACGGCCGATCCCGGGCCGGCCGCCTGGTTTGCGGCGGCGCCGGTCGCTGCCGCGCCGAGCACGGCGGTGGCGGCGAGCACGGCGGCGGTCAGGGCGCGCTGAGCGGGCCGTCGGGTCCTGCGGTCCACTGGATCAACTCCCTGCAGAAGGTGTGGGGTTGAGGCGCGAAGAACGTAGGGCATACGCGGGGCCTCCGCAACGGTCGCGTGCTGCGGCCATCTCTGCCAAGTGACCGCCGACCGCGGCCCGGTCGTCGTCCGGCCCGTCTCCCAGGCACTCGCGGACCACGAACTCGGCCCGGAGTTCCGTCACTGCTCCCGCGAGGTCCTCGAAGTGGTGCGAGCGGTGTCCGACGGATTGCCCTGATGGGTGAAGGCCGCCCAGTGCGGGAGGCGGTGGAGGTCGGGGCGGGCGGCCTCGCGGCGGAGAGGGCCCTCCAGGGGGAAGGAGAGCGTCCGGCGGGGGTTGAGCATCCACAGCTGGGCAGCGCGCAGGGCGTCGGGCGGGGCGAGCCCGCGGGCGGTGAGACAGTGGTGGAAGACGGCCATCATCACGGCGGTCGGACCGTCCCGCACCGCCCACCGGGACCCCACGACGTCCGCGGCGCCGCGCGTGACCAGCGCGGTGGTGAGGGTCAACGCCTCGTCGTGGTGGCCCGTGCTCAGATCGGTCTCGCAGGCACTGAGCACGACCAGCGGGCCGGCCGTGTCCGGCCGTGACCCGGCCGCGCCGTCGAGCAGTCCGGCCACGGTGAGCCGGCCGGTGTCCGGGTCCGCGCCGGGCACCCCGGCCAGCCGCAACGCGGAGTCGGTGGGGCGCGGCGCGGCCCAGCCGTGACAGGCCAGGTGGACCACGGACGCCTGCGACGCACCGCCGGGCAGCACCGCGAGCAGCTCGTCCGGCGTGCCCGCCGCGTCCGGTTCCCCGTCGATGGTGAGGAACTCGCCGTAGCGGAGCGCGCTCGGGTAGCAGGCGGCACGCAGCGCGACCGTCTCCACCTCGGCCCAGGGGAGGGTCAGTTCCGGATCGGCGACGAGCACCTGCCGGCCGGCGCCGGGGGCCATCCGCCGCCGCCCGGCAGCGGCGAGGAACTGGGTGCCGGACGGGGCGTAGCTGATGACGGCCTCCTGGCAGGCGTACCGGTGGCCGTGCGCGCCGATGCCCCGGATGCGGGCCGCGTGCCACGGTACGACGCCGAGCCGTTCGCAGGGCACCAGCACGATCCGCGGCGGCCGGGCCCGCGGCCACAGGGCGGCCAGCAAGGGGCGCACCACCGAGAGCACCGGTCCCATCACCGCCGGCCAGGCCCAGTCGCACAGCGCGTCCAGCGCGGCCTGCCACTCCGCCTCGTAGGCGGCCCGCCAGGACGTGCTCATGTCCGGGTCGGCGAGCGCCCGCGAACGCTCCGCCGCGGCACGGAGGTACCGCTCCAGCGGTGAATCGTCGGAGGCCAGCAACCGCGGCAGCGGAAGCAGGGTGGGACCTGCCCCGGGGCGCAGGATCACCGCGTAGCCGGGGTGAGTGGCGGCGGGCAGGGTCACGCCGGGCATCAGGTAGACCAGGGCGTCCGCCCCCGACGCGGCGAGGCCGGCGGTGAGCGCGGCCAGGTCCGTGGTGCCGGCCAACTGCCGGGGGCCCGCGCCCGGTCCGGCGCCCGGACGAACGCCCAGCGCCGCCAGCGCGCCGCGGCGCAGGGCGCTGGGGATCGGCGGGCCGTCGGCCGGCGGGGCCGAAGCGTCGCCGGTCTCCGGCCGCAGCGGGTCCCCGGGAACCTGGGCCCGCCACCGCCGGGCCAGCTCGGGCCGGCCGGCGGCCTCCAGGAGTTCGGGGATGCTCCGGGAAGCGGCGGCGGCCTGGTGCACCAGCGCCCGCCCCTTCTCCAGATCGGCCACCACGTCGGCCGGCCGGCGCATGAGGAAGGCGACGAACGCCAGCCGCCGAGCCAGCAGGGCGCCGTTGAGGGCCGCGGACAGGCCGTGGTCGGCGCCGACCTGGAGCAGGACGTCGGCGGTCAGCTCGTCCAGCGCCTCGCGGGTGATCTCCACGAACGCCTGCCTGTCCGCTTCGGCGTCGGGGCCGCGCCGAGCGGCGCGGATGATGTGGGTCTCGGCCAGCTTGGTCAGCACGTCCACCCGGTGGGTTCCGCCACGCCCCTCGGCGATCAGCGCGCGGGCCCGGGTCAGCTCGGTGATGGCCTCGTCCAGCACGGCCGGGTCCTCCAGACCGCGCCGGAAGGAGAGGTACAGCCGCAGGCCGGCCCAGGCGTGCCGGTCGTACTCCTGGTGGTGGTACAGCTCCCGCCCGCCGAACGTGCGGCGCATCTCGGCGATCGAGCGTTCCAGGTCCGCCCGCTCGGCGGCGAGGTCGGGTGACGAATCCCCGGGCCCGGTGCCCTGCTGCCGCCCCTTGGCGGTCAGTCCGTCGATCCGGTCCAGCCGCTTTGCTACCTTGCCGCGCCAGCCGGTGTCGGGAGGCAGCGCGGCGTGCCGGGCGCGCAGCTCTTCGACCAGCCGGGGCAGCGCCTCGTGGTTCCCGGTGCGCTGGGCATGGTCCAGTTCGCGGTCCGCGGTGGAGAGGAGGATGTCCAGGATGAACGGCGCGTCGGGCGGCAGCGAGCCGTCGTCCCGCAGGGTCGCGCCCAGCTCCCGCACGGTGGCCAGGGAGAGATCCGCGTCGTGGAAGCTGCCTCCGTACGAGGCGGCCAGCTCCAGGATCTCGGCCAGCTCGCCCCGCAGGGCCATGACCCACCAGGAGCCCGGCGGGCTCGCGTCGAGCGCTTCGCGGAGCAGGGTGGCCGCGTCGTCCAGATAGCCGGGATCACCGGTCCGATAGGCCAGCAGCCGGTCGAGAAGGGCCGCGTAGCGCCGCTCGCGCACGCCGAGGTCGGCGGAGAAGTCCCTCGTGGCATCGTCGAGATAGGCGGCGAGACCGGGCTCCAGGCTGAGGCCGGCCGGCCAGTCGCCGAGCCGGTCGCCGCTCTCGCCCTCCAGCACACTGGGCCGCTCGGCACTGCGGAAGTCGACCGACCCGGGCTCCAGGTGCTCGATCATGACCAGCAGATAGGCGTGGAGTCTGGCGACCCGGGCCCGCTGGGGTGCGTCCGGCGGCAGCGCGCGGAGCGCCCCCAGGGCCAGGTCGGCGGCGCGACGGACACCGTCGACGCCGGCCTTCTCACTGGCGGCGACCCGGCTCAGCAGTGCCCCGGCCTGCGGATCCAGCTGCAGCTCTTCGTACGGGTAGCTGCCGGGTCGCTCGCCGGGTCCGGACAACGCCAGGATGAACAGCCAGATCAGAATGCGGGTGAACGCCGCCGTGCTGCGCGCGCCGGCCAGGGCCACCAGCCCGCGGACGGCATCGAGCAGCACGGTCTCGGGGTCGTCGTCCGCGTCATCGACGCTCCCGGGGCCGTCCGCATCCTCGACCTCCTGGCCGGGGCGGGGCGTTGCCGTGTCCGTGGCCGCCGGAGCGGTGGCCGGTGCCGCCGTCTCGGACATCGTCACGGGGAAGCGCGTGCCGAGCATGCGCTCCACGATCTGCTTGTTCTTCGCCGTCTGCTTCTGGAACTCCGCGTCGAGCGGAGCCGCGGCCAGCCGGTCGACAATCTCGTCGGCCTCGGTGAGATCCCGGCGCAACGCATCGGTCAGCACCTCGTCGTCGGTGGCGGCGAGCAGCGCGTCCGTAAGGACGGTGCGGGTACCGTCGCGGCGGGGGAGGGCCCAGGGCACGAGCACGAAGACCAGCATCATGCGGGCCTGCGCGATGAACAGGTCGGTCAGCGGCCCGTTGCGGTCCGCCCACCGCAGGCGCCGCAGCGCCTCCGCCCGGTCCTCCGCACCGGAGCCGTACGACGTGGCATCGCCCCTGCTCAGGTAGCGCGTGCCGACCATGAGGCCCAGGACGATGAAGACCCCGGTGAAATCCTCCTTGTGCTGCGCCAGCGCGGCCTCGGCACGGACCAGCCGGTCGATCACCGGATCCAGCGCCTCGACGGGCGGCCAGCCCTCCGAGACGTGGTACAGCCGCAGGGCCTCCCGGACCGCGCCGTCGGCCTCCGCCTGTCGCTCCGCCGGCCCCGTGCCGCCGTCGTCCCGTTGCGCCTCGCTGACCATCGGCTCCCCCGCCGTGCGCCCGCCACGTCCCCGCATCATGCACGTCCGCCGGGCCGGTTGACCACCTGGGCGCAGACGGGTTCAGCCCGTCCGGTCGACGCCGCCGTCGAGGGCGGACTCGGGAGCGGACGGCGCGACGCGGGCGCGGGCCTGGGTGAAGTGCTCCGTGAGGAGTTCGAAGGTGGGGCTCGCGTGCAGGCCCTGGGCGGCCTTGTCCGGGTCCGGGTGGGGATTGCGGTACAGGCGCTGGGCGAGGTCGCGCAGTTCGAGCATCACAGGGACGGCCTCCCGCATGCGCCCCGGCCGACCGGCCACGGCGTACTGGAGGAGGGTCAGCAGGTCGGCGTAGCGGTGATTGAACGCGTCGGCGTGCTGCCGTACGGCCGTCCCCTCGGGGTAGTCGTCGACCGTGGCCTCGGGGTCGATGGGGTAGGCGTCGTCCCAGGTGACGTCCAGCAGAGGCCCGCTGGGCTCGGTGCGCGGCAGGTCGTGTCCGCCGTAGCGGCGGCCGGCGCGGATCTCCTTGAAGCGGAAGTAGTGGGCGACCTGCCGCTCCTCGCCGAACAGGGTGTCGTCGCTGGTCCAGATCGTGTCCTCGACGCCTTCACCCTGGTCGCTGATCGTCTCCACCGCCAGCAGGGCGCTCTTGAGATCGGTGACGGGGAACGCCTCGCCGCCGGAGTTGTAGAAGTCCTCCGGGCCGATCTGCCGTGCGGGCGGGCCGGTGAAGATGGTGGCGGGGCGGGTCGGATCCGCCGCGTGCTCCTCGCGCTGCCGCCCTTCCAGGGTGATCAGGCCCTGGCGGATCGCGTCGTAGAACTGGCCGATGGACGTCCAGCCGGTCGTCTCCTCGCCCGGGTCGGGGACGAAGGAGCGGGGGCGCTCGATCAACATGAACGTCTCCAGCGCCGTGCGGGAGAAGTGCCGGAGCGGGATGAGCGGCAGACTCGGGTCGCTGAACGGCAGATGCGCGGGGTAGCCGGCCACGAACTCCGGGAAGTCCACGCTCGGTTCGCCGCCGACGGCGTTGAGGAGATTGGCGGCCAGCGTCATGTGCAGCATCTCCTCCAGGACGACGCTGCGGATGGTGAAGTACGCGGGCTGGTTGGTGCCGGGGACGATCGAGTACATGCCGGTCATGTAGACCGGGATGGTCAAGTGCTCCACCTCAAGGGCGGCCTGGAGATAGGTGCGCAGTTCCTCGACGTCGGCCGGTGGACGCATCTCGGCTCGGGACAGGGCGGTCGCGGTGATCATCGGGCTGCCTCCGTGCGTGCCGGGGCCGCCACGGTCACCGGCTGGTGCAGGGCGGCCAGGTCCCGGTGGATCTGCTCCGCGCTGCGCAGCGCGAGCGCGGCCATGGTGAGCGTCGGGTTGCTGGTGCCGAGGGAGGGCATGCTGCCGCAGCCGACGGCGTAGAGGTTGGGGTGGTCGTGGGTGCGCTGGTGGGTGTCGACGACGGAGGTGTGCGGGTCGAGGCCCATGATGTGGGTGCCGCCCCCGTGGCCCGCGCCGTGGTACGCGAGGTCGAGTTCCTCCCCGCCGAACGCCGGCCGGTGCCGGAAGTGGCCGAGCGGGGGCACTCCGTCCTGCGGTCGGTAGTCGGAGAAGTCGCGGGCGCCCAGAGCGGCGAAGACCTGCTCGGAGACCCTGCGGGCCGCGTACACCCCGTCGCGGACGCGTTCGGTGAGGTCGTAGTTCAGGATCGGCCGCGGATTGCCCATGCGGTCGCGGTGGCGGCTGGGGTCGATGGTGACGCGGTTGGCCGGGTCGGCGTACTGCTCCACCGCGATCTGCAGCTGCACCTGGCGGTTCAGCTCGTCGCCCAGCCGGTGCCGCAGCGCGGGCCCGAACAGCCCGCCGGGTTTGATCTCACCGGAGGCGTCGCCGCCCAGGGCGAGCATCGTACTGACGTTGCTCATCGGGGCGCCGGTGGCCCAGCCCCAGCCCCAGTTCCCGATCTCGATGCGGAACGGTGACCGTACGGCCCGTCCCGCGCCGAACCGGAAGCACTCCACTCCCGAGGTGTGCCCCGGGCCGCGGAAGGCGCCGATCGGCGTATGGCCGGGCATCTGCGCCCAGGCCAGCAGCGTGGGGTGGTCCATCAGGTGACGGCCCACGCAGTCGCTGCTGTTGGCCATCTTCGACGCGAGCAGGATGACCGCGTTCTCGATGGCGTGCGCGGCCAGCACGACGATGTCGGCCTCGGCGGTCCAGGGGCGGCCGGCCGGTGACGCGGGATCGCCGTACTCACGGAACTCCACCCCGCGCACCGCGCCGTCCCGCCCGGGCAGCACCCGGCTCACCACGCACCGCACCGCCAGGTGCACCGAGTCGGTGAAGTCCTGCTGCAGCCGCAGCGGCGAGGACTTCGCCTGCACCGGGCAGATCGGCACGCAGCTGGCGTTGCCGACGCACCGCTCGCCGAAGTTGGGCATGCCGACCGCACCGCGCGGGCGATAGCCGCGCCCGCCGTCGAACAGCGGGTTCGGGGTGCTGTTGCGGCCCTGCGGCAGGGTGAAGACCTCCGGGTCGTAGTCCAGCCCGGCCACCGGGTCGCGCACGGACGTGCCCGCCAGCCCGTCGCGGAACACCCCGTCCTGGTAGTGGGGCGGGATCTCCTCCATCGGGTACTGGTAGTCGGCGTCCGGGACGACTCCCAGCTCGTACTGGCGCGGCCCGTTCCCGGCCGTGCCGAGCAGCTGCTCCGCCTGCCGGACGTGCGGCTCCAGGTCCTCGGCGGTCAGCGGCCAGTCACGTCCGTAGTCGTAGAGGGTCCGCGTCAGATAGTCCTCGGGGTGCATGCGCGGCAGCGCGCCGAGCCAGTGCATCGCGGCACCGCCGAGGGCCCGGAGGTAGTCCGTGCCGTAGGGCAGCGGACCGGTCTGCGCGAAGTGGCCGGTGGCCGCGTAGCCGCCGGGCGCGGGGTGCAGGTCGAGCACGTCCGGGAACGGCGCGGCCGCGTTGGGGCGGTACGCGGAGTTGGGGACCTTCAGGGCCGCGGCGGAGAAGGTGCGCACCGAGTCCTGGTAGCCCTCCCAGTTCTCGGTGCCGCCGTTGCCGGCCTCCAGGACCAGGACCCGCCAGCCCTGACGGCCCAGATGCCGGGCGACGATGCTGCCGGACCAGCCGCTGCCGACGACGATCGCGTCGTAGCGCCGCCCGCCCACCTGAGCACCGGTGACGGTCACGGGCATGTCATTCACCTGCCATCGAGGGGTTCGGGGCCGTCCGGGGCGGGGGAGCCACGGCCGGTACGGCGGAGGGGACGGTGTGGTGCCACAGCCGGGGACCGGGCAGCAGATGGTCGGGGACGGACTCCTCCGGCAGCGGCTCGGCGTAGGCCGCGTCGGCGTAGACGGCGTGCGCGGTCAGCGGGGAGTCCGCGCCGGCCGCCGCCAGCTCCTCGCGGATCTCGTCCTGGTCCGGGAGGCCGGGCGGAGGGTCGGACCAGGTGGCGAAGCCCGGCGGTTTCGCACCGGCCGGATGACCACCGAAGGAACGCCACACCAGCCCCTCCGGGTAGGTCTCGGCGGACACCACGAACTCGGTGTTGGCCATCTGCCGGCGCAGCGCGGCGTGCGCGGCGGGTGCCAGCCGCGGCCAGGCGCCCGTGTACCAGAGGTAGACCAGCGCACGGGCGATCTCGCGCTGCAGGTCGGACAGGCTGTCGGGGCCCAGCCCCGCGTCTAGCGCTTCCTGCCAGGCGTCCAGGAAACCCTCCAGGCCCCCGGCGCCGAGCTGGGTCCGGGCGGTGTCCAGATACAGCCCCGCCATCCCGGTGCCGTACAGGTCGTAGGCGGCGAAACCGGTGAGCGGCATCGACAGCCGGACGAACCGTTCGAGGTCCGCCCGGTCCGGGCTCCGGTGGTGCGTGCGGGCGACGGCGGACGGAGTGTCGGGTACGGGCATGCGGAAGGCTCCCTTGCCGGGCGGTTCGAGGACTCTTCGGGAACAACCGGGCCCAGTCGTCACCGACAGCTGGAGTATGCCGACGGCACGCATCGCCCACGCCGGAGCCGGCGGGCGTTCACACCACCGTGGGGCGCGCGGTCGTTCGGCGCACCCGGACACCGGCCGCGCTCCGGTGGCGTGCGCCCTTCTGACGGCCATTCTGATGCGTTTCGGCCATTCACGTCCGGTCCGCATCTGTTGCCGGGCAAGGGTCCGTGCATCACGCATGTTCCGGGACCCGCTCTGTACGGCGGTTTCCAGGCCGTCCGAAATACGTGTGTTCGATATCGCGGGCCGGTCGTTGAGCCGGACGACGCCATCGGACGACCGTCGAGGGGACAACGGTGACCTGGGCCGCACCACGACGAAAACCGCAGAGGGAGCAGGGGCCGGCGACGAGCGGGATCTCGGACGCGGAGCGGGAGCTGTTCGGCGGCCGGCTGCGCTGGGACCAGTCGCTCGTCCGCTCCGAAGGCGCGCCGACCCGGACGGGATGCGCGCGGATGGCCGCGGCTCGCCCACGGACGGCCGGGATGGTGTTCCGCATCGGCTGGGATGCCTACCGGCGGGGGCCGGCCGGGGTCGTCGCGGCGCGGCTCGGGGTCGGGATGCCGGCCGCGGGCGGACTGGTGGCCGTCGACAGCGTCCTCACGCGGCTGTCCGCCACCGCCCCGACCGCGGACAAACTGCGCGAGGCCCTGCCCTCGCCGGCCCCCCTGGCCGTGGTGTCGGTCGGGTCGGCGCTGCTGACCGCCTGGTCGACGGCGATGTCCGGCCGCCTGGAACCGCAGGTGGAGCGTCTGACGGTCGGCTCCGCGCCGGACGCCGTCTCCGGGGTCCAGTTCGGCATCGCGCACGGCGACCCCGAACTGGTCGAGCGCGGCCGGCGCACCCTGGCCCGGCTGCGCGCCGGCACCCGACGACAGAGCCCGTCCCCCCGGGGAGGTGGACGGTGAGCAGCGGATCACGGATCGTCCGCGGGACCGTCCCCGCTGCGGTCGCTGGGGTTCGTCACCAGCCCGGCCCTGCTGCGCATGACCCGGCTCCCGGACGGGAGCCGGCCAGGAAAGGAGACGTCGTGGGCCGTGTCTGGCTGCCGCCCGAGCAGTACGCCGAGCAACTGATGAAGGCGACCGCGTTCGCCTGCGTCCACTTCACCGACGAGCAGGACCGGCCCGTCCAGCTGCACTCCCGGTACAGCCCCTCCCATCCGTGGCAGCTGGCCGGCGGCACGATGGAGCCCGGCGAACGGCCCTGGGAGACGGCTGTGCGGGAGTGCCATGAGGAAACCGGCATCACGGTCGCAGGCCCGCCGCGACTGCTGGCCGCGGTCTACGGACTGCCCGGCGACGAGTGGCCGTACAGCACGATGGGCCTGGTCTTCGACGGGGGACGGCTCAGCGCGGCGCAGATCCAGGGGATCACCCTGGACCCCGAGGAGCACGACGAGTACCGCGTGCTGCCCCTGGAGGCGTGGCGGCCGTTGATGCCGGTCCAGGACTTCGCGCGGCTGAGAGCCGTGACGCAGGCGCGCGGCACGGGCGTGGCCGCGTACTTCGACACCTGGGACTGGGGGGAGATGTGAGCATGGTGCCGCCGAGGGACCGTCAAGACCCTGACCCCGGCCCACTGGAGGAAGCCGTGCCGCCCAGCCTGCTCGCCGTGTTCGCGCACCCGGACGACGAGGCGCTCGTCGCCGGTGGCGTGCTCGCCCAGCACTCCGCCGCGGGTGCCCGTACGGCCGTCGTCACGGTCACCTGGGCGCCCGGCACACCGCGTGCCGGTGAACTCGCCGACTCCCTGGCCGCCCTGGGCGTGCGTGAGCCGCCGCGCCTGCTCGGATACGCGGACCACCGGGTGCCGGAGTCCGCTCCCGGGCGGTCACAGTGGTGCGATGTGCCGGTCGACGAAGCAGTCGGACGTCTCGTCGCCCACATCCGGGAGGTCCGGCCCGAGATCGTCGTCACCCATGACGCCTATGGGCAGGTCACCGGGCACCCCGATCACCGGCACACCCACCGGATGACCCTGCTCGCGGTGTCGGCCGCCGGGCTCGGACAGCTGTACCCGGAGGCGGGCGAGCCGTGGCAGCCCAGCGCCGTCTACCTGGCGACCCACTCCCACTCGGGCGCCGCCGAGCTGGGTGAACTCCTGGGCGGCGTCGGCAAGTCGGCGCTGAGCGTGCCGGACGCGCACATCACCGCCACGGTGGACGTCCGGCCATGGGTCGACCGGAAGTGGGCCGCGATCCTGGCGCACCGCAGCGAGGTGGAGCGGGTTCGTGCGCTGCCGGGGACCCTCTCCCAGCTGTCGGAGGAGGCCCGGAACCGCATCCTCGGCACCGAGTACTTCACCCGCGTCACCTTCGCTGCCGGGGCCCCGGGCGGCGGCTCGCGAGAGCTGACGGCCTGATCCCCACCGGCCGGGGCCCGCCGCGTCAGCCGGTGACGAGTGCGGTGAAGCGGTCGACGTCGATGTTGCCGCCGGACGCGATGATGCCGATCCGTCGCGGGAGGCTGTCGACGCGTCCGGCCAGCAGGGCGGCCAGGGGCGTGGCGCCGCTGGGTTCGAGGACGATCTTCAGGCGTTCGAAGGCGAACCGCATCGCGGTGACGATCTCGGCGTCGCTGACGAGCGCGATCCCGTCGACCAGGCGCTGGTTGATGGGGAAGGTGATCGCACCGGGGGTGTCCAGGGCCTGGCCGTCGGCGATCGTGCGGGGGACCGGGACGGTGACGCGTTCGCCGGCCTCCAGCGAGCGCTTGGTGTCGTCGCCCGCCTCGGGCTCGACGCCGATGACCCTGATGCCGGGGTGCAGGGCCGTGGCCGCGGTGGCGCTGCCCGCGATGAGACCACCGCCCCCCACGGGCACCAGGAGGGCGTCCAACGGGCCGGTCTCCTCCAGGAGTTCGAGGGCCGCGGTGCCCTGCCCGGCGATGACGTGGGGATGGTCGTACGGCGGGATGAGGGCCAGTCCGCGCTCCTCGGCCAGGGCGTGGCCGAGCGCGATGCGGTCCTGGGTGTAGCGGTCGTAGGTGACGACGTCCGCCCCGTATCCGGTGGTCGCCGCCAGCTTGGAGCGGGGAGCGTCCTCGGGCATCAGGATGACGGCGGTGGTGCCCAGTTCGCGGGCGGCCAGCGCGGTGGCCTGCGCGTGGTTGCCGGAGGAGTAGGCGGCGATGCCCTTCGCCAGCTGGTCCGGGGGCAGCTGGGCGGCGGCGTTGTAGGCGCCGCGGATCTTGAAGGCCCCGATCCGCTGGAAGTTCTCGGCCTTGATGAACACCTCCGCTCCGACCAGGGAGTTCAGGGTGCGGGAGGTGAGGACCGGCGTGCGGTGGGCGATGCCCTTGAGGCGGGCGGCGGCCTCGCGGACGTCGGCGAACGAGACGGGCAGGTCGGCGGCCATGAAGGTGTTCCTCCGGGTGGTCGGGGTGGGACGGCTCCGGGCGGTCGGGCGGACGGTCACCAGCCGGTGACGCGGGGCCAGTACGACTCGATCGCGGGCGCGGGGGCCGTCGTGCCGTGGCCGCCGTCGATGACGTGGTAGCCCTGGTGCTGGGCGGCCGTGGCGCAGGCGTGGTTGGGCAGGACGCGCAGGCGGGTGCCGATGGGCAGCTCGGGGAGGGCGGCGCCGTCGCGGGCGGTGAGGGTGCCGTGCTCCTGGCTGGCGTCGGTCATCACCAGGTCCGGCACCGGGGTACCGTCCAGGTGGGTGACCAGGCCGTAGCCCTGGTCCTGTGACTGGACGGCCGTACCGCGGTCGCGGGACATGGCCATCCAGCCGCCGTCGGTGAGGATCCACCCGTACTCGGGTCGGTGGCCGATGACGGTGACCACCACCGACAGGGCGAGGTCGGTCAGGTCGCAGACGCCGAGGCCGGCCATGACCAGGTCGAAGAAGACGTAGTTGCCCGCGCGGAGTTCGGTGACTCCGGTGAGGTCGTCGGCGGCGTGGGCGGTGGGGGTGGACCCGACGCTCACGGTGGCCACGGGCAGGCCGGCCGCGCGGAGACGCTCGGCGGCGGCGACCGCCGCGTCGCGTTCGTTCCGCGCCGCCTCGCGCCGCTCCTCGGCGGTGTGGCGGAAGTACGACTCGCCCGCGTGGGTCAGCACGCCGTCCAGGCAGCCCGCGTCGTGCAGGAGACGGCCGATCCCGGGGAGGCCGGGGGCATCGGGCTTGAGGCCGCCGCGGTGGCCGTCGCAGTCGATCTCGATCAGGGCGGGAAGGGCGACGCCGGCCTCCCGCGCGGCCGCGGCGACGAACATCGCCTGCTCGGTGCTGTCCAGCAGGATCCGCAGGGTGACTCCGCGGCGCAACAGGGCGATCACACGCGGGAGTTTGCGCGGTTCGACACCGACGGCGTACGTGATGTCGTCGTAGCCGGCGTCGGCGAACGCCTCGGCCTCGGCGAGGGTGGAGACGGTGACGGGGCCGGGGGCGCCGTCGTGCAGGAGGGCGGCGTCCAGGCTCTTGGCCGTCTTCACATGGGGGCGCAGGGCGACCCCGAGGCGGTCCGCCAGCGCCCGCAGCCGGGCGATGTTGCGCCGTGTCCGGTGCACGTCGACGACGGCGAACGGGGTGTCGGGGTCGGCCAGCGTCCGGGCGGTGGGGGAGGGGGCCGTGGTCATGGGCAGGTGACCCTTCACTTCGCGTAGTTGTAGACCGTCGCCCGGGACACGCCGAGCAGGTCCGCGATGGTCTGCGCGGCGTCGCGCGAGTCGAAGTAGCCGTCGCGCTGCAGCTGTCGTACGAGCGCCTTCTTGTCGTCCCGGCTCAACGAGCGGGGGGTGGCGGCGCGTTCGGCGGCCCGGGTCTCGACCGCCTCGCGCAGTTCGCGGGCGGTGCGGTCGCGCAGGGTCTCCAGGGGCTGGTCGCGGTGCTCGGTGTCGGTGGCCACGAGGTTGGACAGCGCGAGCGTCACCGGGGACAGCACCGACACGTCGAGATTCAGACACAGCGCCGCGACGTACTCGCCGCCGGCGTTCTTGATGCCGATGGACGTGCTCTTGGCCGGGCGGCCGTCGGGGAACCGGTTGGGGTAGTTCTGGATGACGCCCGGGTACTCGGGGTCGGCGATGCGGGCCAGGCCCAACTCCGTCGCGGGGTCGCCCACCTGACGGCCGGACAGGTTGTTCTCGATCGCGCGGATCGCGTGGTCCGGATCCCGCAGGTCGTGCAGCACCACCTCGCACAGCCCGGGGAACATGCGGCCGAGCGCGACAGCGATCTTCTCGGCCTCGCGGATGAGGTGCTCGTCGGCACCGCTCTCGTCCACGCCACCTCCGTCGACTGGTCGTCCAGATCTGGACTTCGAGTCTAAGCAGGTAAATACTGCGCGTCAACCCGCGGTTACTCGCGATTGCATGACCATCAGTTCATGAGTGTTATCGGGGGATGTAAGGCCGCCGTAATCGACATGCGTTCCGAGTTTGTTTTTGATCATGTCCGGGTAAACGTGCGTAAACATCGCAAAGTGGACAGCCTGATGATTCTTGCAGGTGTCGCGGGCGGCGTGTAGGGTTCCACATGGTTCGGCCAGACGGGGGAAGGCTGATATGCGTAAGTTCGAACCGAATCAAATTTCGGAGCAGCTCCTGCCGGTGACCGCGGCAGGGAGTATGGGAATGATTGGCGGGCCCGGTGGGTCCGAATTAACGGACGAGTCGTCGGCATATCGGCAGCGGCGCGATGAAATAGCCGGCCGGGCCGCGAACTACGTAGTCGGCGAACCCATTCCGGTCGTCGAATACACCGACGCCGAACACGCGCTGTGGCGTCTGGTGTCCGAGCGACTGACGGAGCGGCACCGGGACCTGGCGGCGCCGGAGTTCCTCGAGGCGGCGGAGCGGCTCGGCGTGGCCGAAGACGGTGTTCCGCAGCTGCAGGACGTGTCCGACCGCCTGCACGGGCTGACCGGATTCCGCCTGCGACCCGCCTCCGGTGTGGTCCCCTTCGACCTGTTCTGCGGCTCTCTGGCCGACAGTTACTTCCATTCGACCCAGTACCTCCGCGACGGCGCGACCCCGTTCTACTCGACCGAGCCGGACATCCTGCACGAGGTCATCGGGCATGGCAGCGCCATGGCCGCCGACCGGTTCGCCGAGCTGTACCGGCTGGCCGGCGAGGCCGTGCGCAGGGTCGAATCCGAGACAGCCGTCCAGTTCGTCGCGAAGACCTTCTGGTTCACGATCGAGTGCGGCCTGCTGGACGCCGCCGACGGGCCCCGGGCCTACGGCGCCAGCATCGTCTCCTCCTACGGCGAGCTGGAGCACTTCCGCTCCGCGGAGATCCGCCCGCTGGACATCGCCGACATGGCCCACGTCGACTACGACATAACCCAGTACCAGACCACCCTTTACAGCGCGCGTTCCCTTGCGCATCTGGAGGACGTCGCGGGTGAATTCTGGGCGTCCTGCGACGATACATCCATTGAAAAACTCCTGGTGGTTGATATATGACCCGGCTCGCAGGACAATCATCCACTGCGCAGCAGAGCCCGGAATCAGAAGTACTGGACGTCACCGGAATCGGATTCGGTGCCGCAAATCTCGCCCTGGCGGTTGCGCTCCATGAATCCGGAGCCGCCGGGCAGGCCCTTTTCCTGGAGAAGCAGAAGGAATTCGGCTGGCATCGGGGGATGCTCCTCGAGGGCTCCTCGCTCCAGGTGTCCTTTCTCAAGGACATCGCCACGATGCGCAATCCCACCAGTGATTTCGGCTTCCTTTCCTATCTGCAGGAGAAGGGCCGGCTGGTCGACTTCATCAACCAGCACACCCTGCTGCCCTCCCGGATCGAGTACCACGACTACCTCCAGTGGGCCGCCGACCGGCTGAACCACCTGGTCGAGTACGGCGTGGAGGCCACCGGCGTGCGGCCGGTGACCGAAGCCGGCGAGGTCGTCGCGCTCGACGTGCTCGCCGGGGACCGGGTGGTCGCCCGGACCAGGAACCTCGTCCTCGCCTCCGGCCTGCGCCCCCGGCTGCCCGAGGGCGCCGAGACCGGCGAACGCGTCTGGCACAGCTCCCAGTTGCTGCACCGGCTGCCCGCGTTCGACGAACGCCCGCCCCGCCGGGCCGTCGTGGTCGGCGCCGGC
This sequence comes from Streptomyces sp. NPDC046727, assembly GCF_040645635.1. Taxonomy (NCBI): domain Bacteria; kingdom Bacillati; phylum Actinomycetota; class Actinomycetes; order Kitasatosporales; family Streptomycetaceae; genus Streptomyces; species Streptomyces sp. NPDC046727. Next base: position 32,346 of record NZ_JBEYYR010000041.1, read on the forward strand.
CAGAGCGCGGCCGAGGTCGCCGCGCACCTCATGGACCGCTACCCGCAGGCCGAGGTGTGCGCGGTGTTCGCCCGCTACGGCTACAGCGTCGCCGACTCCAGCCCGTTCGCCAACCGTGTCTTCGACCCGGCCGCCGTGGACGACTTCTACTTCGCCCCGCCCGAGGTCAAGCAGGCCATCATGCGCTACCACGGCGGCACCAACTACGCCGTCGTCGACGAGGACGTCCTCCAGGGCCTCTACCGCCGCCAGTACGAGCAGAAGGTGTCCGGCACCCCGCGGCTGCGGCTGATGAACGCCTCCCGCCTGGTGTCCGTCGAGCCCGGCGACGAATCCGCCGCCGTACGCGTGGAGTTCCTGCCCACGGGCGAGCACACCGACCTCGACGCCGACCTGGTCGTGTACGCCACCGGGTACGACTCCACCGACCCGGCCGAACTGCTCGGCGGCGTCGCCGGCGCCCTCCGCCGGGACGAGGCCGGGGAGTTGCTGATCGGTCGCGACTACCGGCTCAGCACCACCGGGGACTTCCGGTGCGGCATCTACGTCCAGGGCGCCACCGAGGCGACCCACGGCATCGCCTCCACCCTGCTGTCCATGGTGGCGGTCCGCGCGGGCGAGATCGCCCAGTCGATCATCGGCGGCCGGCACGACCCGGACCGCGTCACCGGAAGCAAGGCAGCAGCGGGGAACAGGGGCTGAAGTGTACGAACGTCCGCTGTACCGCGAGGACCGCGACGGCGTCGTCCTGGCGTTTCTGCGACACAACCCACTGGCACTGGTCGTCACCTCGCACGACGGCGTCCCGGTGGCCACGCACGCGCCGGTGCTGTTCCGGCACGGACCCGACGGGGCCGACGCCGAGGCCGTCGCCGCGGGCACCGTCCCGCTCGCCGGCTCCACCCTGATCGGCCACATGAACGTCGAGAACCCGCAGTGGCGCCGGATGCGCTCCGGTGACCGGGCGCTCATCGTCTTCCAGGGCCCGCACGGCTATGTCTCGCCGACGGTCTACGAGGTCACGCCCGCCGCCCCCACCTGGGACTTCACCGCCGTCCACGTGACCGGCACGGTGGAGCCCACCGCCGACCCCGGCGCCGTGCTGGACATCGTCTCCGACACCGCCCGGCGGCTGGAGTCCGGCTTCGGGCGCGGCTGGGACCAGCAGTCCTCCCTCGACTACTTCCGCCAGATCGCGCCCGGCGTGGGCGCCTTCACCCTGCGGGTCGAGTCCGTGCAGACGATGTTCAAGCTCAGCCAGGAGAAGCCCGTCCCGATGCGGCGGCGCGTGGTCGAGCAGTTCGAAGCAAGCGAGTCCGGCACCCATCGCGCACTGGCCAGCATGATGCGCGACCGCGGACTCACCGAAGCCGACGAGGAGCGGGAGACAGCCGGATGACGCAGGGGAGCTCGCGACGGCCGGGACTGGACTCGGCACTGAACCGGCTCCGGGAGCGCACGGCGAGGACCGGCACGACACCGGCGGGCATCACCCGGGTCCCCCGGGACCAGCCGCTGGAGCTGTCGTTCGCCCAGCAGAGGCTGTGGTTCCTCGACCGGCTGATGCCGGACAGCGCCTTCTACAACTTCGGCACCGCCGTGCGCGTCCGCGGCCCGCTCGACGCCGGCCTGCTGGCCCGGGCGCTGAGCCGTGTCGTCGCCCGGCACGAGACCCTGCGCACCGTCTTCGCCGACCACGAAGGCGTCCCCGGTGCCGTCGTCCTGCCGCCGGAGCCGGTACCCGTCCCCGTGACCGACGCCGCGGACGAGGCCGACGCCGAGCGGCTGGCCGGCGAGGAGGCCGCGCGCCCCTTCGACCTCACCAACGGCCCCCTGCTCCGCGCCCGCCTGCTGCGGCTCGCCGCCGACGACCACGTCCTGCTGCTGACGGTGCACCACATCGCCACCGACGGCTGGTCGCACGGCCTGCTGTGGGCCGAGCTGACCGCGGCCTACACCGCCCTGGCCGAGGGCCGGCAGCCCGCGCTGCCGGAACTGCCGGTGCAGTACGCCGACTTCGCCGCCTGGCAGCGCCGTACCCTGCCGCCCGCCGTGCTGGAGCGGCGCCTCGCGTTCTGGCACGACCGGCTGGCCGGCCTGCCCCCGCTGGACCTGCCGCTCGACCGGCCCCGCCCGGCCGTCGCCTCCGCCGAGGGCGGCGTCGTCACCTGGCGGCTGCCGGCGGACGCCGTCGCCGCCGCCCGGGCCGTCGCCGCACGGCAGGGCGCGACCCTGCACATGACCCTGCTGGCCGCGTTCAGCGCGGTCCTCGGGCGGCACGCCCGCACCGAGGACGTCGCCGTCGCCCAGCCGGTCGCCGGCCGGCCCCTGGCCGAGGTCGAGCAACTGATCGGGTTCTTCGTCAACACCGTCGTCACCCGCACCGACCTCGGCGGCGACCCCACCTTCGCGGAACTCGTCGAACGCGTCCGCGCCGCCTCCGTGGACGAGATGGCGCACCAGGACGTGCCGTTCGAGTACCTGGTGGAGCGGCTGGTCCCCGAGCGCGACCTGTCCCGCAACCCGCTCGCCCAGGTCGTCTTCCAGTACGTGCCCCGGCCCGCCGCACGCCCCGCGCCGTTCCCCGGCACCACCGCCGAACCCTTCGCGGGCGACCGCGCCTTCACCCGCATGGACCTGGAGGTCTACCTCGGCGAGGACGCCGAGGGCGGCGTCGAGGGACTGATCAACTACAGCCGCGCCCTGTTCGACCGGGACACCGTCGAGCGGCTGGCCCGCCACCTGACCACCCTGCTGCGCGCCGCCTGCGCCGAGCCGGACCGGCCGCTGTCCCGGCTGACGATGACCGACGCCGCCGAGGACGCGGCCCTGGACCGGGCCGCCCACGGCACCGACGTACCGCTGCCCGAGGCCTCGCTGCCCGAGCTGTTCGCCGCCCAGGCCGCACGCACCCCGGACGCCGTCGCCGTGGCCGACGGCACGGAGCACCTCACCTACGCCCAGCTGGACCGCGCCGCCAACCGGCTCGCCCACGTCCTGGCCGGCCACGGAGCCGGACCCGAGAGCGTCGTCGCGCTGGCCACCGAACGCTCCGCCCACCTGGTCGTCGCCGTGCTCGCCGTCCTCAAGGCCGGTGGCGCCTACCTGCCGCTCGACGCCCGCAACCCGGCCGCCCGGACCCGAGCCGTCCTCGCCGACACCGGTGCCGCGCTGCTGCTGACCGACGGCGGCCCCGCACCCGCCGGCACCGAGCACCTGCCGGCCGTGGACCTGCACGCCGTCCCCGACACCGCCCCCGACACGGCGCCGCCGACCACCGTCGGCCCCGACGGCCTGGCGTACGTGATGTCCACCTCCGGTTCCACCGGCACGCCCAAGGCCGTCGCCACGACCCACCGCGCCGTGGCCGCCCTCGCCCTCCACCGGCGCTGGTCCGGCGGAGCCCACGAGCGGGTCCTGCTGCACTCCCCGCAGGCCTTCGACGCCTCCACCTACGAACTGTGGTCCCCGCTGCTGTCCGGCCGCCGCGTCGTCGTGGCCCCGCCCGGCGCCCTCGGACCCGCCGCCCTCGCCCGTGTCGTCGCCGACCAGGGCGTCACCGCGCTGTGGCTGACCTCCGGCCTCTTCGACCTCGTGGCCGAGGAGGACGTCACCTGCCTGGCCGGCGTCCGCGAACTCGTCGTCGGCGGCGACACCGTGTCCCCGGCGACCGTGGCCCGCGTCCGCGCCGCCCACCCGGAGCTGACGGTCGTCAACGGCTACGGCCCCACCGAGACCACCACCTTCGCCACCCTCCACCCGATCGCGCCGGCCGACCCGGCCCCCGGCGGCCGGGTGCCCATCGGCAGCCCCCTGGACAACACCCGCGCCCACGTCCTCGACGACCGGCTGCGGCCCGTCCCGTTCGGCGTGCCCGGCGAACTGTACGTCGGCGGCCCGCGCCTGGCCCGCGGCTACGCCGGCCGGCCGGCGGCCACCGCCGAACGCTTCCTGCCCGACCCGTTCGGACCGGCGGGCAGCCGCATGTACCGCACCGGCGACGTGGTGCGCCGCCGCCCCGACGGCGTCCTGGAGTTCCTCGGCCGCGCCGACGACCAGGCGAAGCTGCGCGGCCTGAGGGTCGAGCCCGGCGAGGTCGAGGCCGTCCTGGCCGCCCACCCCGCCGTCGCGCACGCCGCCGTCGTGGTGCGCGGCGACGGCCCCGCCGGCAAGCGGCTCGTCGCCCATGTCGTCCCGCGCGCCGGCCACACCACCGACACCGCCGCCCTGCGCGCCCACGCCGCCGCGGCCCTGCCCGACTACCTGGTGCCCTCGGCGTTCGTCCTCGCCGACGCGCTGCCGCTGACCGCCACCGGCAAGGTCGACCGCGCCGCGCTGCCCGCCCCGGCGGAGACGGCGGACGCCGGCCTGGCCGCACCGCGCACCGACGCCGAGCGGGCGCTGTGCGAGATCTTCGCCGAGCTGCTCGACGCCGACGCGTTCGGCGCCGAGGACGACTTCTTCGTACGCGGCGGGCACTCGCTGCTCGCCACCCGGCTCGTCGCCCGTATCGCCCGCGCCTTCGGCACCGAGGTCCCGCTGCGCGAGGTGTTCGAGCACCGCACCCCGCGGGCCCTGGCCGTGGTCGTCACCGGCGCCGCGCTCCCGGCCGACCCGGCGCCGCCGCTGGTGCCCGCGGACCGCGACCGGCCGCTGCCGCTGTCCTTCGCCCAGCAGCGGATGTGGTTCCTGGACCAGCTCGCCCCCGGCAGCGCCTCGTACACCTCCGGCGGAGCCCTGCGCGTGCGCGGAACGCTGGACCCCGAGCGGCTGGTCGGCGCCCTGTCGGCGGTCGTCGCCCGTCACGAGACGCTGCGCACCACCTTCACGGTGGCCGACGGCGTGCCCGCCGCGGTCGTCGGCACCGCCGCCCCGGTCCCCCTGCGGGTCGTCGACGTACCGGACGCCGACGCGGCACGGGCCGCGGCCTCCGCCGAGCTGTCCACCGGGTTCGACCTGACGCGGGGCCCGCTGCTGCGCGCCACGCTGCTCCGGCTCGCCCCCGACGACCACGTCCTCGTCGTCGCCGTGCACCACATCGCGACCGACGGCTGGTCCCAGGCCCTGCTGTGGGCCGAGATCGCCGCCGCGTACGACGGCACCCCGCTGCCCGGACTGCCCGTCCAGTACGGCGACCACGCCGTCTGGCAGCGGTCCTGGCTGACCGGTGAGGTGCTGGAGCGCCGGGCCGGCTACTGGACCGACCGGCTGGCCGGCCTCGCCCCGCTGGAACTGCCGCTGGACAAGGCCCGGCCCGCCGTCGCCACCGGCCGGGCGGGCACTCTGCCCTGGCAGCTGCCCGCCGACGTGGTCCGGGACGCCCGGGCCGTCGCCGCCCGCGAGGGCGCCACGCTCTACATGGTCCTCCTGGCCGCGTTCACCCTCGTCCTGTCCCGGTACGCCCGCACCGAGGACGTCGCCGTGGGCTCGCCGATGGCCGGCCGGACCCGCGCCGAGACCGAGGCGCTGATCGGCTTCTTCGTCAACGTCGTCGCCGTCCGCACGGACCTGTCCGGCGACCCGACCTTCCGGGAACTCCTCGGCCGGGTACGGGAGTCGGTGGTCGGCGCCGTCGAGCACCAGGACGTCCCCTTCGAGCACCTGGTGGAACGGCTGCGCCCCGAGCGCGACCTGTCCCGCAACCCGCTGGTGCAGGTGGCGTTCCAGCTGCTCACCGACGCGCCCCGGCGGCCCTGGTGGCAGGGCGCCCAGGCCGAGCCGTTCGACATCGACCACGCGTACACCCGGATGGACCTGGAGGTGCACGCCGTCGAGACCGGCGACGAGGTCGGCGCGACCGTCCTGTACGCGGCCGACCTGTTCGACGCCGACACCGTCCGCCAGCTGATGCACCACGTGTCGGTGGTCCTCGGCGAGGTGCTCGCCGACCCCGACCGGCCGGTGTCCGCGGCGACCATGCTCGACGAGACCGACCGGCACCGCACCCTGATCGCCTGGAACGACACGGCCGTACCCCTGCCGGACGGCTCCGTGCCCCGGCTCTACGCCGAGCAGGCCGCCCGCACCCCCGACGCCGTCGCCCTGATCTGCGGCGACGAGCGGGTCACCTACGCCGAACTGGACCGGCGGGCCAACCGCTTCGCCCACCTCCTGCTGGCCCACGGCGTCGGCGCCGACGAACCGGTCGGTGTCGCCACCGGACGCTCCACCGGCATGGTGGCCGCCGTACTCGGCGTGCTCAAGGCGGGCGCCGCCTACGTGCCGCTCGACCCGCGCAACCCCACGGGCCGCACCGAACGCATCGTGGCCACCTCCGGGCTGCGCGTCGTCATCGCCGACCGCCCGGTGCCCGGCACCGACGGCATCACCGTCCTCGACGTCACCGACCCGGGCCCCGGCCCCGACACCGACCCCGGCATCGACCCGCACCCCGACACCACGGCGTACGTCATCTACACCTCGGGCTCCAGCGGCGAGCCCAAGGGCGTGGCCGTGACCCACCGCAACGTCGTCGTGCTGGCCGCCGACCGCCGCTGGAGCAACGGCAACCACGAACGGGTGCTGCTGCACTACCCGCTGGCCACCGACATCTCCACCTACGAGCTGTGGCCGTTCCTGCTGGCCGGCAAGCAGATCGTCGTCGCCGCCGACGAGCACGTCGAGCCGCACACCTTCGACCGGCTCATCCGCGAGCACGGCGTCACCGCGATGTGCCTGCCCGCACCCCTGTTCAGCCTCCTCGCCGAGGAGTGCATGGAGTGCTTCGGCGGACTGCGCGAGGTGCTCACCGGCGGCGAGGCCGTGTCCGGCGAGACCGTCGCCCAGGTGATGGCCGCCCACCCGCACCTGACCGTGGTCGACGCCTACGGCCCGACCGAGGCGACCGCGTTCACCACGCTGTTCCCGATGGAGCCGGGCTTCCGGCTCGCCGGCTCCCGCGTGCCCATCGGCGCGCCGATCGACAACACCCGGGTGTACGTCCTCGACGACACCCTCCGCCCGGCGCCGCTGGGCGTGGCGGGCGAACTCGTCATCGGCGGGCCCCGCGTGGCGCGCGGCTACCTGGGCCGGCCCGACCTGACCGCCGAGAAGTTCGTGCCGGACCCGTGGGGCGGGCCGGGCGAGCGGATGTACCGCACGGGCGACGTCGTACGGTGGCTGCCCGGCGGCGCGCTGGAGTTCCTCGGCCGCGCCGACGTCCAGGTCAAGATCCGCGGCTTCCGGGTGGAGCCCGGCGAGGTCGAGGCCGCGCTGCTGCGGCACCCGGCGGTCTCGCAGGTCACCGTCGCCGTGCGCGAGGACATCCCGGGCGACAAGCGCCTGGTCGCCTATGTGGTGCTGGAGCCGGAGGCCGACGCGAGCGTGCTGCCCGCGCTGCGCGCCCACGCCGCGGGCTCCGTACCCGACTACATGGTGCCGTCGGCGTTCGTCGCGCTCGACGCGTTCCCGCTGTCCACCACCGGCAAGATCGACCGCCGGGCCCTGCCCGCACCCGACACCCGCTCGGTCGCCGAGAGCGGGTACGTGCCGCCCGCGACCGAGGCGGAGCGGGTGCTGTGCGAGATCTTCGCCGAGGTGCTGGACGTCCACCCGGTGGGCGCCGACGACGACTTCTTCGCCCTGGGCGGGCACTCGCTGCTGGCCACCCGCGCCATCGCGCGGATCCGCGCCCGCTTCGGGCCCGACGTGCCGCTCCAGGCGGTGTTCGAACGGCGCTCCCCGCGCCGGCTGGCCGAGACCCTCGGCGAGCCCGGCGCGGCCACGGACGTCATCCGGCCGGCCCGCCGCGACGGCGCCGCGCTTCCGCTGTCGTCCTCCCAGCGGCGCCTGTGGTTCCTGGACCGGCTCACCCCGGACAGCGGCTTCTGGAACGTGGCGATGGGCGTACGCGCCCGCGGCCCGCTCGACGTCGACGCCCTCGGCCGGGCGCTGTCCCTGGTGGTCTCCCGCCACGAGGTGCTGCGTACCGTCTTCGCCGCCGACGCCGGCGAGCCGACGGCCGTCGTCCGGCCCGCGACCCCGCTCCGCCTGGAGGTCACGGACGTCACCGACGAGGCCGAGGTGCGCGCCCTGGCCGAGGCGGACGCCGCGCGCCCCTTCGACCTGGCCCAGGGTCCGCTGCTGCGCGCCCGCGTGCTGCGCCTCGCGGCCGAGGACCACGCCGTCCTGATCACCGCGCACCACGCGGTCACCGACGGCTGGTCGCACGCCGTGTTCTGGGGCGAGCTGGCCGAGGCCTACCGCGCCGAACTGTCCGGCGACCCCGCCGAACTGCCCGAACTGGCCGTCCAGTACGGCGACTTCGCCGTCTGGCAGCGGGACCGGCTCACCGGTGCCGAGCTGGAGCGGTACCTCACCTACTGGCGGGCGCGGCTCGCCGGGCTGCGCCCCCTGGAACTGCCCCTGGACCGGCCCCGCCCCGCGGTCGCCGGCTCGGCGGGCGCCTCCCAGCCGTGGGAACTGCCCGAGGACCTGGTCCGGGCCGCGCGCGCGTTCGGCGACACCGAGGGCGCCACCCTGTACATGACGCTGCTGACCGCCTTCACCGTGGTCCTGGCACGGTTCGCCGGCACCGAGGACGTCGCCGTCGGCGCCCCGGTGGCGGGCCGTACCCGCCCCGAGGTGGAGCGGCTGATCGGCTTCTTCGTCAACATGCTGGTGCTGCGCACCGACGTCTCCGGCGACCCGACCTTCCGCGACCTGCTGGGCCGGGTGCGCGAGACGGTGGTGGGCGCCATGGACCACCAGGACCTGCCCTTCGAGCACCTGGTGGAGACCCTGGCACCCGAGCGGGACCTGTCCCGCAACCCGCTGGTCCAGGTGGTCTTCCAGCTGATGCGGGCGCCGAAGGACAAGGGCGACCGTCTCGGCGCCGCCCGCCTGGAACCGCTGCTGGACGACCACGCCTTCACCCGCGTCGACCTCGAAGTGCACCTCACCGAGGACGGCGACCGGGTGCGCGGCACCGTGCTGCACTCCACCGCGCTGTTCGAGGCGGAGACGGTCCGCCGCCTGCTGCACCACCTCACGGTGCTGCTGCGCGGGGCCCTCGCCGACCCGGACGCGCCGCTGTCCACGCTCTCGCTGCTGGACGACGACGACCGCCACCTGCTGCTGGAGCGGTGGAACGACACGGCCCTCCCGTACCGGGACGTCCCGCTCGCGGAGCTGTTCGCCGAGCAGGTAGCCCGTACCCCTGACGCCCGGGCCGTGGAGTGCGAGGACGACGTCCTCACCTACGCCGAACTGGACCGCGAGGCCGAGCGGATCGCCGCCGGACTGCGGGCCCACGGGGTACGGCCGGACGACCTCGTCGGCCTCTGCCTGGAGCGCGGCACCGTACAGATGGCCGGTCTGATCGGCATCCTCAAGGCCGGCGCCGCCTATGTGCCGATCGACCCGAGCCACCCCCGGGACCGGATCCGGCTCATCGTCGACGACGCCCGGATGACCGTCGCCGTCACCGACCGGGCCCACGCGGACGTCTTCGCCGAGGGCACCGCCCTCGTCCTCGTGGACGCCCCGGCCGAGCAGGAGCCGCACGCGGCGACGGCCGCCGGGCGACCCGGCCCCGACTCCCTCGCCTATGTCGTCTACACCTCCGGCTCCACCGGCGTACCCAAGGGCATCGCCATGCCCGCCCGGTGCGTGGTCAACATGCTCGCCTGGCAGAAGAAGGCGGTACCGGGCGGACCCGGCACGCGCACCGCCCAGTTCACCGCCCTCACCTTCGACGTGCATGTGCAGGAGGTGCTCTCCGCCCTCCTGTACGGCGAGACGCTGGTCATCCCCACCGAGGAGACCCGCCGCGACCCGGCCCGCTTCGCCCGCTGGCTCGACGAGCGGGCCATCGAGCAGATCTTCGTGCCCAACCTGATGATCCGCGCGCTCGCCGAGGAGGCCGGCGCCGGCCGGGCCCGGCTCACCTCGCTGCGGCACATCTCCCAGGCGGGCGAGCCGCTGACGCTGGACACCGTGCTGCGCGAGTTCTGCGCCGCCCGGCCCCACCTGCGCCTGCACAACCACTACGGCTCCACCGAGATCCAGGTCGTCACCTCCTGCACGCTGCCCGGTGACGTCGCCGACTGGCCGCGGACCGCACACCTGGGCGAGCCGGTCGACAACTCCCGCGCCTACGTCCTGGACGACCGGCTGCGGCCGGTCCCCGTGGGCGTGGCCGGCGAACTGTGCTTCGCCGGCCCCGGACTCGCCCGCGGCTACGTCGGCAAGCCGGAACTGACGGCGCAGAAGTTCGTGCCCGACCCGTTCGGCCCGCCGGGATCCCGCCTCTACCGCACCGGTGACCTGGGCCGCTGGCGGCCCGACGGCAGCCTGGAGTACCTGGGCCGGCTCGACCACCAGGTCAAGATCCGCGGGTTCCGGGTGGAGCTGGGCGAGGTCGAGGCCGTCCTGCTGCGGCACCCCGAGGTCACCCGCGCCGTCGTCGTCGCCCGCGAGGACGCCCCGGGCGTCAAGCGGCTCGTCGGCTACGTCGTTCCCGTCCCGGGCACCGACGGCGGGCTGCCCGCCCGGCTGCGCGCCCACCTGGCCGACGCCGTACCGGACTACATGGTGCCGTCGGCGCTCGTCGCGCTGGACGCGTTCCCGCTGACCACCACCGGCAAGATCGACCGGGCCGCGCTGCCCGCCCCCGATCTGCGCACCACGCTCGACACCGGCTTCACCGCGCCCCGCACCTCGGCGGAGCAGGCGCTGTGCGAGGTGTTCGCCGAGGTGCTGGAGACCGGCAGGGTCGGGATCGACGACGACTTCTTCGCGCTCGGCGGGCACTCGCTGGTCGCGGCCCGCACGGTCGCCCGGATCCGCGAGGTGCTGGGCGCCGAGGTGTCCCTGCGGGAGCTGTTCCAGCACCGCACCCCGCGCGCGCTCGCCGAGGTCGTCGCCGTGGCCCCGCGCACCGCCGTGCCGCCCCTGGTCCCGGTGTCCCGGCAGGAGCCCCTGCCGTTGTCGCTGGGCCAGCTGCGGCTGTGGCGGCTGCACGAGGCCGACCCCGGCAACCCGGTCTGGACGATCCCGCTGGCCGTACGGATCACCGGCGAACTGGACGCGGACCTGCTGGGCCGCGCCCTGACCGAGGTCGTCCGCCGGCACGAGGCGCTGCGCACGGCGTTCGTGCCCGGCGACGAGCCGACGTCGGTGATCCTGCCCGCCGCGGACATCGTGCTGGACCCGGTGGACGTGGCCGACGAGACCGCCGCCCGCGCCCTGGCCGACGAGGCCGCGGCCCGGCCGTTCGACCTCGTCTCCGGACCGGTGCTGCGGCCCGCCCTGCTGCGGATCGCGCCCGACGACCACGTCCTGCTGCTGACGGTGCATCACATCGCAACCGACGGCTGGTCCCAGGGCGTGCTCTGGACCGAACTGTCCGGCGTCTACGCGGCACTGCGCGAGAACCGCCCGGCCGAGCTTCCCGAACTGCCCGTCCAGTACGGCGACTTCGCCGTCTGGCAGCGGACCTGGCTCACCGGCGACGCGCTCGACGCCCAGCTCGACCACTGGCGCCGCCGGCTGGCCGGTCTGCGGCCCCTCGCCCTGCCCGGCGTCCCGGCCGGCGCGGCCCACGACGACACTGGCGTGCTGACCGAGTGGCGGCTGCCCGCCGACCTGGTCGCCACCGCCCGCCGGGTCGGCGCCGAGCACGACGCCACCCTCTACATGACCCTGCTGGCCGCGTTCACGGCCACGCTCGCCCGCTGGGCGGGCACGGACGACCTCGCCGTCGGCTCCCCGGTGGCGGGCCGCACCCGGGCCGAGGTCGAGGGGCTGATCGGCTTCTTCGCCAACTTCGTGCCCCTGCGCGTCGACCTCTCCGGCGACCCGTCCTTCGCCGGCCTGCTCGACCGGGTCCGGGACACCGCCGTCGACGCCTACGCCCACCAGGCACTGCCCTGGGAACGCGTCGTCGAGGGCCTCGGCCTGGACCCCGAACAGCCGCTGGTCGACGTCGTGTTCCAGCTCGTCAACGTAGAACTCGGCGAACTCGGCCTGCCCGGCGCCCGCGTCGAACAGTTCACGGGTCAACAGGCCTACGCCCGCTGGCACCTTGAGGTGCACCTGGTCGAGGACCCCGACGGCGGCCTCACCGGACACGTCGTACACCGCGCCGCCGCCCTCGACCGACGCGTCGTGGACGGCCTGCTGGCCGGCACCACCGCGCTGCTGCAGGCCGCACTCGCCGAACCCGGCCTGCCCGTCTCCGCACTGCACGCACCGGACCCGCTGGAGGGGACCACCCATGACTGAGCCGCTGACCGACCCGAAGGCCGCTCAGCCGCCCGCGCTCACGCACCGGCTCGCCGGTCTGCCCGAACCCGAGCGCCGGCGCGTCGTCCTGGACCTGGTCCTGACACAGGTCGCGGAGGTGCTCGACCTCGGCACCGCCGCCGACGTGCCGCCGGACCGGGCGATCCGGGAACTCGGACTGCGCTCGCTGACCGCCGTACAGCTGCTGCTGCGGCTCAGCCGCAGTACCGGCGTGAAGCTGCCCACCACCGCCATCTACGACCACCCCACCGCCCGCGCCCTCGCGGACGTCCTGGTCGACGCCGCCTCCGGCCGGCACGTCCGGCTCGCCGAGGACGACGAGCCCGTACAGCGCGCGGCCGACGACGACCCGGTCGCCGTGGTCGGCATGGCCTGCCGCTTCCCGGGCGGCGTGACCACCCCCGACGAGCTGTGGCGGCTCGTGCTGGAGGAGCGCGACGCCATCACGCCGTTCCCCGCCGACCGCGGCTGGGACCTCGCCGCCCTCGCCGACCCGGACGGCCCCTCGGCCAGCCGTACCCGGCACGGCGGATTCCTCGACGACGTCGCCCTGTTCGACGCCGGCTTCTTCGGCATCAGCCCGCGCGAGGCCCAGCTGATGGACCCCCAGCAGCGGCTGCTCCTGGAGACCAGCTGGGAGGCGCTGGAGCGGGCCGGGGTCGCACCCGGCTCCTGGCGGGGCGGACGCGTCGGCGTGTTCGTCGGCGCCAACGCCCAGTCCTACTCCTCGCTGCTCGCCGGCATTCCCGAGGGCGGCGACGGGCACGCCCTGACCGGCCGCCTGGCCAGCGTGGTGGCCGGCCGCATCTCCTACGTCCTCGGCCTGGAGGGCCCCGCCTTCACGGTGGACACCGCCTGCTCGTCCTCCCTCGTCGCCCTGCACCAGGCGGTGCGGTCGCTGCGCTCGGGCGAGAGCACCCTCGCGCTGGCCGGCGGTGTGACCGTCATGCCGACGCCGGAGCTGTTCGTCGACTTCACCAAGCAGGGCGGCCTGTCCGAGGACGGCCGCTGCCGCTCGTACGCCAAGGCCGCCGACGGACTCGGCTGGTCCGAGGGCGTCGGCATGCTCCTGCTGGAGCGGCTCTCCGACGCCCGCCGCAACGGCCACCCGGTGCTCGCCCTGCTGCCCGGCACCGCCATCAACCAGGACGGCGCCTCCAACGGCCTCACCGCGCCGAGCGGCGCCGCCCAGCAGCGCGTGGTCCGGCAGGCACTGGCCGACGCCGGACTGCGTCCCGCCGACGTGGACGCCGTCGAGGGCCATGGCACCGGCACCACCCTGGGCGACCCCATCGAGGCCCAGGCACTCCTCTCCTCCTACGGCCAGGACCGCGACCGGCCGCTGTGGCTGGGCTCGCTGAAGTCCAACCTCGGCCACGCCCAGGCCGCCGCCGGCGTCGGCGGAGTGATCAAGATGGTGCTCGCGCTCCAGCACGGACTGCTCCCGAAGACGCTGCACGTCGACGAGCCCACCCCGCACGTGGACTGGGTGTCCGGCGACGTACGGCTGCTCACCGAGGCCCGCCCGTGGCCCCGGGGCGAGCGTCCCCGCCGGGCCGGCGTGTCCTCGTTCGGCGTCAGCGGCACCAACGCCCATGTGATCGTGGCGGAAGCGCCCGAACCCGAGGAAGCGGCGGCGCCGCCGGCCGGTGCGGTCCCCGTGCCCTGGCAGCTGTCCGCGCGCACCGAGGCCGCGCTGCTCGAACAGGCCGCCCGGCTGCGCGAGTTCGTCGCCGCCGACCCCGGCCTTGAGCCCGCCTCCGTCGGGTTCACCCTGGCCACCCGCCGCACCGCGTTCGAGCACCGCGCCGCCGTCGTGGGCCGCGACCGCGCCGAACTGCTCGCCGCGCTCGACGTGCTCGCCGCGGGCGGCGCCGACCAGGCCGTCGTCCGCGGCACCGCCGGAGCCGACGGCAGCGTCGTCTTCGTCTTCGCCGGCCAGGGCGGACAGTGGCTCGGCATGGGCGTGGAACTGCTCGACACCCACCCCGTGTTCGCCGCGCGCATGGCCGAGTGCGAGCGCGCCCTCGCCCCCTACCTGGACTGGTCGGTCGTGGACGTGCTGCGCGGCGCCGAGGGCGCGCCGCCGCTGAGCCGCGTCGACGTGGTGCAGCCGGTGCTGTTCGCGCTCATGGTCTCGCTGGCCGCGGTGTGGCGCTCCCACGGCGTCGTGCCGGCGGCCGTCGTCGGCCACTCCCAGGGCGAGATCGCCGCCGCCTGCGTCGCCGGCGCCCTCACCCTGGACGACGCCGCGAAGATCGTCGCGCTGCGCGCCAAGGCCGTCGCCGACCTGCCCGGCCGCTGCGGCATGGCCTTCGTCGCCGCCCCCGCCGCCGACGTCGAGCAGATGCTGGAGCGCTGGCCCGGACGGCTCGGCATCGCCGCCGCCAACAGCCCCCGCTCGCTGGTCGTCGCGGGCGACCGCGACGCCCTGGAGGAGCTGCTCGACCTCTGCGACGACGAGGGGCTGCGCGCCGGCCGCGTCGCCGCCGACTACGCCTCGCACTCCCCGCAGGTGGAGGCCGTACGGCAGCGGCTGCTCGCCGACCTCAAGGGCATCCGCCCCCAGGACGGCGACGTGCCCCTGTACTCCACCGTCACCGCGGACTGGATCGACGGCAGCGAACTGGGCGCCCGCTACTGGTACCGCAACCTGCGCGAGCCCGTGCTCTTCCAGAACGCGATCAGCGGCCTGCTCGCCGCCGGCCACCACGGCTTCGTGGAGATCAGCCCGCACCCCGTGCTCACGGTCGCCATGCAGCAGACCGCCGAGGCCGAGGGCACCGAACTGCGGGTCGCCGCCACCCTGCGCCGCGACGAGAGCGACCGGCTGCGCTTCACCACCGCACTGGCCGAGGTCGCCGCCGGCGGCGTGCCGGTCGACTGGCGCCCCCTGTTCGACGCCACCGGCGCCCGCCCCGTCGAACTGCCCACCTACCCCTTCCAGCGCGAGCGCTACTGGCTCACCCCGCACGCCGCCGGCGCCGGTGACCTGACCGCCGTCGGCCTCACCGCCGGCGGGCATCCGCTGCTCGGCGCCGAGGCCGAACTCCCCGACGAGGACGGCCTGCTCCTCACCGGCCGGATCAGCCCCGAGACGCACCCCTGGCTGACCGAGCACACCGTGCTGGGCACCGCCCTGCTGCCCGGCACCGCCGTCCTGGAGATGGTGGCCCACGCCGGCCACCGCCTCGGCAGCGCCCAGGTCGAGGAGCTGACCCTGGCCGCGCCCATCGGTGTCCCCGCCGACGGCCTGACCCTGCGCGTCACCGTGCACGGCGCCGACGCCTCCGGCCGCCGTACGGTCGCCGTCCACTCCCACTCCGGCGACGGCTGGACCCGGCACGCCACGGGCGTCCTGGCACCGGCCGAGCCGGCGGAACCCGTGACCGGCGCGTGGCCCCCGGCGGGCGCGGAGCCGGTCCCGGTCGACGGCGTGTACGACCGCTTCGCCGCCCGCGGCTACGGCTACGGCCCCGCCTTCCGGGGCCTGCGCGCCCTGTGGCGCCGGGACACCGAGGTCTACGCCGAGGTCGAACTCCCCGACACCGTCGACACCACCGGCCATCTCGTGCACCCGGCGCTGCTCGACGCCGTCACCCAGGCCGTGCCCGCCGCCGAGCCCGCGGACGCGCCCCTGCTGCTGCCGTTCACCTGGACCGGCGTGACCGTGCACCCCGGCCCGGCCCGCGTCCTGCGGGTGCGCGCCGCCCGGGAGAGCGCCGACACGCTGCGGCTCACCGCGACCGACCGCGAGGGCCGGCCCGTCCTGGAGCTGGCCGCGCTGCGGCTGCGGCCCGCGTCGGCCGGTCAGCTCCGCGCCGTGGCCGCCGCCGGCACGCGCGACGCGCTGTTCCGCGTGACCTGGCAGACCCCCGACGCCGAGGCACCCGCCGCCGCGCGCTGCGCCGTCCTGGGCGACGGACCGGAGGGCCTCACCGCGCCCCTGAGCGCCACCCTCGCCGACATCGACGCCGGTGCGGTCGACCTCGTCCTCGCTCCCGTCAGCACCGCGACCGACGTGGTCGCCGCCACCCACCGGGCCACCGCCCAGGTGCTGGAGCTGCTGCGCGCGTGGCTCGCCGACGAGCGGTTCGGGCACGCCCGGCTCGCGATCGTCACCCGGCACGCCGTCGCCGCCCGGCCCGGCGAGGAACCCGACCCGGCCGCCGCCGCGGTCTGGGGCCTGGTGCGCTCGGCGCAGACCGAGCACCCCGACCGGTTCCTGCTCGTCGACACCGACGGCACGCCCGCCTCCCTGGGCGCGGTGCCGGCCGTCGGCGACGAGCCGCAGACCGCGCTCCGGGACGGCGCACGCCTCGTCGCCCGGCTCACCCGGGCCTCCGAGACCGCGCTGCGCCCGCCCGCCGGCGCCGACGCCTGGCGCGTCGACGTGGTACGGCCCGGCAGCATCGACGGCGTCGACGCCGTCGACGCTCCCGACGCCACCGCACCCCTGGCACCCGGCCAGGTGCGCATCGCCGTCCGCGCGGCGGGCCTGAACTTCCGCGATGTGCTGTGCGCGCTCGACATGTACCCGGACGAGGTCGACGCGATCGGCTCCGAGGCCGCGGGCACCGTCGTCGAGGTCGCCCCCGACGTCACCGACCTCTCCGTCGGCGACCGCGTCCTCGGCATGGTGCCAGGCGGCTTCGGCACCCTCGCCGTGGTGGACCGGCGGCTCGTGGTGCCCGTCCCCGCCGGCTGGTCCTGGGTCCGCGCCGCGGCCCTGCCGTCCGTGTTCGCCACCGCCCGGTACGCCCTCGTCGACCTCGCCGGGGTCCGGGCGGGGGACCGGGTGCTGGTGCACGCGGCGGCCGGCGGTGTCGGTATGGCCGCGGTGCAGGTGGCGCGTCTGCTGGGTGCCGAGGTGTATGCGACGGCGAGTCCCGGCAAGCACGGGGTGTTGCGGGCGGCCGGTCTGGACGAGGCGCACGTGGCGTCGTCGCGGGACACGGAGTTCGCGCGGCGTTTCCCGGAGATGGACGTCGTACTGAACTCCCTCGCGGGTGAGTTCGTGGACGCGTCGCTGCGGCTGCTGCGCACCGGCGGACGGTTCGTGGAACTCGGCAAGACCGACCTCCGCGACCCCGCCGGCCTGCCCGGTGTCGACTACCTCCCGTTCGACCTGCTGCGGGACGCCGGCCCCGATCGCGTCCAGAGCCTGCTGACCGAGGTCGTCGCCCACGCCGAGGCGGGCGAGCTGACCGGCCTGCCCACCCGGACCTGGCCCCTCGCCGACGCGCGCACCGCGTTCCGGTTCATGGCCCAGGCCCGGCACACCGGCAAGATCGTGCTGACCGTCGCCCCCTACGCCGACGGCACCGTCCTGATCACCGGCGCCGGCGTGCTCGGCGGCATGCTCGCCCGGCACCTGGTGGCCGAACACGGCGCCCGCGACCTGGTGCTGGCCAGCCGCCGCGGCGCCGCCGCCCCCGGCAGCGCGGACCTGGTCGCCGAACTGGCCGCGGCGGGCGCCACCGTCCGCTTCGAGACCTGCGACGTCACCGACCGCGCCGCCCTCGACGCGCTGCTCGCCAAGGTGACCGCCGAGGCCCCGCTGACCGCGGTGGTGCACACCGCGGGCGCCCTCGACGACGGCGTGCTGACCGAACTCGACGCCGACCGGCTGCCGGGCGTGCTGCGCCCGAAGGCCGACGCCGCCTGGCACCTGCACGAACTCACCAAGGACAGGGACCTGTCGGCGTTCGTGCTGTTCTCCTCCGCGGCGGCCACCCTCGGCACCCCCGCGCAGGCCAACTACGCCGCCGCCAACGCCTTCCTCGACGCGCTCGCCGAACGGCGCCGCGCCGCCGGCCTGCCCGGCACCGCCGCGGCCTGGGGGCTGTGGGCCGACGCCACCGGCCTCACCCGGCACCTGGACGCCGCCGACGTCGCCCGCGCCGGCCGCAACCGCATCGTGCCGATGGCCGCCGCCGAGGGACTGGCCCTGTTCGACACGGCCACCGCCACCGGCGACGCCGTGACCGTCACCGCCCGCCTGGACCTCGCCACCGCCTCCGCCGCGCCCACCCCGGCGCTGCTGTACGGCCTGGTCGCCACCCCGGCCGGCCCGGCCGCCGCCCGCCCGGTGACCGACGCCGCCGCCCTGGTGGCGCGGATCACCGCCCTGCCCGCGCCCGAGCGCGCCCCCGCCCTGCTCGACGTCGTCCGCGGCCAGGTCGCCGACGTCCTGGGGCACCGGGGAGGCGACGCGGTGGCACCCGACCGCGGCTTCAAGGAACTGGGCTTCGACTCGCTGACCGCCGTCGAACTGCGCAACCGCCTCGGCGCCGCCACCGGCCTGCGCCTGCCCACCACCATCGTGTTCGACCATCCCAACCCGGCCGCGCTCGCCGACCACCTCCTCGACGCGCTCCTGCCGAGCGAGTCCGACGAGGCGAGCGCCGACCGGATCATCGCCGAACTGGCCCGCGTGGAGAGCGCGCTCGGCGCACTGCCGGCCGACGGCACCGACCGCGCCCGGGTGGCGGCGCACCTGCGGGACCTCGCGGCCCGCTGGGACGCCGGCACGACCGACGGCACACCCGAGCGGGCCGCCCTGGACGGCGTCACCGCCGACGAACTCTTCGACCTGATCGACCGGGGCATCTCGTGACCCGCGCCGAACGAACCGCACGGGGGTGCACCGATGGCTGACGAGGCCAAACTGCTCGACTACCTCAAGCAGGTCACGGGCGATCTGCAGGTCGCCCGGCGCCGGCTGCGCGAGGCAGAGGCCCGCGACCGAGAACCGATCGCGATCGTGGGCATGGCCTGCCGCTACCCCGGCGGCGTGACCTCGCCCGAGGACCTGTGGCGGCTGGTGACCGCCGGGACCGACGCGGTCTCGGCGTTCCCCACCGACCGGGGCTGGGACATGGCCTCGGTCTACGACCCGGACCCCGACCGGCCCGGCACCTCCTACGCCCGCGAAGGCGGATTCCTCGACGCCGCGGCGGACTTCGACGCCGGCTTCTTCGGCATCAGCCCGCGCGAGGCGCTCGCCATGGACCCGCAGCAGCGGCTGGTGCTGGAGACCTCCTGGGAGGCCCTGGAGCGGGCCGGCATCGACCCGGCCGGCCTGCGCTCCAGCGCCACCGGCGTGTTCGTCGGCTTCAGCAGCGAGGACTACTCCGACATCACCGGCCCGGTGGCCACCGAGCTGGAGGGGTACGTCGTCACCGGCACCTCGCCCAGCGTGCTCTCCGGCCGGGTCGCCTACACCCTCGGCCTGGAGGGCCCCGCCCTCTCCGTGGACACCGCCTGCTCCTCGTCCCTGGTCGCCCTGCACCTCGCGGTCCGCTCCCTGCGGGCCGGGGAGTGCACGCTGGCGCTCACCGGCGGCGCGACCGTGCTGTCCACGCCCGGCGTGTTCACCGAGTACAGCCGGCAGCGGGCCCTCGCCGCCGACGGCCGCTGCAAGGCGTTCGCCGCGGCGGCCGACGGGTTCGGCTTCGCCGAGGGCGCGGGCATGCTCGTCCTGGAACGGCTCTCGGACGCCCGCCGCAACGGCCACCCCGTGCTGGCCGTGGTGCGCGGCACCGCCATCAACCAGGACGGCGCGAGCAGCGGACTCACCGCCCCCAACGGGCTCGCGCAGCAGCGCGTGATCCGCCAGGCGCTGGCCGACGCCCGCCTGGCCGCGAGCCAGGTCGACGTCGTGGAGGCGCACGGTACGGGTACCAAGCTGGGTGACCCGATCGAGGCGCAGGCGCTCCTCGCGACCTACGGTCAGGAGCGGGACGAACCGCTGTGGCTCGGCTCGGTGAAGTCCAACATCGGGCACACGCAGGCCGCCGCCGGTGTCGCCGGTGTGATCAAGATGGTGCAGGCCATGCGGCACGGCACGCTGCCGCGCACCCTGCACGTGGACGAGCCGTCCCCGCACGTCGACTGGACCGCCGGCGCCGTCGAACTCCTCACCGAGGAGCGGGACTGGCCGAGCGGGGAGCAGCCGCGCCGCGCGGGCGTGTCGTCGTTCGGCGTGTCCGGCACCAACGCCCACGCCATCCTGGAGCAGGCACCCCCCCAGCCGGAGCCCGCCGACGAAGCCACGGACCGTACCCTGCCGGTCGTCCCGTGGACGCTGTCCTCCCGAACGGCGGCCGGACTGCGCGCCCAGGCCGAACGCCTCCTCGCGCACCGGCCCGCGCTCGACGCCGCCCCCCACGACGTGGCCCTCGCCCTCGCCACCACCCGCACGGCCTTCGAACACCGCGCGGTCGTCCTGGGCGCGGACCACGACACCCTGCTCGCCGGCCTGACCGCCCTGGCGGAAGGCGCCGAGTCGGCCGACGTGGTCCGCGGCCGCGCCGTCGGCGACGGCCGCGCCGTCTTCGTGTTCCCGGGTCAGGGGGCGCAGTGGGCGGGGATGGCGGTGGATCTGCTGGATTCGTCGCCGGTGTTCGCGGGGCGGATGGCGGAGTGTGCGGCGGCGTTGGAGCCGTTCGTGGACTGGTCGTTGCGTGAGGTTCTGGCCGATCAGGCTGCTCTGGAACGTGTCGACGTCGTCCAGCCGGTGCTGTGGGCGGTGATGGTGTCGCTGGCGGAGGTGTGGCGCTCGTACGGGGTCGTGCCGTCGGCGGTGGTGGGTCATTCGCAGGGTGAGATCGCGGCTGCCTGTGTGGCGGGCGCGCTGTCCCTGGCCGACGGTGCCCGGATCGTCGCCCTGCGCAGCAAGGCCCTGACGACACTCGCGGGCACCGGGGGCATGGTGTCCGTCGCCGCCACCCCCGCCGACACCGTGGAGCTGCTGGCCGCCTGGGCGGACCGGGTCGCGGTGGCCGCTGTCAACGGTCCCGAGTCGGTCGTCGTCGCGGGTGAGGCGGTGGCGCTGGAGGAGTTCCTCGCCCACTGCGAGGGCCGTGGGGTACGGGCCCGGCGCGTCGCCGTCGACTACGCCTCCCACTCGGCCCAGGTGGAGGCCGTCCGCGACCGGCTGCTGGCCGACCTCGCCGGCATCCGGCCGACCGAGGGCACCGTACCGCTGCTGTCCACCGTGACCGGGGAGTGGGCGGACGGCACGGCGCTGGACGCCGGCTACTGGTACCGCAACCTCCGCGAACCCGTCCGCTACGCCGACGCCGTCGCCGCCCTGCTCGCCCAGGGCCACCGGGGCTTCATCGAGGTCAGCCCGCACCCCGTACTGACCATCGGCACCCAGGAGACCGTCGAGCGCACGGAAACCGGAGCCGTGGTCGTCGGGACCCTCCAGCGCGACCGGGCCGGCCTGCCGACCCTGCTGACCAACCTGGCCGAGGCGCACGCGCACGGCGTGGGCATCGACTGGACCGCCTTCTTCCGGGGCACCGGAGCCCACCCGGCCGACCTGCCGACGTACGCCTTCCAGCGCGACCGGTACTGGCCGCCCGTGGACGGAGCCGCGCGCCCGCTGCCCCCGGCCGCCACCCCCGTCGCGCTCCCCGCGCAGCGCACCGCCGACGACGGCACGCCCTGGAGCGACGAGCTGGCCGGGCTGACCCCCGCCGAACGCCGGCACCGCGTCATGGACCTGGTACGGCTGCGGACCGCCGCCGTGCTCGGCCACGCCGACCCTGCCGCGATCGAACCGCACCGCGGTTTCGCCGCCCTCGGCTTCGACTCCCTCGCCTCCCTGCGGCTGCGCACCGCGCTGACCGAGGCGACCGGCCTGACGCTGCCCAGCAGCGTCGTCTTCGACCACCCGAACCCGGCCGCCCTCACCGACCATCTGGTCACCCGGCTCGACGGCGCGCCCGTCCCGGCCCGCCCCGCCGTCCGCACCGCCCCGGCCGACGAGCCGCTGGCCGTGGTCGGCATGGCCTGCCGCTTCCCCGGCGGCGTGGCCTCGCCCGACGACCTGTGGCAGCTCCTCGCCGAAGGCCGTGACGTCATCGGCGACTTCCCCACCGACCGCGGCTGGGACCTCGACGGCCTCTACGACCCCGACCCGGACCGGGCCGGACACACCTACCTGCGCCAGGGCGGCTTCCTGCACGACGCCGCCGACTTCGACGCCGACTTCTTCGGCATCAGCCCGCGCGAGGCGCTGGCGATGGACCCGCAGCAGCGGCTGTTCCTCGAAGTGGCCTGGGAGGCGTTCGAGCACGCCGGTATCGACCCGCACGGCCTGCGCTCCAGCGCCACCGGCGTCTTCGCGGGCGTCACCGACCAGCGCTACGACTCACGGCACGGCGCCGTCGCCGGCGTGGACGAGGGACTGCTCGGCACCGGCAACTACGCCAGCGTGCTCTCCGGCCGGGTGGCCTACACCCTCGGCCTGGAAGGCCCGGCCGTCAGCGTGGACACCGCCTGCTCGTCCTCGCTCGTCGCCCTGCACCTGGCCGGCCAGTCCCTGCGCAGCGGCGAGTGCTCGCTGGCCCTCGCCGGCGGCGTGATGGTCATGTCGACCCCGCGTGCCTTCGTCGAGTTCTCCCGGCAGCGCGGCCTCGCCCCCGACGGCCGCTGCAAGGCGTTCGCCGCCGCGGCGGACGGCATCGGCTGGTCCGAGGGCGCCGGCGTGGTCCTGCTGGAGCGCCTGTCCGACGCCCGCCGCAACGGCCACCCCGTGCTGGCCGTGGTCCGCGGCTCGGCGATCAACCAGGACGGGGCCTCCTCCGGGCTCACCGCGCCCAACGGCTCGGCCCAGCAGCGGGTCATCCGCTCCGCGCTGGCCGCCGCCGGCCTCACCGCCGCCGACGTCGACGTCGTGGAGGCGCACGGCACCGGGACCACCCTCGGCGACCCCATCGAGGCCAACGCCCTGCTGGCCACCTACGGCCAGGACCGCGCACAGCCGCTGCGGCTTGGCTCGCTGAAGTCCAACATCGGCCACACCGGCCCCGCGGCGGGCGTCGCCGGCGTGATCAAGACGGTGCTCGCGCTGCGCGCCGGCGAAGTGCCCCGCACCCTGCACGTGGACGCTCCCTCGCCGCACATCGACTGGGCCTCCGGCTCCGTCGAACTCGTCACCAGCACCGCCGTCTGGCCCCGGACCGACCGGCCGCGCCGTGCGGGCGTGTCGTCGTTCGGCGCCAGCGGCACCAACGCCCACCTCATCCTGGAGGAGGCCCCGGCGGAGCCGGCCGCGCCCGCGCGCGGCGCCGCGCCGCGCTGGGTGCCGTGGCTGCTCTCCGCCCGCTCCCGGGCCGCGCTCGCCGAACAGGCCACCCGGCTCGCCGCCCACCTCGACACCCACCCCGGCCTGGACCCGGTGGACGTCTCCTGGTCCCTTGCCGCGTCGCGGGCGTTGTTGCCGCATCGTGCGGTGGTGGTGGCCGCTGATGTGGCCGGTGCGCGGGCTTCTTTGGCGGCGTTGGCCGCGGGGGAGCCGGTGGAGGGTGTGGTGTCGGGTGCTGCCGGGTCGTCGGGTGACGGTCGGGTGGTGTTCGTGTTCCCGGGTCAGGGGGCGCAGTGGGCGGGGATGGCGGTGGATCTGCTGGATTCCTCGCCGGTGTTCGCCGGGCGGATGGCCGAGTGTGCGGCGGCGTTGGAGCCGTTCGTGGACTGGTCGTTGCGTGAGGTTCTGGCCGATCAGGCTGCTCTGGAACGTGTCGACGTCGTCCAGCCGGTGCTGTGGGCGGTGATGGTGTCGCTGGCGGAGGTGTGGCGCTCGTACGGGGTCGTGCCGTCCGCGGTGGTGGGTCATTCGCAGGGTGAGATCGCGGCTGCCTGTGTGGCGGGCGCGCTGTCGCTGGCGGACGGCGCCCGGATCGTCGCCCTGCGGTCGCGGCTCATCGCCGAGCGGCTGGCCGGGCGCGGCGGCATGGTCTCCGTCGCCCTGCCCGAGGCCACCGTCACGCAACGGCTCGCACCGTGGGCCGGACGCGTCTCCGTGGCCGCCCTCAACGGCCCGTCGTCGGTGGTCCTCAGCGGCGACCCCGAGGCGCTGGACGAGGTGATGGCCGCCTGGTCGGCCGACGGGGTACGACTGCGCCGCATAGCGGTCGACTACGCCTCCCACTCGGCCCATGTCGAGTCCCTCGAAGCCGAGTTGCGCACCGCGCTCGCCGAACTGCGGCCCGGCACGGCCGACATCGCCTTCCACTCCACCCTGCTGGGCGGCCCCCTCGGCGAGACACGGCTCGACGCCGACTACTGGTACCGCAACCTCCGGGAGCCCGTACGGTTCGAACCCGTGGTGCGCGGCCTGCTCGACTCCGGCCACGCCGTGTTCGTGGAGATCAGCCCGCATCCGGTGCTGACGGCCGCCGTGCAGGACACCGCGGAGACCGCCGAGCGGACCGCCGTCGTCGTCGGCACCCTCCGCCGCGACGAGGACGGCCCGCGCCGCCTCCTCACCTCGCTCGCCGAGGCCGCCGTCCACGGTGTGCCCGTCGACTGGACGGTGGGCTGCCCCGACGGACGCCACGTCGACCTGCCCACCTACGCCTTCCAGCGCCGCCGCTTCTGGCCCAGCGGCCCGGTCGCCTCCGACGCCACCGGCCTGGGCCTGACCGGCGCCGGGCACCCGCTGCTCGGCGCCGTCACCCCGCTCGCCGGATCCGGCGGACTGGTGTTCACCGGGCGCGTCCCGGCGGGCACCGAGCTGCCGGCCGGCACCGTGCTCGACCTGGCCCTGCACGCGGCCGACGGCAGGACGCTCGGCGAACTGACCGAGGAGACACCGCTCGACACCGCCGACGGAGCCCTCCGCCTCCAGGTAACCCTGGGCGCGGAGAACGAGGACGGCACCCGTCCGGTCGCCGTCCACTCCCGGCCCGCCGACGCCGACGACGACCAGCCCTGGACCCGGCACGCGACCGGTGTCCTCCTCCCGCACACCGGCACCGCCCCGGCCGCCGCGCCAGGGGACGTCGACACCGACGTGACCGTCGAGCTGACCGACGAGACCGCCGGCGGCTGGGGCGTACACCCCGCCCTGCTCACCGACGCCCTCGCGGCCGTACACCCCGGCCTGGTCCCCGGCGCCTGGCACGGCGTCACCCTGCACGCCGTGGGCGCCACCCGACTGCGGGTACGCCTGCACCCCGCGGGCGAGCACACGGTCACCCTGCACGCCACCGACGACAGCGGAGCCGCCGTGCTCACCGCCGACGCGGTGACCCTGCGCCCGCCGGCCACGGCCGGCCCCGGCCGGGACCACGAGCTGTACCGGGTCGAGTGGACGCCCGTGCCGCTGCCCGCGGCCGACGTCGACGGCATCGCCGTACTCGGCGACCTGCCGCTGCCCGGCTACCCCTCCTGCCCCGACCTGGCCGCCGTCGCCGCCCTGGACACCGTGCCCGGCACCCTCGTGCTGCCGTGCCGGCAGCAGCCGGCCGACGACACCGTCGGCGCGGCCCACGCCGGCACCCGGCGCGTGCTGACCGCTCTGCAGGAGTGGCTCGCCGACGAGCGGCTGGCCGGCACCCGGCTGGTCGTCCTCACCCACGGCGCGGTCCCGGTCGAGCACGAGGACGTCACCGACCTCGCCCACGCGCCCGTGTGGGGCCTGATCCGCTCCGCCCGCGCCGAACACCCCGGCAGGCTGGTGCTGGTCGACGTCGACGGCCCCGACGCACTGCAGCAGCTGCCCGCCGTCCTCGCCACCGGCGAACCCGAGATCGCCGTACGCTCCGGCCGGGTCCTCGCACCCCGGCTGGTCCGCGTCCCGCGCACCGACGAGCCCACCAGCGAGGCGGCCCGGTGGCCGTCCGACGGCGTCGTCCTCGTCACCGGCGGCACCGGCACGCTCGGCGCCCTCTGCGCCCGGCACCTGGTCACCGAGCACGGTGTACGCCGGCTCGTGCTGGCCGGACGGCGCGGCGACGCGGCCCCCGAGGCCGTGGCCCTCGCCGACGAACTGCGCGCCCTCGGCGCCGAGGTGACCGTCGCCGCCTGCGACGCCGCCGACCGCACCGAACTGGCCGCACTGCTCGACCGGATCACCGCCGAGCACCCCCTGACCGGTGTCGTCCACGCCGCCGGCGTCCTGGACGACGGCGTCATCGCCTCACAGACCCCCGAGCGGCTCGCCAAGGTGCTCCGCCCCAAGGTCGACGCCGCCTGGAACCTGCACGAACTGACCGCCCCGCACCGGCCGGCCGTCTTCGTGCTGTTCTCCTCCACCTCCGGCCTCTTCGGGGCGCCCGGGCAGGGCAACTACGCGGCGGGCAACGCGTTCGTGGACGCGCTCGCGGCACACCGCCGCGCCCTGGGCCTGCCCGCCACCTCCCAGGTGTGGGGCCTGTGGGCGCACGCCAGCGGCATGACCGGCCACCTGGGCAGCGCCGACCTGCGGCGCGCGGCCCGCGACGGTGTGGTGCCACTGCCCACGCCCGACGCGCTGGCCCTGTTCGACCGCGCCACCGCCGGCTCCGCCCCGGTCCTCGTCCCCGCCTGGCTGGACCTCACCTCGTTCGCCACCGGCGTCACCGCCGTACCCGCGCTGATGCGCCGGCTGGTCCGTGGCCCCGTCCGGCGCGCCGCCACCGCGGACGCCGGGCCGGACACCCTGGCCGGAAAGCTCACCGCACTCACCGCCGCGGAACGCGAACGGACCCTGCTCACGCTCGTCCGCTCGCACGCCGCCGTGGTCCTCGGCCACACCGACGACACCGCCGTGACCCCCGGCCGGGCGTTCAAGGAACTGGGCTTCGACTCGCTGACCGCCGTCGAACTCCGCAACCGGCTGTCCGCCGCCACCGGGCTGCGCCTGCCCGCGACCCTCGTGTTCGACCACCCCAACCCGCAGTCCCTGGCCGCCCGCCTGCTGGCCGAACTGCTCGGCGAACCCGCCGAGGAACCGGCACCGGTGACCGCCGTCGCCCGCCCCGCCGCCGACGACCCCATCGCGATCGTCGGCATGGCGTGCCGGTACCCCGGCGGAGTGACCTCGCCCGAGGACCTGTGGCGGCTGCTCGCCGACGAGCGCGACGCGCTCACCCCGTTCCCCGACGACCGGGGCTGGGACCTCGCGGGCCTCTTCCACCCGGATCCGGAGCACGCGGGCACGTCGTACGTCCGGGAGGGCGGCTTCCTCGCGGACGTCGCAGGGTTCGACGCGGACTTCTTCGGCATCAGCCCGCGCGAGGCCCTGGCCATGGACCCGCAGCAGCGGCTGGCCCTGGAGACCGCCTGGGAAGCCGTCGAGCGCGCCGGCATCGACCCGAAGTCCCTGCGCAGCGCGGACATCGGCGTCTACCTCGGCACCAACGGCCAGGACTACGCCCAGCTCGTGCGGAGGACCGTCGAGAGCGCGGAGGGCTACGTCGGCATCGGCAACTCCGCCAGCGTCCTGTCGGGCCGCATCGCCTACGTCCTCGGCCTGGAGGGCCCGGCCGTCACGGTCGACACCGCGTGCTCGGCGTCGCTGGTCGCCCTGCACTGGGCGATCCAGGCGCTGCGCAGCGGCGAGTGCTCCATGGCCCTGGCCGGCGGTGTCACCGTCATGTCCGCCCCCGACGTCTTCGTCGACTTCTCCCGCCAGCGCGGCCTGGCCGCGGACGGCCGCTGCAAGTCCTTCGCCGCCGCTGCCGACGGGACCGGCTGGTCCGAGGGCGCCGGCATGCTCCTCGTGGAACGGCTCTCCGACGCCCGCCGCAACGGCCACCAGGTGCTGGCCGTCGTACGCGGCACCGCGATCAACCAGGACGGCGCGTCGAACGGCCTGACCGCCCCCAACGGCCCCTCGCAGCAGCGGGTGATCCGGCAGGCGCTCGCGGCGGCCGGGCTGACGACCGCGGATGTGGACGCGGTGGAGGCGCACGGCACGGGCACCCGGCTGGGCGACCCGATCGAGGCGCAGGCCCTGCTCGCGACCTACGGCCAGGAGCGGGACGAACCGCTCTGGCTCGGCTCGATCAAGTCCAACATCGGGCACACGCAGGCCGCCGCCGGTGTCGCCGGCGTGATCAAGATGGTCCAGGCGATGCGGAACGGCGTGCTGCCGCGCACGCTCCACGTGGACGAGCCGTCTCCCGAGGTCGACTGGGCCTCGGGCGCGGTGGAGCTGCTGACCGAGGCCCGGGAGTGGGTGCGTACGGGTCGGCCGCGCCGGGCGGGCGTGTCCTCGTTCGGCGTGTCCGGCACCAACGCGCATGTGGTCCTGGAGGAGGCACCCGAAACCACCGAGCGCACGGGTTCGGCCGAACTGCCCGCCGTGCCCTGGCTGTTGTCGGCCCGCTCCGAGACCGCGTTGCGCGGACAGGTCGAGCGGCTGCGTGCGTTCGTCACGGAGCACCCGGAGGCGCGGCCGGCCGACATCGGCCTCAGCCTCGCCACCGCACGCTCCCGCTTCGAGCACAGCGCCGTCGTCGTCGGCACCGACCGCGAGGCACTCCTCGCCGCGCTGACGGACCCGGAGCTGCTGCTCGCGCGTGACGGCCTGACCGCGTTCGTGTTCGCGGGGCAGGGTGCGCAGCGGGCCGGGATGGGGGCGGAACTGGCTGCCGCGTACCCGGTGTTCGCGGAGGCGTTCGGGCAGGTGTGTGCGGCGTTCGAGGGTGTGCTGGACCGGCCGTTGGGTGAGGTGATCGCCGGGGGCGGCCCGGATCTGGATCAGACGGTGTACGCGCAGGCGGGGTTGTTCGCTTTCGAGGTGGCGTTGTTCCGGCTGCTGGAGTCGTGGGGCGTCCGGCCTGATGCGGTACTCGGCCATTCTGTGGGTGAGTTGGCTGCTGCCTGTGTCGCGGGTGTGTGGTCGCTTGAGGACGCGGTGCGTGTGGTGGCCGCGCGGGGCCGGTTGATGCAGGCGCTGCCGGAGGGCGGTGCGATGGTCGCCGTCCAGGCTGGTGAGCATGAGTTGGAGTTGCCGGAGGGTGTGGAGCTGGCGGCGGTCAATGGTCCGTCGTCGGTGGTGCTGTCCGGTGACGAGGAGGCCGTGCTCGCTGAGGCCGCCCGCTGGTCGGACCGCCGTACCAAGCGGCTCCAGGTGAGCCACGCGTTCCACTCCCACCGGATGGATCCGATCCTGGACGAGTTCCGTCAGGTGCTGGAGTCGGTGACGTTCCACGCTCCGAAGCTGCCGTTCGTCTCGACGGTGACCGGTGCTGCGGTGGCGGACGAGTTGTGCGAGCCGGGCTACTGGGTGCGCAATGTCCGGGAGACCGTCCGTTTCGCCGACGCCGTCGCCGCCGTGCGCGCGACCGGTGCCGACGCGCTGGTCGAGATCGGTCCCGATGCCACGCTCGCCCCCCTCGCCGAGGGCGGTGTGCCGCTGCTGCGCAGGGGCCGGCCGGAGGCCGTCGCGCTGGTCGAGGGGCTCGCCCGGTCCCAGGCGGCCGTCGACTGGGAGAAGTTCTTCGGTGCCGGGGCGCGCCCCGTCGACCTGCCCACGTATCCGTTCCAGCACAGCCGGTTCTGGCCGGAGGTCCCGGTGCGGGCCGAGGCCGATCCGGCCGCGCGGTGGCGCTACCGGGTGCGGTGGGAGCCGCTCCGCCTCGCCGTGGACGCGGTGCCGGCCGGACGCTGGCTCGTGGCCGTGCCCGCCGCGGGCGCGGACACGGCTCTGGTGCGGGAGTGCCTGAAGGGGCTCGCAGGCCGAGGAGTGGACGTGACCGAACTCGCGGTGGCGGGTGCGCCCGACCGTGCGCGGCTCGCCGAAGCGGTGTCGGCCACGGGCCCGGTGGACGGCGTGCTGTCCCTGCTCGCCGCCGGTCCCGACGCGGCGGCCGGCACGCTCGTCCTCGCCCAGGCCCTCGGCGACGCCGGCACCGACGCGCCGCTGTGGTGCGTGACCGGCGGAGCCGTCGCGGCCACCGACGGCGAACCCGCCGACCCGGAGCAGGCCCAGGTCTGGGGCCTCGGCCGGGTGCTGTGCCTGGAGGCACCGCACCGCTGGGGCGGCCTCGTCGACCTGCCCGCCGAGCCCGACGAGCAGGCGGTCGTACAGCTCTGCGCCGTCCTCGCCGGACACGGCGACGAGGACCAGGTCGCCGTGCGGGCCGCCGGAGCCTTCGGGCGGCGGCTGGTCCGCCCGGCCACGGGCGCCGCGGCGGAGAGCTGGCGGCCGTCCGGCACCGTGCTGATCACCGGCGGTACGGGCGCGCTGGGCGGTCACACCGCCCGCTGGGCCGCCCGCTCGGGCGCCGACCGGGTGGTGCTGGTGAGCCGGCGCGGACCCGACGCGGACGGCGCGGCCGAACTCGTCGCGGAACTCGGCGAACTGGGCTGCCAGGCCGTCGCGGAGGCGTGCGACGTGGCCGACCGGGCCGCGCTCGGCGCGCTGCTCGACAGGATCGCCGCCGACGGCCCGCCGCTGACCGCCGTGGTGCACACCGCCGGCGTCCTGGACGACGGGGTGCACAGCTCGCTGACCCCCGACCGCCTGGCCACGGTGCTGCGCGCCAAGGCCGACGGCGCCACCGCCCTGCACGAACTCACCGCCCACCTGCCCCTGGAGGCGTTCGTCCTGTTCGCCGCGCTCGGCGGGGTCGTCGGAGGTGCGGGCCAGGCCAACTACGCCGCCGCCAACGCCCACCTCGACGCGCTCGCCACGAGCCGCCGGGCCGCCGGCCTGCCCGCCACCGCGGTGGCGTGGGGCGCCTGGGCGGGCGGAGGGATGGCCGACGCCGACGAGGTACGCCGGCGCCTGGACCGCGACGGACTGCTGCCGATGGACCCGCGGCGGGCGCTGGACGCGCTCGGCCGGGAGATCGCGGCCGGCGACCCGGCCGTGGTGCTCGCCGACGTCGACTGGTCCCGGCTCGCGCCCAACCTGCACGCAGTACGGCCCAGCCCGCTGATCTCCACCGTGCCCGAGGCACGCCAGGCCGTCGCCCCCGAACCCGGGGCGACCGGCGGCGAGTCCGATCCGCGGCAGCGCCTGGCGGCCCTGCCCGACGGCGAACGCGCGCGCGTGCTGCTCGACCTCGTCCGCGACGCCATCGCCGCCGTGCTCGGGTACGGCAGTCCCGGCGCGGTCGACACCACGCGGGGCCTCGTCGACCTCGGCTTCGACTCGCTCACCGCCGTCGAACTGCGCAACCGGCTCGCCCGGGCCACCGGACTCGCCCTGCCGCTCACGCTGGTGTTCGACCACCCCGACGGGGAGGCGCTCGCCGCCCACCTCGCCGCCCGACTCGCGCCCGCCGCGGACCGGCCACAGGTCACCGACCTGGACCGGTTCGCCCGGCTCGACCCGGCCACGGCCGACGAGCCGACCCGGGCCCAGGTCGCCGCGGAGCTGCGCCGGCTGCTCGACGCGTGGACGCCGGTACCGGCCGCGCCCGCCGGGTCCGCCGGGCCCGCGGCGGACCCGAGCCGACTGAGCACGGCGTCCGCCGACGAGATCTTCGACTTCATTCGGAACGAACTCGGAAAGTCCTGAACGTGGAGAACGAGAACAAGCTCCTCGACCACCTGCGGTGGGTCACCGGAGAACTGGCCCAGGCCAGGCAGACGCTGCGCGAGACGGCCGAACGCGCCACCGAGCCGATCGCGATCGTCGGCATGGCCTGCCGGTTCCCGGGCGGCGTGAGCACGCCCGAGGACCTGTGGCGGCTGCTCGCCGACGAGCGCGACGCCGTCGGCGAGTTCCCCGCCGACCGCGGCTGGGACCTGGCATCGCTCCACCATCCGGACCCCGAGCACGCGGGCACGTCGTACGTGCGCGAGGGCGGCTTCCTCGCGGACGTCGCCGGGTTCGACGCGGACTTCTTCGGGATCTCGCCGCGCGAGGCGCTGGCGATGGACCCGCAGCAGCGGCTCGCCCTGGAGACCGCCTGGGAGGCCGTCGAACGCGCCGGCCTGGACCCGAAGTCCCTGCGCGGCACGGACGTCGGCGTGTACCTGGGCACCAACGGACAGGACTACATCTCCGCCGCGCGCCCGCTGCTGCACCAGGTGGAGGGCCACGGCGGCACCGGCATCGCCGGAAGCGTGCTGTCCGGGCGCGTCGCCTACACCCTCGGCCTGCGCGGCCCCGCGGCCACCGTCGACACGGCGTGCTCCGCCTCCCTCGTCGCCCTGCACTGGGCGATGCGGGCGCTGCGCGGCGGCGAGTGCACGATGGCACTCGCGGGCGGTGTGACGGTCATGTCGTCCCCGGCGACCTTCGTGGAGTTCTCCCGGCAGCGCGGCCTCGCCTCCGACGGCCGCTGCAAGCCGTTCGCCGCCGCGGCGGACGGCACCGGCTGGGGCGAAGGCGCCGGAATGCTGCTGCTGGAGCGGCTCTCCGACGCCCAGCGTCTCGGCCACCCGGTGCTCGCGGTGCTGCGTGGCTCGGCCGTCAACCAGGACGGCGCCAGCAGCGCCCTCACCGCGCCCAACGGCCCGGCGCAGGTCCGCGTCATCCAGGCGGCGCTCGCCGACGCCCGGCTCGCGCCCGCCGACGTCGACCTGCTGGAGGCGCACGGCACCGGCACCGTCCTCGGCGACCCGATCGAGGCCCAGGCCCTGCTCACCGCCTACGGCCAGAACCGCACCGCCCCCGCCTGGCTCGGCTCGGTCAAGTCCAACGTCGGGCACACCCAGGCCGCCGCCGGGGTCGCCGGCGTGCTCAAGACCGTGCTCGCCCTGCGCCACGGGGTGCTGCCCCGGACCCTGCACGTGGACGCGCCCACCCCGAAGGTCGACTGGTCGGCGGGCGCGGTACGGCTGCTCACCGAGGCCCGGCCGTGGCCCGCCGGCGACCGGCCGCGGCGCGCCGGTGTCTCCGCGTTCGGCGTCAGCGGCACCAACGCGCACGTCATCGTGGAGCAGGCACCCGAGACCGCCGCCGAGGCGCCCGCCGCGGTCGGCGGGCCGGTCCCGTGGGTGCTGTCCGGCCGTACCGAGAGCGCGCTGCGGGCCCAGGCCGCCGCGCTCGCCGCCCACCTGGCGCAGCGGCCCGGCGACCGGCCCCGGGACGTCGCCCTGTCCCTGGCCACCACCCGCTCGGCGTTCGAGCACCGCGCCGTCGTGGTCGGGGCGGACACGGACGACCTGCTGCGCGGCGTGGCCGCCGTCGCCGCGGGGGAGCCCGCGCCCGGCGTGGTCCGCGGCACCGCCGGCCACCTTGGCCGCATCGCGTTCGTGTTCCCCGGGCAGGGCTCCCAGTGGACCGGCATGGCCCGCGAACTCGCCGACACCTCCCCGGAGTTCGCCGCCCGCCTGGACGAGTGCGACGCCGCCCTCGCCCCGCACGTCGACTGGTCCCTGCGCGACGTCCTGGGCGATGCGGCCGCGCTGGAACGCGTCGACGTCGTCCAGCCCGCCCTGTGGGCCGTGATGGTCTCCCTGGCCGCCCTCTGGCAGGCGCACGGAGTGGAGCCGGCCGCCGTCGTCGGCCACTCGCAGGGCGAGATCGCCGCCGCGTGCGTCGCCGGCGCCCTCTCCCTGGAGGACGCCGCCCTGCTGGTCACCGCGCGCGCCCGGGCGCTGCGCGCCCTGACCGGCCGGGGCGGCATGGTGTCCCTGCCGCTGGCCGAGGCCGCCGCACGCGAGGTCATCGCGCCGTGGGGCGACCGGCTGTCGGTGGCCGCCGTCAACGGCCCCGCCGCGACGGTCGTGTCCGGCGACGCCGCCGCCCTGGACGAACTCCTCGACCGGGCCGAGCGGGACGGCCTGCGGGCCAAGCGCCTCCCCGTCGACTACGCCTCGCACTCCGCGCACGTCGAAGCCGTACGCGCCGAGGTACTGGCCGCGACCGCCGCCGTCACCCCGCGCGCCACCGGCACCGCCTTCGTGTCCTCGGTGACCGGCGCAGTCCTGGACACCACCGGTCTGGACGCCGCCTACTGGTACCGCAACCTGCGCGAGCCGGTCCGCTTCGACCTGGCCGGGCGGGCCCTGCTGGACGCCGGGTTCACGACCTTCATCGAGGTCAGCGCCCACCCCGTGCTCACCGCGGCACTCCAGGAGACCGACCCGGCCGTCCTCGCCGTCGGCTCGCTGCGCCGCGACGACGGCGGCCCCGCCCGCTTCCTCGCCTCCCTCGCCGAGGCCGCGGTCCGCGGCGTACCGGTCGACTGGCGGCCGGCCCTGACCGCGGCCCGCACCGTTCCCCTTCCCACCTACGCCTTCCAGCGCGAACGCCTCTGGCTGGAGGAGGACGCCGGGCCGGTCACCCCGGAACGGGGCCGCGAGGACAGCGCGTTCTGGGCCGCGGTCCACGGCTCCGCCGACGAACTGGCCGCGGTGCTCGGCGCGGACCCCGCCGCCCGGGAACCGATCGCCGCCGTCCACCCGCTGCTCGCCGCCTGGCACGAGCGACGCGCCGACGCGTCCGCCGTGGACTCCTGGCGCTACCGCGTCGACTGGACCCCGCTCACCGCGTCGCCCTCCGCCGGCGCGCCCGCCGGCCGCTGGCTGGTGGTCGCGGCCGACGATCCCTGGTCCGACGCCGTCGTCACGGCACTGGCGGACCGCATGGACCTCACCCGCGTCCCGGCCTACGACCCCTACACCGTCGCCGAACTCACCGCCGGGACCGCGGGCGTCGTCGCCGTGCTCCGCCCCGACGACCCCGACCCGCTCCCCGGCCTCCTCGCCCTCGTCCGGGCCCACGACCGCGCCGACGGCGGCCTGCCGCTGTGGTGCGTCACCCGCGGCGCCGTGGCGACCGGCCCGGCGGACACCCCGGCGGACCCGGCCACCGCGCAGATCTGGGGCTTCGGCCGCGTCGCCGCGCTGGAACGACCGCAGAGCTGGGGCGGGTTGATCGACCTGCCGGCCGGCGCCGCGGTGACCGGGGGCGCGCTGCCGGGTGCGACCGGAGCTGACGGCACACCGGACGCCCGCATGGCCGGCGACGTCCTCGACGCCCGGCTCGCCGACCGGCTCGTCGCCGCGCTGGCGGGCACCGAGGACCAGGTGGCGGTCCGCGCCTCCGGCGCCTTCGGCCGCCGACTGCGCCGCGCGCCCGCGGGCGGGACCACCCCCGACTGGAGCCCCACCGGCACGACCCTCGTCACCGGCGGCACCGGTGGTCTCGGCGCCCACGTGGCCCGCTGGCTCGCCCGTGCCGGGGCGGAGCACCTCGTGCTCACCGGACGACGCGGTCCCGAGGCGCCCGGTGCGGCGGAACTGGCCGCCGAACTCACCGCGCTCGGCGCCAGGGTCGACATCGTCGCCTGTGACGTCGCCGACCGGGACGCGCTGGCCCGGGTGCTGGCCGAGCACCCCGTCGACGCCGTGTTCCACCTCGCCGGCATCGAGCGCTACCGGCCGCTGGACGAGCTGACCCCGGCCGATCTCACCGAGGTCGCCGCCGCCAAGGTCACCGGCGCCCTCCTGCTGGACGAACTGACCCGCGACCGGCAGCTGTCCGCGTTCGTGCTGTTCACCTCCGGTGCCGGAGTGTGGGGCAGCAGCGGCCAGGCCGCCTACGCCGCCGCCAACACCCACCTCGACGCGCTCGCCGCCCGGCGCCGCGCCGAGGGCCTGCCCGCCACCGCCGTCGCCTGGGGACACTGGGACGGCGCCGGGATGTCCGACGGCCCGGCCCGCGCCCAGATGCTCCGCTGGGGCCTGCCCGCCATGGCACCCCACCGCGCCGTCGCCGCCCTCGCCGGCGCCCTCGCCCGGGACGAGGCCTCGCTGGTCGTCGCCGACATCGACTGGCCCGTGTTCGCGCCGACGTTCACCCTGGCCCGGCGCAGCCCGCTCCTCGCCGGCCTGCCCGAGGCCGCCGACCCGGCGGACACCGCCCCGGCACCGGCCGCCCCGGCCGACCGGCTGGACCGGGCCGCGCTGCTGGACCTGGTGCTCGCCGAGACCGGCGCCGTCCTCGGCCACGCCTCCGGCACCGGACTGCCCGCCGGCCGCGCCTTCCAGGAACTGGGCTTCGACTCGCTCACCGCCGTGGAGCTGCGCAACCGGTTGCGCGACGCGACCGGACTGCCCCTGCCCGCCACCCTCGTCTTCGACCACCCCACCCCGGAGGCGCTCGCCGAGCGCCTGGCCGGGGAACTCACCGGCGGACAGCCCGCCGAGGCTCCCGGCAGCACGCCGGCGCCGGCCGCCGTCACCGACGACGACCCCATCGTCATCGTCGGCATGGGCTGCCGCTTCCCCGGCGGCGCCGACTCGCCCGAACGGCTCTGGGACCTCGTCGCCGCGGGCCGGGACGCGATGACCGGCTTCCCCGCCGACCGCGGCTGGGACGTCACCGACACCGGCTACACCAAGGTCGGCGGATTCCTCGACGCCGCCGGTGCGTTCGACGCCGGGTTCTTCGGCATCAGCCCCCGCGAGGCCACCGGCATGGACCCGCAGCAGCGGCTGCTGCTGGAGACGGCGTGGGAGACGGTCGAGCGCGCCGGCATCGACCCGGCCTCGCTGCGCGGCAGCCGGACCGGCGTGTTCGTCGGCTACGGCGGCCAGGACTACCTCACCAGCCTGTACGGCACCCCCGACGAACTGCAGGGCCACCTCCTCACCGGCACCTCCGGCAGCGTGGTCTCCGGCCGGCTCGCCTACGTCCTCGGCCTGGAGGGCCCCGCGGTCACCATCGACACCGCGTGCTCCTCGTCCCTGGTCGCCCTGCACTGGGCGATCCGCGCGCTGCGCTCCGGCGAGTGCGACCTGGCCCTGGCCGGCGGCGTGACCGTGATGGCCACCCCGGGCGTCTTCGTCGAGTTCGGCCGGCAGGGCGGCCTCGCGGCCGACGGCCGCTGCAAGGCGTTCGCCGACGCCGCCGACGGCACCGGCTGGGGCGAGGGCGCCGGCCTGCTCCTGGTGGAGCGGCTGTCCGACGCCCGCCGGAACGGCCACCGCGTCCTCGCCGTCGTCCGCGGCTCCGCCGTGAACTCCGACGGCGCCTCCAACGGCCTCACCGCGCCCAACGGCCCCTCCCAGCAGCGGGTCATCCGGGCCGCGCTGGCCGACGGCGGCCTCACCCCGGCCGACGTCGACGCCGTGGAGGCACACGGCACCGGCACCGCCCTCGGCGACCCCATCGAGGCCCAGGCCCTGCAGGCGGTCTACGGCCAGGACCGCGAGCGTCCGCTGTGGATCGGCTCGGTCAAGTCCAACCTCGGCCACACCCAGGCCGCGTCCGGCGCCGCCGGCCTCATCAAGACGGTCATGGCACTGCGCCACGGCGTGCTGCCGGCCACCCTGCACGTCGACCGGCCCTCCGCACAGGTCGACTGGACCAGGGGAGCGGTCTCGGTCCTCACCGAGAGCACCCCCTGGCCCGAGACCGACGTGCCGCGCCGCGCCGCCGTGTCCTCCTTCGGGGTCAGCGGCACCAACGCCCATGTCGTCCTCGAACAGGCCCCGCCCGCCGAGGAAGCGGCCCCGGCCGGGGACGGCGGACCCGTCCCGTGGCTGGTCTCCGGCCGCACCCCCGAGGCCGTGCGCGCCCAGGTGGAGCGGCTGCGCGCCGACCTCGCCGGACACCCCGACCCGGTCGCCGTCGCCCGCGCCCTCGCCACCACGCGCACCGCGTTCGAGTACCGCGTCGCCGCCGCGGGCAGCGACACCGAGGCACTGCTCGACGCCCTCGCCGAGGCCCGCCCCGTCACCGCCCGCCAGGGCCGCACCGCGTTCCTGTGCACCGGCCAGGGCGCCCAGCGCGTCGGCATGGGCGCCGGCCTGTACGCCGCCCACCCCGCCTACGCCGACGCCTTCGACGCCGTCTGCGCCGAGTTCGACCGCCTGCTGGACCGCCCGCTGCGCGAACTGGTGCTGTCCGGCCCCGCCGACGTGCTCGACCGCACCGCCTACGCGCAGCCCGCGCTGTTCGCCGTCGAGGTCGCCCTCGCCGCACTCCTGCGCCGCTGGGGTGTGACCCCCGACCTGCTGGCCGGCCACTCGCTCGGCGAGATCACCGCCGCGCACCTTGCCGGAGTCCTCTCCCTGCCGGACGCCGCGGCCCTGGTCGCAGCCCGCGGCCGGCTGATGGACGCGCTGCCGGCCGGCGGCACGATGGTCGCCGTGGAGGCCGACGAGGACCGCGTACGGCCCCTGCTCGGCGACGACGTCTCCCTCGCCGCCGTGAACGGCCCGCGCGCCCTGGTGCTGTCCGGCCGCGAGGACGCCGTGGACGAGGTGGCCGCCCGGCTCGCCGCCGAGGGGTGCCGAACCCGCCGCCTGCGGGTGTCCCACGCGTTCCACTCCGCGCTGATGGAGCCTATGCTGGACGAGTTCCGCGCCACCGTGGCCGCCCTCGACCTGAGGGCGCCCTCCGTCCCCGTGGTGTCCGCGCTGACCGGCCGCCCGCTGACGGCCGAGGAGGCCCGCTCGCCCGAGTACTGGGCACGGCACGTCCGTGAGGCCGTCCGCTTCCACGACGCCGTGCGGGGCCTGGCCGCCGAGGGCGCCGTACGGTACCTGGAACTCGGCCCGGACGGTGTGCTCACCGCCCTCGCCCAGAGCAGCCTGCCGCCCGCCGAGGCCGACGAGCGCGACCCGCTCGCCGTCCCCCTGCTGCGGGCCGGCCGTCCGGAACCGGAGACGCTC
Organism: Streptomyces sp. NPDC046727; assembly: GCF_040645635.1. NCBI lineage: Bacteria > Bacillati > Actinomycetota > Actinomycetes > Kitasatosporales > Streptomycetaceae > Streptomyces > Streptomyces sp. NPDC046727. Next base: position 70,902 of record NZ_JBEYYR010000041.1, read on the forward strand.
ACCGACGCGCTGGCCCGCGCCGCCGCCGACGGCCTGCCCGTCGACTGGGCCGGCTACTTCACGGGCCGCGGCGGCACCCCCGTCGAACTGCCCACCTACGCCTTCCAGCGCGAGCACTACTGGCTGCCCGTCCACTCCGGTGACGGCACGGCCTCGGCCGGGCACCCCCTGCTGTCCGCCGCGGTCGACCTGCCGGACGGCGGCCTCGTGCTCACCGGGCGGCTCTCGCCCGCCGCGCGCCCCTGGCTGGCCCAGCACACCGTGCGCGGCAGCGCCCTGCTGCCCGGCACCGCCCTGCTGGACCTGGCCCTCGCCGCGGCCGGCCAGGCGGCCGCGCCCGGCGTCGCCGAACTGATCCTCGAAGCCCCCCTCGTGCTGCCCGCCGACGGCGCCGTGGAGGTGCGCGTCACCGTCGGCGCCGCCGAGACCGACGGCCGCCGCGCGATCGCCCTGCACACCCGCACCGGCGACGGCGACTGGACCCGGCACGCCACCGGAGCCCTGGGCGAGGCGCCCGGCGAGCCCACGGCCACCGGTGCCTGGCCGCCCCCGGACGCCCGGCCCGCCGACCTCGGCGCCCTGTACGCCGGCCTGGCGGACGCCGGCTTCGGCTACGGGCCCGCCTACCAGGGCCTCCGTGCCGCCTGGCGGCGCGGCGAAGGCCCGGCGGCCGAGGTGTTCGCCGAGGCCGAACTGCCCGCCGGCGTCCCCGACGCCGACCGCTGCCCCGTACACCCGGCGCTGCTCGACGCCGTCCTGCACGCCATCGGCGTGGGCGGTCTGATCACCGACCCGGCGCACGGCGGACTGCCGTTCGCCTGGACCGGGGTGCGGGTCTTCGCCCCCGGCACCCGGGCGGTCCGCGCCCGGCTCTCCCGGGCCGGCACCGAAGGCGCCCTCGCCGTCGACCTGTTCGACGCCGACGGGCTGCCGGTGGCCGCCATCGGCTCCCTGCGGCTGCGCCCGCCCGCCGCTCCCGCGGTGCCCGACGCCCTCTTCGAGACCGCCTGGGCGCCCGTCGAGCAGGGCACGGCCCCGGTCCGCCGCCTCGCGCTGCTCGGCGCCGACCCCGCCCTCACGGCCGGCCTCACCGCGGCCGGCGCCGCCCTCGCCGACGCCACGGACCGTTCCGCGGAGGTGCTCGTCCTGCCGGTCGTCACCGACCCCGGCGCGGCCCCCGTGGCCGAGACCCACCGGGCGACCGCCGCCGTCCTGGCGGCCCTCCGCGACGTCCTGGCCGACGAGGAGAGCACCGCCCGCCTCGCCGTCGTCACCCGCGGCGCCCTCGCGCTGTCCGCCGAGGAGTCCCCGGATGCGGCCGCCCGCGCCGTCTGGGGTCTGGTGCGGTCCGCCCAGACCGAGCACCCCGACCGGATCGTCCTCGCCGACCTGGACGCCACCGACGCCTCCGCCCGCGCCCTGCCCGCCGCGCTGACCTGCGGGGAACCGCAGGTCGCCGTGCGGTCCGGCGCGGTCAGCGCACCGCGGCTCACCCGCGCCGGCGCCGACGCGCTGGTCCTGCCCGACGCCGGCTGGCGCCTGAGGCCCGGCAGCACCGGCACCGTCGACGGCATGACGGCCGTGCCGCACGCCGACGCGCCGCTCGCCGACGGCGAGGTACGGGTCGCCGTCCGCGCGGTCGGTGTGACCTTCCGGGACGTCCTCAGCGTGCTCGGCCTCTACCCCGGCGCACCCCAGCCGCTCGGCATCGAGGCGGCCGGCGTGGTGACCGAGACCGGCCCCGGCGTGACCGATCTCGCGCCCGGCGACCGGGTGTTCGGACTGCTGCCCGGCTCGATGGGCTCCTCCGCCGTCGCCGACCGGCGCGTGCTCGCGCCCGTCCCTGACGGCTGGGGCTTCACCAGGGCCGCGTCGGTGCCCTCCGCGTTCCTCACCGCCTGGTTCGCCCTCCACGACGTGGCCCGGGTCCGGGCGGGGGATCGGGTGCTGGTGCACGCGGCGGCCGGCGGTGTCGGTATGGCCGCGGTGCAGGTGGCGCGTCTGCTGGGTGCCGAGGTGTATGCGACGGCGAGTCCCGGCAAGCACGGGGTGTTGCGGGCGGCCGGTCTGGACGAGGCGCACGTGGCGTCGTCGCGGGACACGGAGTTCGCGCGGCGGTTCCCGGAGATGGACGTCGTACTGAACTCCCTCGCGGGCGAGTTCGTGGACGCGTCGCTGCGGCTGCTGCGCACCGGCGGACGGTTCGTGGAACTCGGCAAGACCGACCTCCGCACCGACACCGCCGGCATCACCTACCGGGCCGTCGACCTCGCGGACGCGGGCCCGGACCGCATCCAGGAGATGCTCACCGAACTCCTGGACCGGCTCGCGGCCGGCGACCTCGCCCATCTGCCCGTCCGCAGTGTGCCCATGGGCCGCGCCCGCGAGGCGTTCCGCTTCATGGCCCAGGCCCGGCACACCGGAAAGCTCGTCCTCACCACCGCCCCTTACGGCGACGGCACCGTCCTCGTCACCGGCGGCACCGGCACCCTCGGCGGCCTCGTGGCCCGGCACCTCGTCACCGAACACGGCATCCGCGACCTGGTGCTCGTCGGACGACAGGGCGCCGAGACCCCCGTCGCCGCCGAACTGCGCGCCGCCGGCGCCCGGGTCCGCGTGGCGGCCTGCGACGTGTCCGACCGGGCCGCGCTCGCCGCGCTGCTCGCCGACATCGAGCCGCCCCTGACCGCGGTGGTGCACGCGGCCGGCGTCCTCGACGACGGCACGCTCACCTCGCTGACCCCCGAGCGGCTCGCCGCCGTACTCCGCCCGAAGGCCGACGCCGCCTGGCACCTGCACGAACTCACCGAAGACCGGGACCTGTCCGCCTTCGTGCTGTTCTCCTCGGCGGCCGGCACGTTCGGCGCCCCAGGGCAGGGCAACTACGCCGCCGCCAACACCGCCCTGGACGCGCTCGCCGAGCACCGCCGCTCCCGCGGCCTGCCCGCCGTCTCCCTCGCCTGGGGGCCATGGGCCGCCGAGAGCGCCATGACCGGCGGCCTGAGCAGCGGTGACCGCGCCAGGATGACCCGGGCCGGTGTCCGGCCCCTGGCCGCCACCGAGGCACTCGCCGTGCTCGACGCCGCCTGCCGCACCGGAGCCGGCGCCCTCGCCGCACTCCGTCTCGACACCGCGGCGCTCACCGCCCGCACCGGCACCCCGCACGCCCTGCTGCGCGACCTGGTCCGCCGTCCGGCCGGCCCCGCCCGCGACGACGCCGAGAACCGGCCCGCGCTGCCCGAACGGCTGGCCGGACTGGGCGAGGAGCAGCGCCGCCGAGCCGTGCTCGACGTCGTACGCCGCAACGCGGCAGCGGTCCTCGGCCACGCCCGGGCGTCCGCCGTGGACACCGCGCGCGGCTTCCTGGACCTCGGCTTCGACTCGCTGACCGCCGTCGAACTGCGCAACCGGCTCACCGAGGCCACCGGCCTCAGGCTGTCCGCGACCGCCGTCTTCGACCACCCGACCCCGGCCGCCCTGGCCCGCCACCTCCTGGCCGAGCTGGAACCGCAGGTCCGGGCCGCCGAGAGCGCCCTGCCCAGCGCGCCGGACCCCGACGCCGACCTGCGCGGCGCCATCGCGGCCATCCCGCTCGAACGGCTCCGGCAGGCCGGACTCCTGGACGAACTGGCCCGCCTGGCAGGCGTCGCCGTACCGGCCCAGGACGGCCCGGCCCAGCAGCACGCAGCCCCCGACGACCACCCCGACGACCCCGCGGACGGACCCGAGGACGACGGTTCCGACGACCTCATGGACGCGCTGGACGACATGAGCATCGACGACCTGATCAGGATCGCGCACGACGAGCGCCCCCGCGGAAACTGAGGATCACGAACAGCATGAGCAACACCAACGAAGAACTCGTCGAGGCGCTGCGCAGCTCGCTGCGCGAGACCGAGCGGCTGCGCCGCCGCAACCGCTCGCTGACGGCCGCCGCCGACGAGCCGATCGCCATCGTCGGCACCGCCTGCCGCTTCCCCGGCGGCATCGACTCGCCCGAGCGGCTGTGGGACGCCGTCGCCGCCGGCTCGGACCTGATCACCGGCTTCCCCGACGACCGAGGCTGGGACCTCGGCGTCCACGACCCCGACCCCGAGCGGGCCGGCCGCAGCTACACCGACCGCGGCGGCTTCCTCACCGGCGCCGCCGACTTCGACCCGGCGTTCTTCGGCATCTCCCCGCGCGAGGCCCGCGCCATGGACCCGCAGCAGCGGGTGCTCCTCGAGACCGCCTGGGAGGCGTACGAGCGGGCCGGCATCGACCCGCACGCCCAGCGCGGCAGCCGCACCGGCGTGTTCGTCGGCACCTGGAGCCAGGGCTACGGCATCGGCGCCCGCGTCCCCGAGGACGCCGAGGGCTACCTCGTCACCGGCGGCGCCACCGCCGTCGTCTCCGGCCGGATCTCCTACGTGCTCGGCCTGGAGGGCCCGGCCGTCACGGTCGACACCGCCTGCTCCTCCTCGCTGGTCGCCCTGCACTGGGCGGTGCGGTCGCTGCGCGCCGGCGAATGCTCGATGGCGCTCGCCGGCGGCGTGACCGTCATGGCCACCCCCGGCGTGTTCGTGGAGTTCTCCCGGCAGCGCGGCCTCGCCCCCGACGGCCGCTGCAAGGCCTACTCGGCCGACGCGGACGGCACCGGCTGGGGCGAGGGCGTCGGCGTGCTCCTGCTGGAGCGGCTCTCCGACGCCGTCCGCAACGGCCACCGCGTCCTCGCCGTCGTGCGCGGCTCCGCCGTCAACTCCGACGGCGCCAGCAGCGGCCTCACCGCCCCGAACGGCCCCTCCCAGCAGGAGGTCATCCGGCAGGCCCTCGCCGACGCCCGGCTCACCCCCTCCGACGTCGACGTCGTGGAGGGCCACGGCACCGGCACCCGGCTCGGCGACCCCATCGAGGCCCAGGCCCTGCTCGCCGCCTACGGCCAGGACCGCCCCCGCCCGCTGCTGCTCGGCTCCGTGAAGTCCAACCTCGGCCACACCCAGGCCGCCGCGGGCGTCGCCGGCGTCATCAAGATGGTCGAGGCCATGCGCCGCGGCATCGCACCCCGCACCCTCCACGCCACCGAGCCCACCCCCCAGGTGGACTGGTCCCGCGGAGCCGTCGAACTCCTCACCGACAACCGCTCCTGGCCCGACACCGGGGCACCCCGCCGGTCCGCGGTGTCCGCGTTCGGCGTCAGCGGCACCAACGCCCACGTCGTCCTCGAACAGGCCCCCGAGCCCGCCGACACCGAGACCACCCCGCGCACCGCACACCCGGTCGTGCCCTGGCTGCTGTCCGCCCACACCCCGGCCGCCCTGCGCGCCCAGGCCGAACGGCTCGCCGCCGGCCTGCCCGACGACGCCGACCCCCTCGACGTCGCCGCCGCCCTGGCCACCACCCGCGCCGCCCTGCCGCTGCGCGCCGCCGTCCTCGGCGCCGACGCGACCCAGCTGCGCGCCGGCCTCGCCGCGCTCGCCGCCGGCGCACCCGCCCCCGTCTCCGGCGAGGCCCGGCCCGACCGCACCACGGCCTTCCTCTACACCGGCCAGGGCGCCCAGCGCGCCGGCATGGGCGAGGAACTCGCCGCCACCTACCCGGCGTTCGCCGCCGCCTGGACCGAGGTCTGCGCGGAGTTCGACACCGTGCTGCCCCGCCCCCTGCGCCAAGTCATCACGGAAGGCGGCCCCGACCTCGACCGCACCCTGTACGCGCAGGCCGCGGTGTTCGCCTTCGAGACCGCGCTGACCGCGCTGCTCGGCTCCTGGGGGATACGCCCCGACCTCGTCCTCGGCCACTCCGTCGGCGAACTCGCCGCCGCCCACGCCGCCGGCGTGCTGTCCCTGCGGCACGCCGTCGTCGTGGTCGCGGCCCGCGGCCGGCTCATGGAGGCGCTGCCGGAGGGCGGCGCCATGGTCGCCGTCCAGGCGAGCGAGGACGAGATCGAGCTGCCCGAGGGCGTGGAGCTGGCGGCGGTCAACGGCCCGTCGTCGGTGGTCCTGTCCGGCGACGAGGCCGCCGTCCTGGCCACCGCCGCCCACTGGGCCGAGCGCGGACGCCGCACCAAGCGGCTCACCGTCAGCCACGCCTTCCACTCCCACCGCATGGACCCCGTCCTGAACGGCTTCCGCCGCGTGCTGGGCGCCGTCACCCTCGGCACGCCGCGCATCCCGTTCGTCTCCACGGTCACCGGCGCCCCCGCCGACGCCGAACTGCGCGACCCCGAGTACTGGCTGCGCAACGTCCGCGAGACCGTCCGGTTCGCCGACGGCATTCGGACCCTGGCCGACGAGGGCGCGGACACCTTCGTCGAGGTCGGCCCGGACGCCGTGCTCGGCGCCCTCGTCGCCGACGCGCTGCCCGAGGACCCCGACCGGCCCGAGGTGCTCGCCGTACCCACCGCCCGCGCGGACCGGCCCGAGCCCGAGACCCTGGTCGGCGCGCTCGCCCGGATCCACGCCCACGGCGCGCACGTCGACTGGGCCGCCTTCTTCGGCTCCGGCACCCGCCACGTCGACCTGCCCACCTACGCCTTCCAGCACCAGCACTACTGGCTGGCCCCGGCCCCCGCCGACGACCTCCCCGCCGCCGGCCTCGGCACCGTCGGCCACCCGCTGCTGCGCGCCGCCGTCGAACTGCCCGCCGACGCCACCGCGGACCACGCCGGCCGGCCCGGCGCCGCCGGAGCCGTCGTCTTCACCGGCACCCTGTCCGCCCACACGCACCCCTGGCTGGCCGACCACAGCGTCCTCGGCACGCCCGTGCTCCCCGGCACCGCCCTCGCCGAACTCGCCGCCGCCGCGGGCGACCGCCTCGGCTGCGCCACCGTCGCCGAACTCGTCCTCACCGCGCCGCTCGCCGTCCCCGCGTCCGGCGCCGTCCGGCTCCGCGTCCACGTCGACGCCCCCGACCGCGACGGCCACCGCGCCGTCACCGTCGACTCCCGGCCCGACGACCAGCTCGCGGACGGCACCGCCTGGACCCGCCACGCCACCGGACGCCTCGCCCCCACCGACCCCGAACCCGCCCCGGCGCCCACCGCCTGGCCGCCCGCCGACGCCGAACCCCTGCCCGCCGACGGCCTCTACGACCGGCTCACCGCGGCCGGCTTCGGCTACGGCCCCGCCTTCCGCGGCGTCCGCGCGGCCTGGCGGCACGGCACCGACCTGTTCGCCGACGTCGAACTGCCCGCGGACACCGACGAGTCGGGCTTCCTGCTGCACCCCGCCCTGTTCGACGCCGCCCTGCACGCCCTCGGCCTCGGCGGCCTCGTCGAGCACGGCGGACTGCCCTTCACCTGGACCGGCGTCCGCCTGCACGCGACCGGCGCCCGCTCCCTGCGGGTGCGGCTGACCCCGACCGGCCCCGACGCCGTCGCGCTCACCGCCGCCGACGCCGCCGGCCGGCCCGTCGTCACCGTCACCGACCTCCGCCTGCGCCCGGCCACCGAAATCCGCGGCACCTCCACGGCCGACGCCCTGCACCACGTACGGTGGGAACCCCGCCCGGCCGCGGCGGCCACCGCCGCCCGCTGGACCGTCCTCGGCCCCCACGCCGACGCCCTCGGGCTCACCACCCCCGACGAGGCCGCCGCTTCCGGCCCCGACGTCACCGTCCTCACCCTGCCCGCCGGCACCGACCCGGGGACCGTCCGGGAGGCCACCCGCGCCGCCCTCGCCCGGCTCCAGGAGCATCTCGCCTCCGACGGGCCGGCCGGCCCGCTCGTCGTGGTCACCCACGGCGCCGTCGCCGCCGAACCCGGCGACACCGTCCCCGACCTGGCCGGCGCCGCCGCCTGGGGCCTGCTGCGCAGCGCCCAGTCCGAGCACCCCGGCCGCTTCGTCCTGATCGACCTGGCCGCTCCCGAGGACAGCACCGCCCTGCCGGCCGCGCTGGCCACGGGCGAGCCCCAGATCGCCGTACGGAACGGAGCGCTCTATGCGCCCCGGTTGGCGCGCGGGGTCTCTCAGCCCGCTGGTGAGGTGCCGTTCGGTGCGGACGATGTGGTGCTGGTGACCGGTGGTACGGGTGCCCTGGGCCGTGTGGTGGCCCGGCATCTGGTGGCCGAGCACGGTGTGCGGCGGCTGGTGCTGGCGAGTCGCCGAGGCGGTGGCGAGGAACTGGTCGCCGAGTTGGGCGAGTTGGGCGCCGCTGTGGATGTGGTGGCGTGTGATGTGTCCGACCGGGACGCGTTGGAGCGCGTGATCGCACAGTTCCCGCTGACGGGTGTGGTGCACGCGGCCGGTGTGCTGGATGACGGCACGGTGGAGTCGCTGACCCCTGACCGGGTCGACGGGGTGCTGAAGGCGAAGGTCGACGGTGCCTGGCATCTGCACGAGCTGACGTCCGGACTGGACCTGCGTGCCTTTGTGTTGTTCTCGTCGCTCGCGGGTGTCGTGGGCAGTGCGGGGCAGGGCGGGTACGCGGCGGCGAACGCCGCGCTGGACGCGCTCGCGGAGCATCGGCGGGCGCAGGGCCTGCCCGGTACCTCCATCGCCTGGGGACCCTGGGCCGACGGTATGGCGAGCGGCCTCGACCGGGTGGACGCGGCCCGGCTCGCCCGCGGCGGAGTCGTGCCCTTCGCCCACGCCGACGGCCTGGAGCTGTTCGACGCCGCCTGCGCCACCGACGCACCGCTGACCGTCGCCGCGCGCCTGGACCTCGCCGTGCTGCGCGCCCAGGCGGAGGCGCTGCCGCCCGTGCTGCGCGGCCTGGTACCGGCACCCGCACGCCGCACCGCCGCTGCCGCCCAGCCCGGCGGCTTCGCCGAGCGGCTCGCCGCGCTGCCCGAGGCCGAGCGACGCCGCGCCGCCCTGGAACTGGTCCGGGAGACCGCGGCGACCGTGCTCGGCCACGACGGCCCGGACGCCGTCGCCCCCGACCGCTCCTTCCTCGACCTCGGCTTCGACTCGCTGGCCGCCGTCGAACTCCGCAACCGGCTCACCGCCGCGACCGGCCTGCGCCTGGCCGCGACGATCACCTTCGACCATCCCACCTCCGCCGCCCTCGCACGCCACCTCCTGGACGCGGCCCTGGACGCCGGCCCGTCGGCCACGAGCGGCGCACAACTGCCCGCCGCCACCACCGCCGTACGCGCCGACGAGCCGATCGCGATCGTCGGCATGGCCTGCCGTTACCCCGGCGGAGTGACCTCGCCCGAGGACCTGTGGCGACTGGTGCTCGCGGGCACCGACGCCGTCACCGGCTTCCCCGAGGACCGTGGCTGGGACCTCACCTCCGTCTACGACCCCGACCAGTCCCGCACCGGGACGAGCTACACCCGGGAGGGCGGATTCCTCACCGGGGCGGCCGACTTCGACGCCGAGTTCTTCGGGATCAGCCCGCGTGAGGCGCTGGCCATGGACCCGCAGCAGCGGCTGCTGCTGGAGACCTCCTGGGAGGCGATCGAGCGCGCCGGCATCGACCCGACCGCGCTGCGCGGCAGCGCCACCGGCGTCTTCGCCGGCCTGATGTACCACGACTACGGCAGCGGCACCGGCACCCTCCCGGAGGGCGTCGAGGGCTACCTGGGTCTCGGCACCGCCGGCAGCGTGCTCTCGGGCCGGGTCGCCTACACGCTCGGCCTGGAGGGCCCGGCGGTCACCGTCGACACCGCGTGCTCCTCCTCGCTCGTCGCCCTGCACTGGGCGATCCAGGCGCTGCGCAGCGGCGAGTGCTCGATGGCGCTGGCCGGCGGTGTCACCGTCATGGCCACCCCGGGCACGTTCGTGGAGTTCTCCCGGCAGCGCGGCCTCGCCCCCGACGGCCGCTGCAAGTCCTTCTCGGCCGCGGCCGACGGAGTCGGCTGGTCCGAGGGCGTCGGCATGCTGCTCGTGGAGCGCCTGTCGGACGCCCGCCGCAACGGCCACCAGGTGCTGGCCGTCGTACGCGGCTCCGCGGTGAACCAGGACGGCGCGTCGAACGGCCTGACCGCCCCGAACGGTCCTTCGCAGCAGAGGGTGATCCGCCAGGCGCTCGCGGGCGCCGGGCTGACGACGGCCGACGTGGACGCGGTGGAGGCGCACGGTACGGGCACCCGGCTGGGCGACCCGATCGAGGCGCAGGCACTGCTCGCGACCTATGGTCAGGAGCGGGACGAACCGCTGTGGCTCGGCTCGGTGAAGTCCAACATCGGGCACACGCAGGCCGCCGCCGGTGTCGCCGGTGTGATCAAGATGGTGCAGGCCATGCGGCACGGCACGCTGCCGCGCACGCTCCACGTGGACGAGGCGTCACCGCACGTCGACTGGACCGCCGGCGCGGTGGAACTGCTCACCGAGGAGCGCGAGTGGACCCGTACGCGTCGGCCGCGCCGGGCCGCCGTGTCGTCCTTCGGCGTCTCCGGCACCAACGCCCACGTCGTCCTCGAAGAGGCACCCGAGGAGACCGCACACCCCGCATCCGCCGAACTTCCCCTCGTGCCCCTGCTGCTGTCCGGGCACACCCCCACGGCGCTCGCCGCCCAGGCACGCCGACTGCACGTCCACCTCACCGAGTCCGGCACCCAGGCCCTGGAAACGGTCGGCCGCTCCCTTGCCACGTCGCGGGCGCTGTTGCCGCATCGTGCGGTGGTGGTGGCCGCTGATGTGGCCGGTGCGCGGGCTTCTTTGGCGGCGTTGGCCGCGGGGGAGCCGGTGGAGGGTGTGGTGTCGGGTGCTGCCGGGTCGTCGGGTGACGGTCGGGTGGTGTTCGTGTTCCCGGGTCAGGGGGCGCAGTGGGCGGGGATGGCGGTGGATCTGCTGGATTCGTCGCCGGTGTTCGCGGGGCGGATGGCGGAGTGTGCGGCGGCGTTGGAGCCGTTCGTGGACTGGTCGTTGCGTGAGGTTCTGGCCGACCCGGCCGCCCTGGAACGTGTTGACGTCGTCCAGCCGGTGCTGTGGGCGGTGATGGTGTCGCTGGCGGAGGTGTGGCGCTCGTACGGCGTCGTGCCGTCCGCCGTGGTCGGTCACTCGCAGGGTGAGATCGCGGCTGCCTGTGTGGCGGGCGCGCTGTCGCTGGCGGACGGCGCCCGGATCGTCGCCCTGCGCAGCAAGGCCCTGACGGCGCTGGCCGGTACCGGGGGCATGGTGTCGGTCGCGGCTGCGCAGGCCGAGACCGAGGAGCTGCTGGCCGCCTGGGCGGACCGGGTGGCGGTGGCCGCTGTCAACGGTCCCGAGTCGGTCGTCGTCGCGGGTGAGGCGGTGGCGCTGGAGGAGTTCCTCGCCCACTGCGAGGGCCGTGGGGTACGGGCCCGGCGCATCGCCGTCGACTACGCCTCCCACTCGCCGCTGGTGGAACCGGTGCGCGCCGCCCTGCTGGCCGACCTGGAGGGCATCCGGCCGGCCGAGGGCACGGTTCCGCTGTTCTCCACCGTGACGGGGGAGTGGGCGGACGGCACGGCGCTGGACGCCGGCTACTGGTACCGCAACCTCCGGGAACCGGTGGGCTTCGAACCGGCGGTGCGCGGCCTGCTCGACTCCGGCCACGCCGTGTTCGTGGAGATCAGCCCGCACCCGGTGCTGACGGCCGCCGTGCAGGACACCGCGGAGACCGCCGAGCGGACCGCCGTCGTCGTCGGCACCCTCCGCCGCGACCACGACGGTCCGCGGCAACTGCTCACCCAGCTCGCCGCCCTGCACACCACGGGCACCGCCATCGACTGGACGGGCTGCTTCGCGGGCGTCACCGGCCGTGCCGACCTGCCCACCTACGCCTTCCAGCACACGCGCTACTGGCTGACCCCCGCCGGCCCGTCCGCCGGCGAACTGGCCGGAGCGGGCCTGACCGCCGCCGGACACCCGCTGCTCGGCGCGGCCGTCGACCTCGCGGAGGACGGCGGCCTCGTCCTGACCGGACGCCTCGCCGCGGACCCGGCCGCCTGGACGGCCGATCACGTCGTCCTCGGCACCACCCTGCTGCCCGGCGCGGCGCTCGCCGAACTCGCCCTCGCCGCCGGCGACCGCGTCCGCTGCGGCACCCTGGACGAACTCGTCCTCGGCGCACCCCTGGCCCTGCCCGAACGCGGTGCCCTGCACCTCCAGGTACGGGTGGGCCGCGCCGAAGCCGACCACCGCCGTACCGTCAGCGTGCACGCGCGCCCCGAGGACGGTGACGCGCCCTGGACCCGGCACGCCGAGGGCGTCCTCGTGCCCGGGGACACCGCCACCGGCACGCCGCTGACCGAGTGGCCGCCCGCCGGCGCCGAACCGGTGGACGTGTCCGCGCTCTACGACAGCCTCGCCGACCGCGGCCTCGACTACGGGCCGGTCTTCCGCGGCGTACGCGCGGCCTGGCGGCACGGCGACGACATCCTGGCCGAGGTCGAACTCCCCGCGGAGACCGACGAGTCGGGCTTCCTGCTGCACCCGGCCCTGCTGGACGCGGCCCTGCACCCGATCGGCCTCGGCGGCCTGGTCGGCGACGGCGGACTCCCCTTCGCCTGGCACGGCCTGCGCGTGCACGCCGTCGGCGCCCGCGCGGCGCGGGTACGGCTCACCCCGCTGGGCAACGAGACCGTCGCCGTCGGCCTCGCCGACGGCACCGGCGCGCCCCTGGCCACCGTCGCCTCCCTGCGCCTGCGGGCCGTCACGGCCGCGCAGGTCGCCGCCGCCCGCACCCTCGCCGACCCCGTCCTGCACCTGGACTGGCTCCCGGTGGCCGGCACCGCGTCCGCACCCTCGGACGACACCGCCGTGGAACTGCTGCGCCTGGACGACGCACCGCATGGGACGGATGCCGGTCCCGAGGCCGTGCGGCAGGCCGTGCGTGCGGCTCTCACCGCGATCCAGGGGTGGATCGCCGACGACCGGGCCGAGCGGCTGGTCGTCGTCACCCGCGACACCGACCTCGCCGGCGCCGCCGTCGGCGGTCTGCTGCGCTCCGCCCAGGCCGAGCACCCGGGCCGCTTCGGCCACGTCACGCTCGACGGACACCCCGACTCCGAGCGCGCCCTGTCCACCGCCACGGCCCTGACCGACGAGCCGTGGGTCGCCGTACGCGCCGGGGAGACGTACGTACCGCGGCTCGCTCGGGCCGGTGCGCAGCCGGGCGACGGCGTGCCGTTCGGCGCCGACGACGTGGTGCTGGTGACCGGCGGCACCGGGGTGCTGGGCGCCTTGGTGGCCCGGCACCTGGTGGCCGAGCACGGTGTGCGCAGGCTGGTCCTGGCGAGCCGTCGGGGCGGTGCCGAGGAGCTGGTCGCCGAGTTGGGCGAGTTGGGCGCCGCTGTGGATGTGGTGGCGTGTGATGTGTCCGACCGGGATGCGTTGGAGCGTGTGGTCGCGGGCTTCCCGCTGACGGGTGTGGTGCACGCGGCCGGTGTCTTGGACGACGGCACGGTGGAGTCGCTGACCCCTGACCGGGTCGACGGGGTGCTGAAGGCGAAGGTCGATGGTGCCTGGCATCTGCACGAGCTGACGGCGGATCTGGATCTGCGTGCCTTTGTGTTGTTCTCGTCGCTCGCGGGTGTCGTGGGCAGTGCGGGGCAGGGCGGGTACGCGGCGGCGAACGCCGCGCTGGACGCGCTCGCGGAGCACCGGCGGGCGCAGGGCCTGCCCGCCACCTCCATCGCCTGGGGCCTGTGGGCACCGGCGAGCGCCATGACCTCCGGCGCCGACACCGCGCGCCTGGCCCGGGGCGGCATCCTCCCGCTCCCCGCCGACCGGGGCCTGGAACTGTTCGACGCCGCCTGCGCCGCCGAGGCGGCGCTGACCGTCGCCGCCCGCCTGGACCTCACGGCGTTCCGCGCACAGGGCACCCGTATGCCCGCCGTCCTGCGGAGCCTCGCGGGCCCCGCCGCCCGCCGCACGGCACGCGCCGGCGACGCCGGCACCCTGCGCGACCGCCTCGCCGCCCAGACCCCCGCCGAACGGACCCGGACCGTGCTCGACCTGGTCCGCGGCCAGGCCGCGGCCGTCCTCGGACACGAGTCGGCCGCCGCCATCGCCGAGGACCGGGCCTTCCTCGAACTCGGCTTCGACTCCCTGACCGCCGTCGACCTGCGCAACCGCCTCGGCACGGTGACGGGCCTCCGCCTGCCCACCACCACCGTGTTCGACCACCCCAACCCCGCCGCACTGACCCGGCACATCCTCGCCGAGCTGCTCGGCGCCACGGCCGGCTCGGCGCAGGCAGCCCCCGTCGCCGTACGGGCGGACGAGCCGATCGCGATCGTCGGCATGGCCTGCCGGTACCCCGGCGGAGTGGCCTCGCCCGAGGACCTGTGGCGCGTCGTCGCCGAGGGCCGTGACGTCATCTCCCCCTTCCCGGAGGACCGGGGCTGGGACCTCGACGCCCTCTACCACGCCGACCCCGACCACACGGGGACCAGCTACGCCCGCGAGGGCGGGTTCCTGCACGACGCCGCCGGGTTCGACGCCGAGTTCTTCGGGATCAGCCCGCGCGAGGCGCTGGCCATGGACCCGCAGCAGCGGCTGCTCCTGGAGGCGTCCTGGGAGGCGATCGAGCGCGCGGGCATCGACCCGACCGCGCTGCGCGGCAGCGCCACCGGTGTCTTCGCCGGCCTGATGTACCACGACTACGCGGCCCGGCTCGGCACCACCCCGGAGGGCCTCGAAGGCTACCTGGGCATGGGCAACTCCGGCAGCGTCGCCTCCGGCCGCATCTCCTACACCCTGGGCCTGGAAGGCCCGGCGATCACCGTGGACACCGCCTGCTCCTCGTCCCTGGTAGCCCTGCACTGGGCGATCCAGGCGCTGCGCTCGGGGGAGTGCGACCTGGCCCTGGCCGGCGGCGTGTCCGTGATGGCGACCCCGGGCACGTTCGTGGAGTTCTCCCGGCAGCGTGGCCTCGCCCCCGACGGCCGCTGCAAGTCCTTCGCGGCTGCGGCCGACGGGGCCAGCTGGTCCGAGGGCGTCGGCATGCTCCTCGTGGAGCGCCTGTCCGACGCCCGCCGCAACGGCCACCGCGTGCTGGCGGTCGTGCGCGGCTCGGCGGTGAACCAGGACGGCGCGTCGAACGGTCTGACGGCCCCGAACGGTCCTTCGCAGCGGCGGGTGATCCGGCAGGCGCTCGCGGCGGCCGGGCTGACGACCGCGGATGTGGACGCGGTGGAGGCGCACGG
>NZ_JBEYYR010000042.1:0-85607 GCF_040645635.1 Streptomyces sp. NPDC046727
CATACCGAACCCGGAAGCTAAGCCTCACAGCGCCGATGGTACTGCAGGGGGGACCCTGTGGGAGAGTAGGACGCCGCCGAACAAATATTGAGAAAGGTCGGATCCTGAACTTCGGTTCGGGGTCCGACCTTTTTCCGTTGTGCGTAACGTGTCGTTCACGTTGCGAGCACAGCATCCAGACATGGGAACTGCAGCAATGCTCAGGGCCGCCGGCGTAGGAGTCGGTGACGAGGTCGTCGTGCCGGCCTTCGGGAACGTCGAGGTCGCCGAGGCCGTGACCCTGGCCGGTGCCCTCCCCGTGTTCGCCGACATAGACCCGGTGACCTACTGCCTCGAACCGGACGCGGTGGAGGCGGCCGTAACCTCCCGCACGGCCGCGGTCGTTGTCGTACACCGCTTCGGACGCCGCGCCGCCATCGGGCGACTGCACGCGCTCGGCCAGCGGCACGGGCTGCTGGTGCTGGAGCAGGGCGAGTCCGAGGCGCCGTACGACGAGATAGCCCAGCGCAGGGAGCGGGCCGCCTATCTCGATGCCAAGCTGAAGGGCGTACGCACGCCGGACGGCGGTGACGGGCACACCTACCAGCAGTACGTCGTACGGGTGCCGGGGAACGGCCGGCCGGACCGGGACGCCTTCGCACGTGCCCTGCGGGCCAAGGGAGTTGAGTGCCGGGTGCCGGTGAAGACGCCCGTGCACCGGTTGCCGGAGTTCCGCCGGTGCGTGTCGTTGCCGGCGACCGAACTGGCCGCCGACGAGACGCTCGCGCTGCCCGTGGACGCCGCGCTCACCAAACGGGAGATGCAGCGGATAGTGTCCGCCACCAACGCCCTTGGTGGCCTGCTGCAGCCCGCCTTCTGAGCGGACACCGAACGAATTTGGGAACTGGGGCCCGCTCGGGGTACAGTTTCTTTGTCGCCGGGAGGGAAACCTCGAAGACGACAGGCCCCTATAGCTCAGTCGGCAGAGCGTCTCCATGGTAAGGAGAAGGTCAACGGTTCGATTCCGTTTGGGGGCTCCAGCAAAAGGCCCCACCCTTTCGGGTGGGGCCTTTTCGTGTTTCCTCAGGCCTCCTGGTGGATTCCCGGGACGCGCATCGCCAGAATCGCCATGTCGTCCGACGGGGCGTCGGACGCGAAGCGTTCCACCGCGCGCATGATGCGTGCGGCGACCGCACCCGCCGTCAGACCCGTGCACGTCGTGAGGACGTCGGCGAGGCCGTCGTCGCCCAGCATGCGCGTGCCCTCCCGGCGTTCGGTGACGCCGTCCGTGACGCAGAGCAGCACATCGCCCGGGTCAAGGGTGACCGTCTCCTCGTACAGCTCAAGGTCCTCGATGACGCCCAGCAGCGGCTGCGGCTCGGCCGCGGTCACCACCGTGCCGTCCTGGCGCAGACGCAGCGGGAGCGGATGGCCGGCGCAGACCACCTTCAGCTCGGCGCTGCCGTCCTCCTGCGTGCGCAGCTCGCCGTAGAGGAGGGTCAGGAAGCGGCTGCGGTCCCCCTCGTCGAGGATGGCGGAATTCAGGCGCTCCAGGACCGCGGGACCGGACAGGCCCTCCCTGGCCAGCAGGCGCAGGGCATGCCGGGCCAGGCCGGTGACCGCCGCCGCGTTGGGGCCCGTACCGCAGACGTCGCCGATGGCGAAGCCGTAGGCGCCGTTGCCGATGGGGAAGACGTCGTAGAAGTCGCCGCCGACCTCGTTGCCCTCGCCGGCCGCGCGGTAGATGACCTCTACCTCGACGCCGTCGATCTGCGGCAGGCCCGGTGGGAGCAGGCTGCGCTGGAGGGACTGGCTGATGGCCGTGCGCTCCGAGTACAGGCGGGCGTTGTCCAGGGCGAGGGCGGCCCGGCGGCTCAGGTCCTCGGCGAGTTCCAGGATCTCCTGGCGGAAGTGCTCGTCGGTGGGTTTGCCGAGGGTCAGCATGCCGATGACGCGGTTACGGGCGACGAGCGGCAGGACGACCGTCTCGCCGCCGACCGCGGAGGCCGTCGCGAGCGTCGGGCCGATGCCGGACGCGACCTGGTGCGTGGGGCCGCCGGTCAGGCCAAGGCTGCGCATGGAGGTGCGCAGGGCCGCCTGGTGGGCGACCTCGCCCGGGGTCGTCCAGACCCGGGCGCCGGGCGTCGGTACCGGATCCGGCGGCGGGATCTTCGACAGCAACGACTTGATGCCGTCGATGAGTTCCTCGTCCTCGTGCAGGACGTACGACAGGTACGGGTCGGAGGCCTGGTCGGCGATGGTGTACACCGCGCACCAGGTGGCCAGGGTCGGGACCGTCATCTGGGCCATCAGGGCCAGCGTCTGGTCCCGGTCCAGGGTGCCGGCCAGCAGGTCGGAGGCCTCGACCAGGAAGCTCAGCGAGCCACGGCGCAGCCGCTCCAGCTCGCCGAGGCGCGCCGACTCGACGGCGAGGGCGATGCGGTCGGCGGCGAACTGCAGGCGCAGCGCCTCCTCGTTGGTGTACCGGCCGGCCGCCTCGGCCGCGACGCCGAGGGAGCCGGTGAGGCGGCCCTCGACCTTCAGCGGGACGGTCACGACCGAGCGCATGCCGGTGCCGGAGAGCAGCGGTACGGCCCCGGGGACGGCGGCGAGGTCGTCGTGGACGGCGGGCATGCGCGCGGAGCCGTACCGGCCGGGGCCCGCCTCGACGGGGACGCGTGCGAAGCGCTGGCGGGCGGAGGGCAGGCCGGTAGAGGCGCGGACCTCCAGTTCCGTCTCGTCGTCGGTGGCGAGCAGCAGGAACGCGGAGTCCCCGTCGAGCATGTCACGGGCGCGTTCGACGGTGCGCTGGAGCAGCCCGTCGAGGTCGTCCGGGGCGGGGGAGCCGATGAAGACCTCGAAGGGGTCGGTGGCCTGCCCGTCGGAGGAGGGGGGCTGGTCGCCGGCCGGGACGCGGGACGGCGTCTGGAGGACGGCGCGCTCGTGGTCGCGGACCAGGAGGCAGACGGTGGAGGGCTCGCCGCCGGTGTCGCGGACCCTGAGGTGGGAGGCGTACACGTGGGCCACGCGGCCGTCGGCGCCCCGGATGCCGTAGGTGCCCTCCCAGCGGGAGAGCTGGAGGGCCTCGGCGATGCCGGTGCCGGTGCCGGGGGTGTGCGGCCAGGCCGCCAGCTCGGTGAGGGGTTTGCCGATGACCTCGGTCGCCGGGTAGCCGAACAGTTCCTCGGCGTCCTCGTTCCAGGCGCTGATGGTGCCCTTCCGGTCGACCTGGAGGACGGCGACGCGGACCCGGCCGTCGGCCAGCGGGAGGAGGTCGGCGGGCAGAGCCGGGCCGGCCGTGCGCGTGCCGACCGGGCGTTCGGGCAGGTTGAGCTGGAACCAGACGTTCTTGTGGGTGGGGGTGTAGTCCACGCCCCAGCGGGTGGCCAGGGCCGCGCAGAGCTGGAGGCCGCGGCCGCCCTCGCGGTCGGGGCTGCCCATGGTGGCGGCGGAGCTCTGGAGGGGGACCTCGCGCTCCGGGTAGCGGTCGGAGACCTCGATGCGCACGCCGTCCTCGGTGCGCAGGCACAGCACGTCCGCGTGGGTGCCCGCGTGGACGACCGCGTTGGTCACCAGTTCACTGGTGAGGACGACCGCGTCGTCGACGATGTCGGCGAACCCCCAGCCCTGGAGGGTGTCGCGGACGAAGGACCGGGCGGTCGCGACCGATCGTCCGACGGGCTCGAAACGGGCAGCCGCGCGCGCGGTGATCACAGAACTCCTCGGCCGGTCGTCGGCATGCAGGGCTGGCTGGCCGGCGGGCTCGCGCCGCTGCTGCGGCATCAGCTCACCCGTCGGCTGTGGCTCCGGGGGCTGCCCCCCGGGGATCAGTCCGGTGGTCATGTGTCCGGCCGCCCCTCCGATGCCCGCTCGTACTCGTGCCACCGCCCAGGCCGGTCTGGACCGGTGCGGCTGGACAGCCGCATGCAAGGTTACTTACCTTCGCCGTCCGAGCGGATGCCGGTCGTAGGTGTTTACGCCCCCAGGGTGTGCGGACGATGTGCGAAGCTGCCGAACTGTTATGGCCTGGTTCGGCCGGGGTGAAACACTGGGCAAGCTTCTGACGAAGGTCGGGTCGCGCTGCGTGTGTTCCGTGTACGGCGGGCAGCAGCCCCTGGTGTGGCCGGATCTCGTCTGGCAGAAATACGCAGCAGTAACCGGCACGTGGAAGCAACCGGTATGCCGATGAGCGGCAGGCCGGGGCCGAAGCGGCCGAGCACAGCAGTGACGGTCTACCCCTCCGGGAGGGACACAGTGGAGTCTGGCGCGGCGACGCGAGGCACGAAGACGCGCGCGAAAGGCGGACCGTCCCTGGGCAGGAACGGTGGGACCACCGAGGTGGACACCGCTGCCCTGAACCGACTGCTGGCGGCGCTCGTGTCGATGCGCGACGGGAACTTCCGCAAGCGGCTCACGGTGTCCGGCGACGGCGTGATGTCCGAGATCGCGGCCGTCTTCAACGAGGTGGCCGACCGGAATCTGCATCTGACCGGTGAGCTGTCGCGCGTGCGGCGCATGGTGGGGCGTGAGGGAAAACTCACGGAACGGCTGGAGACGGGGGCCTGTGAGGGCTCCTGGGCTACGGCCATCGACAACTCCAATGCGCTGGTGGACGACCTCGTCTGGCCTGTTTCCGAGGTCAGCCGGGTGCTCACGGCGGTCGCCGAGGGTGATCTGTCGCCGCGGATGGAGCTGCGGACGCAGGCGCCGGACGGCGGTACGGGGCATCCGCTGCGGGGTGAGTTCCTGAAGGTCGGCCGTACCGTCAACAACCTGGTCGACCAGCTGTCGACGTTCACGGACGAGGTCACGCGCGTGGCCAGCGAGGTCGGCACCGAGGGCAAGCTCGGCGGCCAGGCCCGGGTGCGCGGAATGTCGGGTTCGTGGAAGGACCTGACCGAGTCCGTCAACACGATGGCCTACCGGCTGACCGCGCAGGTGCGGGACATCGCGCTGGTGACCACGGCGGTCGCCAAGGGTGACCTGTCACGCAAGGTGACCGTGCATGTCGCCGGTGAGATGCTGGAGCTGAAGAACACCGTCAACACGATGGTGGATCAGCTGTCGTCCTTCTCCTCCGAGGTCACGCGGGTGGCCCGGGAGGTGGGCACCGAGGGCATCCTGGGCGGCCAGGCGCAGGTGCCCGGCGTTGCCGGTGTGTGGAAGGAACTGACCGACTCCGTCAACACCATGGCGGGCAACCTGACCGCGCAGGTGCGGGGGATCTCGCAGGTCACGACCGCTGTCGCCAACGGTGATCTCTCGCAGAAGGTGACGGTTCCGGCGCGCGGCGAGGTGGCGCAGCTCGCCGAGACGATCAACCAGATGACCGAGACGCTGCGGATCTTCGCGGACGAGGTCACGCGGGTGGCGAACGAGGTCGGTGCGGAGGGGCGGCTCGGCGGGCAGGCGAACGTGCCGGGCGCGGCGGGTACGTGGAAGGACCTCACGGACTCCGTCAACACGGTCTTCCGGAACCTGACCACGCAGGTGCGGGACATCGCCGCGGTGACGACGGCGGTGGCCAGCGGTGACCTGTCGCAGAAGGTCACGGTGGATGTGGCCGGCGAGATGCTGGAGCTGAAGAACACCGTCAACGGCATGGTGGACCAGCTCTCGGCGTTCGGAGCCGAGGTGACACGGGTCGCGCGGGAGATCGGTGTCGAGGGCGAGCTGGGCGGACAGGCGCAGGTGTCCGGGGCGGCCGGTACATGGAAGGACTTGACGGACTCCGTCAACACTGCGTTCCGCAACCTCACCGGGCAGGTGCGCAATATCGCCCAGGTGACGACGGCGGTGGCGAACGGTGACCTGTCGCAGAAGGTCACCGTGGACGTGTCCGGTGAGATGCTCCAGCTGAAGAACACCGTGAACACGATGGTGGACCAGCTGTCGAGCTTCGCCGACCAGGTCACGCGGATGGCCCGGGACGTGGGTACGGAGGGCCGCCTCGGCGGTCAGGCCCGGGTGGACGGCGTCTCCGGCACGTGGAAGGAGTTGACGGACTCCGTCAACTTCATGGCCGGCAACCTGACCTCCCAGGTGCGGCAGATCGCCCAGGTGACGACGGCCGTGGCGCGCGGTGACCTGTCGCAGAAGATCGACGTTGACGCGCGCGGCGAGATTCTTGAGCTGAAGAACACGATCAACACGATGGTTGATCAGCTGTCCGCCTTCGCCGACCAGGTGACCCGGGTCGCGCGTGACGTGGGTACGGAGGGCCGCCTCGGCGGTCAGGCGCAGGTGCCCGGTGTCGCCGGTGTGTGGCGGGATCTGACCGACTCCGTGAACGGCATGGCCGGCAACCTCACGGCCCAGGTGCGCAACATCGCGCAGGTCGCCACCGCCGTGGCGCGCGGTGACCTCTCCCAGAAGATCACCGTGGACGCGCGCGGGGAGATCCTGGAGCTGAAGAACACCCTGAACACGATGGTGGATCAGCTGTCGTCGTTCGCCCAGGAGGTCACGCGAGTGGCCCGTGAGGTGGGCACGGAGGGCATCCTCGGCGGTCAGGCCGAGGTGCAGGGTGTCTCCGGCACCTGGAAGGACCTCACGCAGTCCGTGAACTTCATGGCGAACAACCTGACGATCCAGGTGCGCAACATCGCCGAGGTCACGACGGCGGTCGCCAAGGGCGACCTGTCGAAGAAGATCACGGTTGACGCGAAGGGCGAGATCCTTGAGCTGGTCACGACGGTCAACACCATGGTTGACCAGCTCTCAAGCTTCGCCGAGCAGGTGACCCGGGTGGCCCGCGAGGTGGGCACCGAGGGCATCCTGGGCGGCCAGGCGCACGTGCCGGGCGTGACCGGCATCTGGAAGGACCTGAGCAACAACGTCAACCTGATGGCCAACAACCTGACCATGCAGGTGCGGAACATCTCGCAGGTGTCGGCGGCCGTGGCCAACGGTGACCTGACGCGGCAGGTGACGATCGAGGCGCGCGGTGAGGTCGCGCAGCTCGCCGACACCATCAACACCATGGTGAAGACGCTGAGTTCGTTCGCCGACCAGGTCACCAAGGTGGCCCGTGAGGTGGGCACGGACGGCATCCTCGGTGGTCAGGCGCACGTACCGGGTGTGGCCGGCACCTGGAAGGACCTCACCGAGTCGGTGAACGGCATGGCGTCCAACCTGACCGGTCAGGTGCGCAACATCGCCATGGTCACCACGGCCATCGCCAAGGGTGACCTGACGAAGAAGATCGACATTGACGCTCGCGGTGAGATTCTTGAGCTGAAGACGACGATCAACACGATGGTTGATCAGCTGTCCAGCTTCGCCGAGGAGGTCACGCGTGTGGCCCGCGAGGTGGGTACGGAAGGGCAGCTGGGCGGTCAGGCACGCGTGCGTGACGTCGACGGCACCTGGCGCGACCTGACGGAGTCCGTGAACGAGATGGCCGGGAACCTGACCCGGCAGGTGCGTGCCATCGCGCGCGTGGCGACCGCGGTGACCCGTGGCGACCTGAACCTGAAGATCGACGTGGACGCGTCCGGCGAGATCCAGGAACTGCAGGACTACATCAACAAGATGATCGCCAACCTGCGTGACACCACGATCGCCAACAAGGAGCAGGACTGGCTCAAGGGCAACCTCGCCCGTATCTCCGCCCTCATGCAGGGCCGCCGGGACCTGGAGGACGTGGCCTCGCTGATCATGAGCGAGCTGACGCCGGTGGTGTCCGCGCAGCACGGCGCGTTCTTCCTGGCGATGCCGCTCATGGACGGCAAGGGCGTCGGCAACGGCGAGGACGGCTACGAGCTGCGCATGCTGGGCTCGTACGGCTACTCGATGGGCTCCATGCCGACGTCGTTCCGGCCCGGTGAGGCGCTGATCGGCACGGCCGCCGAGGAGAAGCGCACGATCCTGGTGGACAACGCGCCCAGCGGCTACCTGAAGATCTCCTCCGGGCTCGGCGAGGCCCCGCCCGCGCAGGTGATCGTGCTGCCGGTGCTGTTCGAGGGCAAGGTGCTCGGCGTGATCGAGCTGGCGTCCTTCACGCCGTTCACGCAGATCCAGAGGGACTTCCTGAACCAGATCGCCGAGATGATCGCGACCAGCGTCAACACCATCTCGGTCAACACCAAGACCGAGCAGCTGCTCAAGCAGTCGCAGGAGCTGACCGAACAGCTGCGGGAGCGGTCGGCCGAGCTGGAGAACCGGCAGAAGGCGCTGCAGGCCTCCAACGCCGAACTGGAGGAGAAGGCCGAGCTGCTGGCCCGGCAGAACCGGGACATCGAGGTGAAGAACACCGAGATCGAGGAGGCCCGGCAGGTCCTGGAGGAGCGCGCCGAGCAGCTCGCGGTGTCGATGCGCTACAAGAGCGAGTTCCTCGCCAACATGTCGCACGAGCTGCGCACGCCGCTCAACTCCCTGCTGATCCTGGCCAAGCTGCTCGCCGACAACGCCGAGGGGAACCTCTCGCCGAAGCAGGTGGAGTTCGCCGAGACCATCCACGGTGCCGGCTCCGACCTGCTCCAGCTGATCAACGACATCCTCGACCTGTCGAAGGTCGAGGCGGGCAAGATGGACGTCTCCCCGACGCGTATCGCGCTCGTCCAGCTCGTGGACTACGTGGAGGCCACCTTCCGGCCGCTGACCGCGGAGAAGGGCCTGGATCTGTCGGTACGGGTCTCCCCGGAGCTGCCGGCGACCCTGCACACCGACGAGCAGCGGCTGCTGCAGGTGCTGCGCAACCTGTTGTCCAACGCGGTGAAGTTCACGGACTCCGGTTCGGTGGAACTGGTGATCCGGCCGGCCGGCTCAGGGGTGCCGCAGTCCATCCGGGAGCAGCTGCTGGAGGCCGGTTCGCTGACCGACCCGGACGGCGAGCTGATCGCGTTCTCGGTGACCGACACCGGCATCGGCATCGCGGCCAGCAAGATGCGGGTCATCTTCGAGGCGTTCAAGCAGGCGGACGGCACCACCAGCCGCAAGTACGGCGGCACCGGCCTGGGCCTGTCGATCTCGCGGGAGATCGCGCAGCTGCTCGGCGGCGAGATCCACGCGCAGAGCGAGCCGGGCCGCGGCTCGACGTTCACGCTGTACCTGCCGCTGTACCCGAGCGAACTGCCGCCGCAGGGCTACACGCAGTCCGTGCCCGCCCTGGAGGCCGGTGATCTGGTCGCCGCCGCCGAGGCGCACCTGTCCTCGGAGCTGTCCGCGGTGGAGATCGAGACCCCGGCCGAGGTGAAGTCGTACCAGGAGACGCAGAACGGACCGGCCGCGCTCTTCCGGCGCCGGCGGCGGAGTCTGCCCGAGGACACACAGCGGGCCGAGCAGTGGACCCCCGTCTCCGAGCAGGAGCGCGCGCCGCAGCAGGGCCGCGCGGTGCGGTTCGGCGGCGAGAAGGTGCTGATCGTCGACGACGACATCCGCAACGTGTTCGCGCTCACCAGCGTCCTGGAGCAGCACGGCCTGTCGGTGCTGTACGCCGAGAACGGCCGCGAGGGCATCGAGGTGCTGGAGCAGCACGACGACGTGGCGGTCGTCCTGATGGACATCATGATGCCCGAGATGGACGGCTATGCGACGACTACGGCGATCCGCAGGATGCCGCAGTTCGCGGGGCTGCCGATCATCGCGCTGACGGCGAAGGCGATGAAGGGCGACCGGGAGAAGGCGATCGAGTCGGGCGCCTCCGACTATGTCACCAAACCGGTCGACCCTGATCACCTGCTGGCCGTGATGCGCCAGTGGATGGGTGTGGAGTGATCGCGGCGGGCGCGGCGAACGGTCCGACCGGGCCGTACGTGAACGCCGGGGGAACCTTCGGCGGGTTCCGGGAGTTGTTCCATGACGAAGTCCGGCACCATGTGGGAATCCCGGATTCCGGGAACCTTCCGGGGTCCTGCCGCGTTTCCGTTACGTGCACAGTGACATCGCGGTGACAGGGTGTGGCGACAGGCGGGGTGCGGCTACGATGACCGGCACAAGGACGGGCGGCGAAAGGGAGTCGTCCCCTGGGGCGGCGCCCGGTGTACCGCCGGGGCGAGGAGGGCGGGCCATGGTGCAGAAGGCCAAGATCCTCCTGGTCGATGACCGGCCGGAGAATCTGCTGGCGCTGGAGGCCATCCTCTCTGCGCTCGATCAGACGCTGGTGCGGGCATCGAGCGGGGAGGAAGCGCTCAAAGCACTGCTCACGGACGATTTCGCGGTCATTCTGCTGGACGTCCAGATGCCGGGCATGGACGGGTTCGAGACCGCCGCGCACATCAAGCGGCGCGAGCGGACCCGGGACATCCCGATCATCTTCCTCACGGCGATCAACCACGGCCCGCACCACACCTTCCGGGGCTACGCGGCGGGCGCGGTGGACTACATCTCCAAGCCGTTCGACCCGTGGGTGCTGCGCGCGAAGGTCTCGGTCTTCGTCGAGCTGTACATGAAGAACTGCCAGCTGCGTGAGCAGGCGGCGCTGCTGCGGCTCCAGTTGGAGGGCGGCGGCAAGGGAGCCGTCGGCGGCAAGGAGCCGGCCGGACTGCTCGCCGAGCTGTCCGCGCGGCTCGCGGCCGTCGAGGAGCAGGCCGAGGCGCTGTCCAAGCAGCTGGACGACGACTCCGCGGACGCGGCGGCGGTGGCCACGGCGGCCCATCTGGAGCGCAAACTCACCGGGTTGCGCCGTGCCCTCGACGCCCTGGAGCCGGGCACGGGCGGCAGCGGTGCCTCGGTGCCCTCGCAGAACTGACGTACACCCGGACCGCAGTTGCGGATGAGTGTGCGTCAGTTCCGGTCCTCGGCAGGTACGACACGAACGGGTGAAGCTGTGGTCACACGTGTCCGCTGTCGTCTCCCCCGGTAACCTCACACCCATGGCCTCACGTCCCTCCGCAGCCAAGAAGCAGCCCGCGAAGAAGGCGGCCGCTCCCGCGAAGGCTCCGGCGAAGAAGGCCGCAGCGAAGAAGGCCCCGGCCAAGAAGGCGCCCGCCAAGAAGGCCGCGGCCAAGAAGCCCGCGCCGCCGAAGCCGGCACCCAACCCCACCGGGGGCGTGTACCGGCTCGTGCGCGCCCTCTGGCTCGGCCTCGCGCACGCCGTCGGAGCCGTCTTCCGCGGCATAGGGCAGGGCGCGAAGAACCTCGACCCGGCCCACCGCAAGGACGGCATCGCGCTGCTGCTGTTCGGCATCGCGCTGATCGTCGCCGCAGGCACCTGGGCGGACCTGCGCGGGCCCGTCGGCGACCTGGTGGAGATCCTGGTCACCGGCGCCTTCGGCCGGCTCGACCTGCTGGTGCCGATACTGCTCGCGGTGATCGCCGTACGGTTCATCCGGCACCCGGAGAAGCCGGAGGCCAACGGGCGGATCGTGATCGGCCTGTCCGCGCTCGTCATCGGCGTGCTCGGCCAGGTCCACATCGCCTGCGGCTCGCCCGCGCGCAGCGCCGGCATGCAGGGCATAAGGGACGCCGGCGGTCTCATCGGCTGGGCGGCGGCCACCCCGCTGACGTACTCCATGACCGAGGTGCTCGCCGTACCCCTGCTGGTACTGCTGACGATCTTCGGGCTGCTCGTGGTGACCGCCACCCCGGTCAACGCCATCCCGCAGCGGCTGCGGACGCTCGGCGTCCGCCTGGGTGTGCTGCACGACCACGAGGCGGAGCGGTTCGACGGGGACGACGGGCACTACGACGAGCCGTGGCGCGAGGCGACGCCCGCGCGCCCGCGCAGGCGCTCCGGCGCCCCGCAGGCGTACGACCCCGACGGGGCCGAGGAGGAGGCCCTCTCGCAGCGCCGCGGGCGGCCCAGGCGCTCCGCGGTGCCCCAGCCGGACCTGCAGCGGCAGCTGGACGCCGTGGACGTCGCGGCGGCTGCCGCGGCCGCGCTCGACGGCGCCGTGATGCACGGCATGCCGCCGTCCCCGCTCGTCGCCGACCTCACCCAGGGGGTGAGCGTGGGCGAGCGCGAGGACACCACCCCGGTGCCCGCTCCCGCTCCCGAGCCCGCACCGGCACCGGCGCCGGTCCCGGCCGCGCGGCCGAAGCAGGAGAAGCTCAAGGCCGACGCCGTACCCGACCTGACCAAGAAGGCCCCCGACGAACCCCGCGACCTGCCCGCGCGCGCGGAGCAGCTCCAGCTGTCCGGCGACATCACCTACGCGCTGCCCTCCCTCGACCTGCTCCAGCGGGGCGGCCCCGGCAAGGCGCGCAGCGCCGCCAACGACGCGGTCGTCGCCTCGCTCACCCAGGTCTTCACCGAGTTCAAGGTCGACGCGGCCGTCACGGGCTTCACCCGAGGCCCGACGGTCACCCGCTACGAGGTCGAGCTGGGCCCCGCCGTGAAGGTCGAGCGGATCACCGCGCTGACCAAGAACATCGCGTACGCGGTGGCCAGCCCGGACGTGCGGATCATCAGCCCCATCCCCGGCAAGTCCGCGGTGGGCATCGAGATCCCGAACACGGACCGGGAGATGGTCAACCTCGGCGACGTGCTGCGCCTCGCGGAGTCCGCGGAGGACGACGACCCGATGCTGGTCGCCTTCGGCAAGGACGTCGAGGGCGGGTACGTCATGCACTCGCTGGCGAAGATGCCGCACATGCTGGTCGCCGGCGCCACCGGCTCCGGCAAGTCGTCCTGCATCAACTGTCTGATCACCTCGGTCATGATGCGGGCGACCCCGGAGGACGTCCGGATGATCCTGGTCGACCCCAAGCGCGTCGAGCTGACCGCCTACGAGGGCATCCCGCACCTGATCACGCCAATCATCACCAACCCCAAGCGGGCCGCCGAGGCGCTCCAGTGGGTGGTCCGCGAGATGGACCTCAGGTATGACGACCTGGCCGCCTATGGGTACCGGCACATCGACGACTTCAACCGCGCGGTGCGCGAGGGCAAGGTCAAGCCGCCCGAGGGCAGTGAGCGGGAGCTGCAGCCGTACCCGTACCTGCTGGTGATCGTGGACGAGCTGGCCGACCTGATGATGGTCGCCCCGCGGGACGTCGAGGACGCGATCGTGCGCATCACGCAGCTCGCGCGCGCGGCCGGCATCCATCTGGTGCTCGCCACCCAGCGCCCGTCGGTCGACGTGGTCACCGGCCTGATCAAGGCCAATGTGCCCTCCCGGCTGGCCTTCGCCACCTCCTCGCTGGCCGACTCCCGGGTCATCCTCGACCAGCCCGGCGCCGAGAAGCTGATCGGCAAGGGCGACGGCCTGTTCCTGCCGATGGGCGCGAACAAGCCGACCCGTATGCAGGGCGCGTTCGTGACCGAGGAGGAGGTCGCGGTCGTCGTCCAGCACTGCAAGGACCAGATGGCGCCGGTCTTCCGGGACGACGTCACCGTGGGCACCAA
Organism: Streptomyces sp. NPDC046727; assembly: GCF_040645635.1. Classification (NCBI taxonomy): domain Bacteria; kingdom Bacillati; phylum Actinomycetota; class Actinomycetes; order Kitasatosporales; family Streptomycetaceae; genus Streptomyces; species Streptomyces sp. NPDC046727. The sequence continues at coordinate 13,268 of NZ_JBEYYR010000042.1, forward strand.
ACAGAAGAAGGAGATCGACGAGGACATCGGTGACGACCTCGACCTGCTGTGCCAGGCGGCCGAGCTGGTCGTCTCCACCCAGTTCGGGTCGACGTCCATGCTGCAGCGCAAGCTGCGCGTCGGCTTCGCCAAGGCCGGACGGCTCATGGACCTCATGGAGTCCCGCAACATCGTGGGACCGAGCGAGGGTTCCAAGGCACGTGACGTTCTTGTGAAGCCTGACGAGCTGGACGGTGTGCTGGCGCTGATTCGCGGGGAGTCCGAGGGGTAAGCGCGAAGGGCCGTTCGGTGGAAGCCGGTTACGCCGGGTGGCGGGACACGCCGTGATCCAGCCGTTAGAGATCGCGGGCAACCGTTTCCCTGTGTCGTACGTCAAGTTGAGCGAGAGGGCAGACGGGTCCCCCATTCGGGTGTGTCCGCCTGTCCCGTCCTCGGGATGTCCGGCCATTCCGATGGCGTACAAACTCCTACCGCCCGGTTGCCCCACCCTTTCGTACCCCCCCTAGACTGAGCTTCCAGCACAGGTGGCTACACGCTCGAAAGGCGCCCCCGTGTCCATCGGCAACTCCCCTGAAGACGAGCGTCCGTTCCGAGACGAGTCCCAGGAAGCCCGACCCTCCGTGGGCCGCGCGCTGCAGCAGGCGCGGATCGCGGCCGGGCTCACCGTGGACGATGTCAGCACTGCCACTCGTGTCCGCATCGCCATCGTGCACGCCATCGAGGCGGACGATTTCGCCCCCTGCGGCGGCGCCGTGTACGCCCGGGGGCACATCCGCACGCTGGCCAGGGCCGTGCGTGTCGACCCCGAGCCGCTGATCGCTCAGTTCGACGCCGAGCACGGCGGCCGTCCCGCGCCCACCCCCGCCGCACCCCTGTTCGAGGCGGAACGGATCCGGCCCGAGCGGCGCGGCCCGAACTGGACCGCGGCGATGGTCGCCGCGATCGTCGTCGTGATCGGGTTCGTCGGGTTCACCGCGGTCAAGGGCGGAGACGACTCCGGCGACTCGAAGTCGCAGGTCGCCGAGGGCGCCGCGCCCACCACCGGCAAGTCCGCCTCGCCCACGCCGAAGAAGGAGAAGCCCGCCGAGCCGAGCGACGGGCCCTCCGACAGCGCCATCGCCGCCGCGCCCCAGGACAAGGTCACCGTCCAGGTCAGCGCCGCCGACGGACGCAGCTGGATCTCCGCCAAGGACCACAACGGCCGGATGCTCTTCGACGGGCTGCTGAAGAAGGGCCAGTCCAAGACCTTCCAGGACAGCTCCAAGGTCAATCTGATCCTCGGCGACGCGGGCGCGATCGAGCTGTACGTCAACGGCAAGAAGATCGAGAACAACTTCCGGCCCGGCGCGGTCGAGCGTCTCACCTACACGAAGGGCGACCCCGTGGCCGGCTGACCGGCCATGCACGGCAGATGTGACGGGGTTGGCCAAGATCGGCCAACCCCGTCGACGTGGGCTGTCAGTGAGACAAAGTAGTCTTGAGCCCATGCCTGAACGCCGTACCGTCGCACTTGTCACTCTCGGCTGCGCCCGTAACGAGGTGGACTCGGAGGAGCTCGCAGGCCGCTTGGAGGCGGACGGCTGGCAGCTCGTCGAGGACGCCGCGGACGCGGACGTCGCCGTCGTCAACACCTGTGGCTTCGTGGAAGCCGCCAAGAAGGACTCCGTCGACGCCCTCCTGGAGGCGAACGACCTCAAGGACCACGGGAGAACCCAGGCCGTCGTGGCGGTGGGCTGCATGGCCGAGCGGTACGGCAAGGAGCTGGCCGAGGCGCTGCCCGAGGCCGACGGCGTGCTCGGCTTCGACGACTACGCGGACATCTCCGACCGTCTGCAGACCATCCTGTCCGGTGGCATCCACGCCTCCCACACCCCGCGCGACCGGCGCAAGCTGCTGCCGATCAGCCCGGCCGAGCGACAGGACTCCGCCGCCGCGGTGGCACTCCCCGGGCACGGCCCGGCCGACCTCCCGCAGGGCGTCGCGCCCGCCTCCGGCCCCCGCGCGCCCCTGCGCCGCCGCCTCGACGGCGCCCCGGTCGCCTCCGTCAAGCTCGCCTCCGGCTGCGACCGGCGCTGCTCCTTCTGCGCCATCCCGTCCTTCCGTGGCTCCTTCATCTCCCGCCGCCCCAGCGACGTCCTCAACGAGACCCGCTGGCTGGCCGAGCAGGGCGTGAAGGAGATCATGCTGGTCTCCGAGAACAACACCTCCTACGGCAAGGACCTGGGCGACATCCGCCTGCTGGAGTCCCTGCTGCCGGAGCTGGCCGAGGTCGACGGCATCGAGCGGGTGCGGGTGAGCTACCTGCAGCCGGCCGAGATGCGCCCCGGACTCATCGACGTCCTGACCTCGACCCCCAAGGTCGCCCCGTACTTCGACCTGTCCTTCCAGCACTCCGCGCCCGACGTGCTGCGGTCCATGCGCCGCTTCGGTGACACCGACCGGTTCCTGGAGCTGCTCGACACCATCAGGAACAAGGCCCCCGAGGCCGGCGTCCGCTCCAACTTCATCGTCGGCTTCCCCGGCGAGACCGAGTCCGACCTGGCCGAGCTGGAGCGCTTCCTGAACGGCGCCCGGCTGGACGCCATCGGCGTCTTCGGCTACTCGGACGAGGAGGGCACGGAAGCGGCGACGTACGACAACAAGCTCGACGAGGACGTCGTCGCCGAGCGCCTGGCCCACATCTCCCGGCTCGCCGAGGAACTCGTCTCGCAGCGCGCCGAGGAGCGCGTCGGCGAGACCGTGCGGGTCCTGGTGGAGTCCGTGGACGAGGAGGAGGGCGTCCACGGCCGTGGCGCGCACCAGGCGCCCGAGACCGACGGCCAGGTCCTGCTCACGAGCGGCGAGGGCCTGAGGGTCGGACGTATGGTCGAGGCGAAGGTGGTCGGTACGGAAGGTGTCGACCTGGTGGCCGAGCCGCTGGCCGGCTCGCTCGCGTGTAGTGAGGAGGCGGGCAGATGACCGGAGTCCCGGCATCCGCCGCGGGCGGTTCCTCCGGCGCGCACCGCGCCCGGGGTTCCGCCGCCGCTGCCGACGGCGCCCGGTCCGAGGTCTCCGGTTCTGCATCGGGTCCGGCCGGTCCGGCCGACGGCCCGGACGGCGGTGGGCGGTCCCCGCGCGGCGGGAAGATCGCGGCCGCGGCCGTCAACCAGGCCAGCGTCTGGAACGTCGCCAATCTGCTGACCATGCTCCGGCTGCTCCTGGTGCCCGGCTTCGTGGCACTGATGCTGGCGGGCGGCGGCTACGACCCGGCCTGGCGCTCCCTGGCCTGGGCCGCCTTCGCCATCGCCATGATCACCGACCTGTTCGACGGGCATCTGGCGCGCACCTACAACCTGGTCACCGACTTCGGGAAGATCGCCGACCCCATCGCCGACAAGGCGATCATGGGGGCGGCGCTCATCTGTCTCTCCGGCCTCGGTGATCTGCCGTGGTGGGTGACGGCCGTGATCCTCGGCCGGGAACTCGGCATCACCCTGCTGCGTTTTCTGGTCATTCGCTACGGCGTGATCCCCGCCAGCCGGGGGGGCAAGCTGAAGACGCTCACCCAGGGCGTGGCCGTCGGGATGTACGTCCTGGCGCTGACGGGGTGGCTGGCCACCCTGAGGTTCTGGGTGATGGCCGTGGCGGTCGTCCTCACGGTCGTGACGGGCCTCGACTACGTGAGACAAGCCATTGTGCTGCGCCGACGGGGAATCGCCGAGCGCGCCGCGGCGTTGGAGGAGACGGAAGCGTGAGTTCCCAGGCCACCGAGCTGGTGCGACTACTGACCGTGAGGGGCGAGACCCTCGCCGTCGCCGAGTCGCTGACCGGTGGCCTGGTAGCGGCGGAGATCACCGGGGTGCCCGGGGCGTCCCGGGTGTTCCGGGGCTCGGTCACCGCCTACGCCACCGCGCTGAAGCACGAGCTGCTGGGTGTCGACGCCACCCTGCTGGCCCAGCGAGGAGCGGTGGACCCGCAGGTCGCGGCCCAGATGGCGGCCGGAGTCCGCAAGGCTCTGGGGGCCGACTGGGGCATCGCGACCACCGGGGTCGCCGGCCCCGAGCCGCAGGACGGACAGCCCGTCGGGACGGTCTTCGTGGCCGTCGACGGGCCCCTCACCGCCCGGACCGGTTCCGCCGGTGGCGGAAAAGTCGAGGCTCTGCGGTTGAACGGCAGCCGTGCGGAAATTCGTATGGAGAGTGTACGGAGCGTACTCGCAGTGCTCCTGGAGCAGCTTGCGGGCGAACAAACTGGGAATGAGCGGGCACAGGATACGGAACGGAACGGGGGGTTTTGATGTTTGCAGCCCTGAGTGAACACGACATCGCTCCCCGCACGGCCGCGGCGCAAGGCGGTACGGTGGGGCGAGAAGGATGCGGCTACGCGGTCCGAGGAGGGAGCCACCGATGATTCTGCTCCGTCGCCTGCTGGGTGACGTGCTGCGTCGGCAGCGCCAACGCCAGGGCCGTACTCTGCGCGAAGTCTCCTCGTCCGCCCGAGTCTCACTCGGCTATCTCTCCGAGGTGGAGCGGGGGCAGAAGGAGGCTTCCTCCGAGCTGCTCGCCGCCATCTGCGACGCGCTGGACGTACGGATGTCGGAACTCATGCGAGAAGTGAGCGACGAGCTGGCGCTGGCCGAACTGGCCCAGTCCGCCGCGGCCACCGAGCCTGTGCCCACGCCGGTCCGACCGATGCTGGGTTCCGTGTCGGTGACCGGTGTGCCACCGGAACGGGTGACCATCAAGGCGCCTGCGGAGGCGGTGGACGTGGTCGCCGCCTGAGGTCCGCGCGCGGCCTGACGATCCGATACACGGTGAAGCCCCGGCCGGCTTCTCCAGGGAGACCTGGGGGAGGCGGGCCGGGGCTTCTTCCTTGCCGGCGACGCCGCCCACCCGTCCTGCGCCCGTTTGCCGGTGTTGTGGGGTGCGGTCATGGTGGGAGGGATGTGACGGCGCCGAAGCACCGGAGGAAGCGGATGTACGTCGTGAAGAGCCCGTTGGCTGAGGCGGACCTGAAGGCCGTGTCCGAGGCGCTGCAGGGCGCCCTGGTCGACCTGGTGGACCTCTCCCTGATCGCCAAGCAGATCCACTGGAACATCGTCGGCCCCCGCTTCCGCTCCATCCACCTCCAGCTCGACGAGGTCGTCGACTCCGCCCGCACCCACTCGGACACCGTGGCCGAGCGGGCCTCGGCGCTGGGCGTACCGCCCGACGGGCGCGCCGCCACGGTCGCCGCCGGCAGCGGCATCAAGGCCGTTCCGGCGGGGTGGATCAAGGACGCGGATGCCGTCGGGGCGATGGCGGACGCGCTGGGCGCGGTGATCACCCGGATGCGTGAGCGGGTGCAGGCGACCGCGGAGCCGGACCCGGTGTCCCAGGACATCATCATCGGGATCACCGCGGATCTGGAGAAGCATCACTGGATGTTCCAGGCCGAGAACGCGTAGCGAGTGCGGCCGGCGACCGCTGAATCCGGTGACGAGTGGCCCGGCGTTGCATCGGTGAGCCCGTGGTGCGCCTCCCGCGCGGGGCGCGCGACGGTCTAGCGTCCGGCTGGAGGTGATGGCGGGCATGGTGGGGCGGATAGTGCGCCGGGGGGTGGCTCTCGGGCTCGGGGCGGTGTGGTGGTGGGCTGTGCTGCGGCTCGCCGCGGGGCAGGGCTCGGGTGTGCTGGAGGGCGCCGTCGCGGCCGGCGGCTGGGGGCTGAGCCTGCTGCCCGTGCACTGTGTACCCAAGGGGCACGCCACCGGGGCCCTGTCGGCGGGGCGCTGGGTGGCCGCGTGGCGCGCCGGGGACGTCACCAGGGCATCGCGACACCCCCGTTCGGGCGAAGTATCTGGCCCGTCGTGAACCCCGAGGCGTCCGACGCCAGATACAGCACCGCGTGCGCGACGTCGTCCGGTTCGCCGACCCGGCCCAGCGGGGTCATGCGGGTCATCACGGCCTCGGTGTGCGCCTGTGCCTCGCGGTCGTGGCGGGCGGTCATGGGGGTGCGGATCCAGCCCGGCGCGATGGCGTTGACCCGGATGCCGTGCGGGCCGACCTCGGTGGCCAGCGTCTTGGTCAGCTGCACCACGGCAGCCTTGGCCGCGCCGTAGCAGAGCAGCCCGGCGCCGCCGGTGTCGACCGCGCCGGAGGCCATGGTGACGATGCTGCCGCGGGTCTCCCGGGCCAGCATCAGCCGGGCCGCCTCCTGGCAGGCGTACAGCACGCCCTTGAAGTTGACGTTCAGCACCCGGTCGAGATCCGCGTCCGAGGTCTCCAGGACCGGGCTGCTGTGCATGATCCCGGCGATCGCCGCCAGTACGTCCAGCCGCTCGCAGGACCGGACTGCCTCGCCGAGCCGGGCCCGGTCGGCGACGTCGAGGACGTGGACGCGGGCCGTGCCGCCGCGCTCCTTGATCAGCGTTGCGGTGCCGTCCAGGCCGTCCGCGTCCCGGTCGGCGCAGTGCACCGTCGCGCCCGCCTCGGCGAGCAGCACGGCGGAGGCCCGGCCGATGCCGCCGGCCGCTCCGGTGACGAAGGCGGTGCGTCCGCTGAGGTCGTACGCGGTGAGGGCCATGCTGGGACGGTACGAGCGGATCTGACGGTCCGTCAATTGGTCGGCGTGGGCCGATGGCTCGGCGCCTGCCCGGGGCGTCGGCGGTCAGCCCGTGCGGCGGGGGTATTTCTCCCGCCAGCGTTGCGCTGTGCCCGGGGCGGGAGCGGGGCCCGTCTGACAGGCGGGGCACCAGTAGGTGGGGCGCTCCTGGGAACCGTCGCCCTGGTCGGCCACCCGGACCGGGGTCCGGCAGCGCAGACACGGGCGGGCCGCGCGGCCGTAGACGAACAGGTCGTGCCGGTGCAGGCCGGTGGTCTGCCGGACCGGGCGGTCGCGGTTCGCCTCCAGGAGACGCTTGGCCAGGCCGGGCAGCTGCTCGGCGCGGTCCGCGGGGAGCGCGCCGGCCGGCAGCCAGGGGGTCACGCCGAGCAGGAAGCACAGCTCGCTCTTGTAGACGTTGCCGATGCCGGCCAGATTGCGCTGGTCCAGCAGGGCCTCGCCGAGCTGACGGGCCGGGTCCGCGAGCACGTTGGCCAAAGCCTGCTCGGGATCCCAGTCCGGCCCGAGCAGATCGGGGCCGAGGTGGCCGACGACCCGCTCCTCCTCGGTCGTGCGCAACAGCTCCAGGACCTGCAGGCGGTAGCCGACGGCCGTGCGGTCGACGGTGCCGAGGATCGCCCGGATCTGGTGGGCCGGTCCGCCCCGCCAGCGCTCACCCGTGCCGTACACCTTCCACGCGCCCTCCATACGCAGATGCGTGTGCAGGGTCAGGCCGCCCTCGAACCGGGTGAGCAGGTGCTTGCCGCGGGGGATGGTGCTGAGCACCCTGCGGCCGGTCAGATCGACCGTCGCGTACTTCGGCACCCGGAAGTCGCTGCGGGTCAGCGCCTTGCCCGCGAGAGCCTCATGCAGCCGCCGCGCGGCCTGCCAGACGGTGTCACCTTCGGGCATGGGTCAAGGGTGCCATGGGGGTGGGTGGGGCGGGGCGGTGCCCTGTGTGGGGCGGGGCCGGGTGGTGGTTCCCGGCGCCGGTCTCGCTGAGGCGGGCGCGGGTGCGGACGGTGGCCGGGCCCGGGGCGGGCGAGGCCGGGTGCCTGATCCTGGCGGAGGTGGGGCAAAGAGGCCGTCCGCGCCGGTCACGCTCTCAGGCGTAGGCCGCGTGGTGTTGCCACGAAGCCCGCGGCCTCCAGGAGGGTGCCTATGGGGGAGGTCAGGGCCTGGGTGCCGTTGATCCGTTCGACCGTGACCGTGCCGAGGGAGCCCGCGCGGGCCGCCGCGGCCAGTGTCTCGGCGGCCGTCCGGAGGCGGGGGTCGTCCGGCGCGGCGGTGTCCGGGGCGGCGGGCCAGGCCAGCAGTGTCTTGCCGCCGCGCTCCATGTACAGCGTCAGCTCGCCCTCCACCAGGACGACCAGCGATCCCGCCTTGCGGCCCGGCTTGTGCCCGGCTCCGGTCGGCGGCTCGGGCCAGGGGAGCGCGGAGCCGTAGGCGTTCGCCGGGTCGGCCGCGGCCAGGACCACGGCACGGGGGTCGGGCGCGGGCGAGCCTGCTCGGCCGTTGCCGTAGCCGCGGGGCGCGCCGTAGGGTCCGCCCGGGTTGTAGGGGGTGCTGCCGCCGCGGGGTCCGCCGTAGCCGGGGGAGGCGAACGGGTCGGCGAGGTCGCGGGGTGAGACGTGGTCGCCCTCGGTGGTGGTGTGGTGCTCCGGCGGCCAGGTGAAGTCGCCGTCCAGGCCGGGGTGGGCGAAACCGCCGTCGGCTCCGTCGAAGGCGCCGGCAGGTGTGTGGCCGTGCGGGGTGCCGTCGGTCCCTGCTCCGTCGAACGGGTTCGGGAAGCCCTGCTCGGCGAAGCCGTTCCGGGGGGCCGGGGCGGGCAGGCCCTCGGCCCGCTCGCGGGCGTTCGCCACCGCGCGGAGGCGGTCCACCGCGCCGTCCATCGCGAACTGGGCCGCGCCCAGCCCCTCGACCACGTAGCCCCGCCGGGCCTGACCGCTCTCCTCGAACGCCGACAGCACTCGGTAGACCGCGGAGAAGCCGCCCTCGACCCCTTCCGCGGCGACCGCTCCCCGGGTGACCACGCCGTGCCGGTCCAGGAGGGTGCGGGCCAGCGCGTGCGCGCGCACGGTGGCGTCCGGTTCGGCCGTGGGCAGCAGCGACCAACGGCCGGCGACGGTCGGCGGGCCGGTGCGGGAGGCGGTGCGCGCGGCGGCCGTCAGCGAGCCGTAGCGCCCGCGCGGGACGGCGCGCTTGGCGCGGTGCGCGGTCGAGCCCGCCGTACGACCCGAGCCCAGGAGGGCCCGCATCGGCGCGAGGGTGTCGTTGGTGAGCCGGCCCGACCAGGCCAGGTCCCAGAGCGCGTCGGCCAGTTGAAGGTCGGTGACGTCGGGGTGCGTTGTGAAGCGGACCTGGTCGGCGATCTGCCGGAAGAACAGGCCGTAGCCGCCGGAAAGGGCGTCCAGGACGGACTGGTGGAGTGCGGTCAGCTCCAGCGGGTGCGGTGCCGGGAGCAACAGCGGGGCCGCGTCCGCCAGATAGAGGGAGACCCAGCCGTCCTTGCCGGGCAGGACGCCCGCGCCGGCCCACACCACCTCGCCCGCGGCGGTCAGTTCGTCGAGCATCGACGGCGTGTAGGTGGCCACACGGGAGGGCAGGACCAGCTTCTCCAGCGCGGAGGCGGGCACGGAGGCACCCTGCAACTGCTCGATGGCGCGCACCAGGCCGTCGATGCCGCGCAGCCCATGACCCTTGCCGATGTGCTGCCACTGCGGCAGGAACTGGGCGAGCGCGGCGGGCGGGACGGGCTCCAGCTCGTGCCGCAGAGCCGCCAGGGAGCGGCGGCGCAGGCGGCGCAGCACGGCCGCGTCGCACCACTCCTGGCCGATGCCCGCCGGGTGGAACTCGCCCTGGACGACTCGGCCGGCCGCGGCCAGGCGGTGCAGGGCGCCCTCGGTGACCGCGACGCCCAGGCCGAACCGGGCCGCCGCGGTGGCCGAGGTGAACGGGCCGTGCGTGCGCGCGTACCGCGCGAGGAGGTCGCCCAGTGGGTCCTTCACCGGCTCGGTGAACGCCTCGGGGACACCGACCGGCAGCGCCGTGCCGAGCGCGTCGCGCAGCCGGCCCGCGTCCTCGACGGCCGCCCAGTGGTCCGCGCCCGCGACGCGGACCCGGATGGCCCGGCGGGCGGCGGCCAGCTCCGGCGCCCACTGCGGGTCCGCACCCCGCGCGATCAGCTCGGCGTCGGTCAGCGGGCCGAGCAGGCGGAGCACATCGGCAACGCCCTCCATGTCCTTGACCCGGCGGTCCTCGGTGAGCCACTGCAGCTCGCGCTCCAGCTCGGCCAGCACCTCCGCGTCGAGCAGTTCGCGCAGCTCCGCCTGACCCAGCAGCTCGGCCAGCAGCCGCGAGTCCAGGGACAGCGCGGCGGCTCGGCGCTCGGCCAGCGGGGAGTCGCCCTCGTACAGGAACTGGGCGACGTACCCGAAGAGCAGGGAGCGGGCGAACGGGGACGGCTCCGGGGTGGTGACCTCGACCAGCCGCACCTTGCGGGACTCGATGTCGCCCATCAGCTCGACCAGCCCGGGGACGTCGAAGACGTCCTGGAGGCATTCGCGGACCGCCTCCAGCACGATCGGGAACGAGCCGAACTCGCTCGCCACCTGGAGCAGCTGGGCCGCCCGCTGGCGCTGCTGCCACAGCGGGGTGCGCTTGCCGGGGTTGCGGCGCGGCAGCAGCAGCGCGCGGGCGGCGCACTCGCGGAACCGGGAGGCGAACAGCGCCGAGCCGCCGACCTGGTCGGTGACGATCTGGTCGACCTCCCCCTTGTCGAAGGAGACGTCCGCCGCGCCGACCGGGGCCTGCTCGCTGTCGACCGCCGTGTGGAGGGGGGTGCCGGCCTTCATGGGCTCCTGGTCGAGCAGGTCCAGGCCCATCAGATCGGCGTCGGGCAGCCGCAGCACGATGCCGTCGTCGGCGTGCATGACCTGCGCGTCCATGCCGTACCGCTCGGACAGGCGGGCGCCGAGGGCGAGGGCCCAGGGGGCGTGGACCTGGGCGCCGAAGGGGGAGTGGACGACGACCCGCCAGTCGCCCAGCTCGTCCCGGAACCGCTCCACGACGATCGTGCGGTCGTCCGGGACATGGCCGCACGCCTCGCGCTGCTCGTCCAGGTACGACAGCACGTTGTCCGCCGCCCAGGTGTCCAGGCCCGCCGCCAGCAGCCGCAGTCGCGCGTCGTCCTTGGGCAGCGAGCCGACCTCGCGCAGGAACGCGCCCACCGCGCGGCCCAGTTCCAGCGGGCGGCCCAGCTGGTCGCCCTTCCAGAACGGCAGCCGGCCCGGCACGCCCGGTGCGGGCGAGACCAGGACACGGTCGCGCGTGATGTCCTCGATCCGCCAGGAACTCGTGCCCAGCGTGAAGACATCGCCCACCCGGGACTCGTAGACCATCTCCTCGTCCAGCTCGCCGACCCGACCTCCGCCCTTCTTGGGGTCGGAACCGGCGAGGAAGACACCGAACAGGCCACGGTCGGGGATCGTGCCGCCGGAGGTGACGGCGAGACGCTGGGCGCCCGGACGGCCGGTGATCTCGCCGGTCACGCGGTCCCACACCACGCGCGGGCGCAGTTCCGCGAACGCGTCCGACGGATAGCGGCCGGCGAGCATGTCCAGGACCGCCGTGAACGCCGACTCGGGCAGCGAGGCGAACGGGGCCGCGCGACGGACCATGGCCAGCAGATCGTCGAACTGCCAGGTGTCCAGCGCCGTCATGGCGACCAGCTGCTGCGCGAGCACGTCCAGCGGGTTCGCGGGCACCTTCAGGGACTCGATCGAGCCCGAGCGCATCCGCTCGGTGACCACGGCCGCCTGGACGAGGTCACCGCGGTACTTCGGGAAGACGACACCGGTGGAGACGGCGCCGACCTGGTGCCCCGCGCGGCCGACCCGCTGGAGCCCCGAGGCGACCGAGGGCGGCGACTCGACCTGCACGACGAGGTCCACGGCGCCCATGTCGATGCCGAGTTCGAGGCTGGAGGTGGCCACCACCGCTGGCAGCCGGCCGGCCTTCAGGTCTTCCTCCACCAGGGCGCGCTGTTCCTTGGAGACCGAGCCGTGGTGCGCGCGGGCGATCACCGGCGGCGCGCCCTGGGCAGCGCCGGAGCCGCCCATCAGCTGGGCGGGGGAGTGGTGCTCGTCCAGGGTCTCGCCGGTCGCCCGCTCGTACGCGATCTCGTTGAGCCGGTTGCACAGCCGCTCCGCCAGGCGGCGGGAGTTGGCGAAGACGATCGTGGACCGGTGGGCCTGGACCAGGTCGGCGATCCGCTCCTCCACATGCGGCCAGATCGACGGCCGCTCCCCGCCCTCGGCGGCGTCGGTGGCCGGGGAGCCGCCCAGCTCGCCCATGTCCTCGACCGGGACGACCACGGAGAGGTCGAACTCCTTGCCGGACTCCGGCTGGACGATCTCCACCTTGCGGCGCGGGGAGAGATACCGGGCCACCTCGTCCACCGGGCGCACGGTCGCCGACAGACCGATCCGGCGGGCGGGCTTCGGCAGCAGCTCGTCCAGCCGCTCCAGGGAGAGCGCGAGGTGCGCGCCGCGCTTGGTGCCGGCGACCGCGTGCACCTCGTCCAGGATCACCGTCTCCACGCCCGTGAGCGCGTCGCGCGTGGCCGACGTCAGCATCAGGAACAGCGACTCGGGTGTGGTGATCAGGATGTCCGGCGGGCGCGTGGACAGGGCGCGGCGCTCGGCGGCCGGGGTGTCGCCGGAGCGGATGCCGACCCTGACCTCGGGCTCGGGCAGCCCCAGGCGCACGGACTCCTGGCGGATACCGGTCAGCGGGCTGCGCAGATTGCGCTCGACGTCGACCGCGAGGGCCTTCAGCGGGGACACGTACAGCACCCGGCAGCGCTTCCTCGGGTCGGCCGGGGGCGGGGCCGAGGCCAGCTGGTCCAGGGCGGCGAGGAACGCGGCCAGCGTCTTGCCCGAGCCGGTCGGGGCGACCACCAGCACGTCCGAGCCCTCGCGAATGGCCTGCCACGCGCCCGACTGGGCCGCGGTGGGCGCGGAGAAGGCCCCCGTGAACCAGCCGCGGGTCGCGGGGGAGAAGCCGTCGAGGGCTCGGTGTGCGGAGCTGACCATGCGTCCATCGTGCACCCGCCCACTGACAATCGCCCTGACCTGCGCAAACGAGGCGGGCGCGGGTCCACCGCCCCGGGTGGCCCCGCGACCCGCGGGGGCGCTGGGGGGAGCTGGCCGGCGCGGAGCAGGGCGGTGGGCACCCGCGGAACCGGTGTGATCCGGCGCAGGGCGGAGAATGGGCGTATGGCGGGTTCAGGGGAGCGGGCGCGGCACTGGCGGTACGCGGAGCTGCCCGATGTCGACCTGCTGCGCGCCCGGTACATCCGCAAGACCTTCGTCCGGCACACCCACGAGAACTTCGTGATCGCGGCCATCGCCGACGGTGTCGAGGTCTTCCACCACCACGGCTCCGACGTCTCCGCCGGCGCCGGGGCGCTCGCCCTGGTCAACCCGGACACCCCGCACACCGGCCGGGCCGGCGTGCCCGAGGGCTGGCGGTACGGCGCGCTCTACCCGTCGCCCGAGGTGGTCGCCGCGATCGCCGCCGAGACGACCACCCTCCGGGGCACCCCGGGCTTCGTCAGTCCGGTCCTCGACGATCCCTCCACGGTCCGCCTGGTCCACCAGGTGCTGCGCGCCGCGGACGAGGGCAACGCACTGGCCGCCGACACGCTGCTGCGGGTCGCCGTGACCAGGCTGCTGCGGCTGAACGGCGGCCCGCTGCCCCAGCGGCGGACCCGGACGGCCGGCGCGGGGATCGCGGCACGCGCGCGTGCGGTGCTGGAGGAGCGGATGACCGCGCCGCCGACGCTGGAACGGCTGGCCACGGACCTCGGGACCAGCCCGTTCGCGCTGCTGCGAGCGTTCCGTGACGCCTACGGCATGCCGCCCCACACCTGGCTGACCGACGCCCGGGTGCGCCGCGCCCGGCTGCTGCTGGACGCGGGGACGAGCCCCGCCGAGGCGGCCGTCGCCGTCGGCTTCACCGACCAGCCCCACCTCAACCGGCACTTCGCCCGGATCGTCGGCGTGCCCCCGGGCGCGTACCAGCGCGAGCGCACGAGCCCGGGCAAGCGCAAGAACGTACAAGACGCGGGCTGACGGCCGCCCGTACCGTCCGGGGCGTGGCACAGCACATAGCACTCACGGACCGGACCGCCGAAGGAGCGGACAAACCGGACGCGGCCGTCGTACGGGACGCCCTCGGGGTCGGCGTCGCCGTGGGCCTGTCCGGGTTCGCCTTCGGGGTGACCTCGGCCGGCAGCGGACTCAGCCTCCTCCAGACCTGCGCGCTCAGCCTTCTCGTGTTCACCGGCGCCTCCCAGTTCGCCCTGGTCGGGGCGCTCGCCGCCGGAGGCAACCCGTTCACGGCAGCCGCCGGCGCCTTCTTCCTGGGCGTGCGCAACGCCTTCTACGGACTGCGGCTGTCGCAGTTGCTCGCCCTCCCGCGCGCGGTACGGCCGTTCGCCGCCCAGTGGGTGATCGACGAGACCACCGCGGTGACCCTGGCGCAGCCGACCCGGCGGGCCGCGCGGATCGGCTTCACCGTCACCGGGCTCAGCCTGTACGTGCTGTGGAACCTCACCACGCTGCTCGGCGCGCTGGGTGCCAGGGCGATCGGTGACACGCGCGCGTGGGGCCTGGACGCGGCAGGACCCGCCGTGTTCCTGGCCCTGCTCGCCCCGATGCTGAAGACGGCCACCGAGCGCGCGGTCGCGGGCCTCGCCGTCCTGCTGGGCCTCGGTCTGCTGCCCGTCCTGCCGACCGGGGTGCCGGTCCTGGTGGCGGCGCTGGCGGCCCCGCTCGCCCTCTTCGCGGAGGGCCGGCGCGGCGGGCGTACCCGGCGGCACGAACCGGACGGCTCGGAGGAGGACCGGTGAACACCTGGATCGCGATCGGCGTGACCGCCCTCGGTTGCTACGCCGTCAAGCTCGCCGGCCTGCTCGTCCCGGCACACACCGTGGAGCGGCCGTACGTGCGGCGGCTCGCCGCCCTGCTGCCGGTCGCCCTGCTCGCCGCGCTCACGGCCCAGCAGACGTTCGCCGAGGGGCACACGCTGATGCTGGACGCCCGGGCCGCCGGGCTCGGCGCGGCGGCCCTGGCACTGGTGCTGCGGGCGCCGTTCCTGCTGGTTGTGACGGCGGCCGTGGTGGTGACGGCGGCCGTGCGGGCCGTCGGAGGATGAGGCGGGCCGTTGATGGGTGAGGTAGTCCGGCCCGTTCGCCGACGGGAAGGACCCGACAAGCGAACGGGGACGGCTCAGCCCACGAAGCGGCCGTACGCCCTCAGGGTGCGCAGTGCCTCGATGGTCACCAGGGGACGCGCCTCCAACGCCGGCGCCGGCGCCCACCGGCGCCAGCTGATCGGCCAGCCGCCGTCCTGCTGCTGCTGGGCGGCCAGGTGGTCGAGCGAGCGGGCCATCTCGTCGTCCGTGAACCACGCGCGCGCGAGCGAGTCCGGGCTCCGGGCGAAGTCGTGCGGGAAGTGGTGCTCGCCCGGGGCGTAGCCGGACGCGACCGGAAACGCGTCGAGCCGGTCCGGATCCAGCGCCGCGAGCCGCTGCTCCCGCACCAGGCGGCCCAGCCGGTCGGCGGCGGCCTCCGCGCGCGGGCGGTCGGGAACGGAGTCCAGGAAGGTCACGGCGGCCTCCACCTCGTAGGGGTGGGACTTCTCCAGGGACTCCACCGCCTGCCAGCAGAAGTCGGTGGCCCGGAACAGCCAGGCGTGCCACACCTCGTTGCGGTGCAGCAGCCCGACCACCGGCCCGGTGGCCAGCAGCTCGCTGGGCGGGTCGTCGACGACCGGGACGAACGGCGCCGTCGGATATCCGCGCTGACTGGGGTGGATCGCCGGCAGGGCACCGTCCGGGGTGGAGACGGAGGTCAGATAGCGGCACACACGCTCCACCCGCTGCCCGCCGCAGCGCTCGACGGCGTCCAGTACCCGCAGCGCGTGCGCGGTGTGCAGGGGCTGGCTGACCGGTCCGCGCAGATCGGGCTCCAGCGCGTGCCCGTACCCGCCGTCCTCGTTGCGGTAGGCGTCCAGCGCCGCTTCCACCGCCTCCCGGCTGCCGTGCAGGAAGTGGTACGCGAAGAGACGCTGCTCCAGCACGCGCGCGGTGAGCCATATGAACTGCTCGGCGCGGAAGAGCGGGGAGCGCGCCGACGGCGGGGAGGGGAGTGGGGAAGCTCCTGTTTGGGCCATGCGTCAGACCGTAGGACGGAAAGCGGTCTCGGCAGGCGCTCCCGGGCAGGGCCCACCCCCAGGGGCGGGATACTGGAGTCATGCGGTTGACGGTCTTCTGGCAGCGGATGGCGGATCACTTCGGTCCGGGGTACGCCGACACCTTCGCGCGCGATCACGTGATGTCGGAACTGGGCGGACGGACGGTGAACGAGGCACTGGACGCAGGCTGGGCGGCCAAGGACGTGTGGCGCGTGATCTGCACGGTCATGAACGTGCCGGGCGAGAAGCGCTGACCTGCCGACCGGAATGCCGGGCTTGTTGCGTACGACACCGGCGGTACGGCACTGAAACTGTCACGAAGATCGCGGGCGGGCGCCGGTTGTCGGTGGCGTGGGCGAGACTGGGCAAGTGGCACCCACTGACGAGGACCCCCTGGCACCCACCACGGAGGACGGCGAGCCGTCCGTCCGGCGGGCAGCACCGGCCGCTACGACCCCGCCCGTCCGGCCCCCGGTCTCCGAAGCCGTCGCTCCGGGCGGCCGGATGCCGCGCTGGCTGCCGCGCGCCATGGTGCTCGCGCTCGCGCTGATCGCCGCGTTCCAGCTGGGCAGCTGGGCCTTCCACCAGCTGACAGGCCTCTTGATCAACATATTGATCGCGTTCTTCCTGGCCCTCGCGATCGAGCCCGCGGTGAGCCGGATGGCCGCCCGCGGCATGCGCAGGGGGCTCGCCACCTTCCTGGTCTTCCTCGGGCTGGCCATCGTCTCCGCCGGGTTCATCACCCTGCTCGGCTCGATGCTGGCCGGCCAGATCATCAAGATGATCGAGGGCTTCCCGCAATACCTTGACTCGCTCATCAACTGGATCAATGAGACCTTCCACACGGAGCTCAGACGGGTGGACATCCAGGAGGGCCTGCTCCACTCCGACTGGCTGCGCAAGTACGCGCAGACCAGCGCGGCCGGGGTCCTCGACGTGTCCGCGCAGGTGCTCGGCGGGCTCTTCCAGCTGCTGACGGTCACCCTGTTCTCGTTCTACTTCGCCGCGGACGGTCCCCGGCTGCGGCGCGCCCTGTGCTCCGTCCTGCCCCCCGCCCGCCAGGCCGAGGTGCTGCGCGCCTGGGAGATCGCCGTCGACAAGACGGGCGGCTATCTGTACTCGCGCGGCCTCATGGCGCTCATCTCCGGCATAGCGCACTACATCCTGCTCCAGTCCCTGGGCGTGCCGTACGCGCCCGTGCTCGGCGTCTGGGTGGGCCTGGTCTCGCAGTTCATCCCCACCATCGGGACGTACCTCGCGGGCGCGCTGCCGATGTTGATCGCGTTCACCGTCAACCCCTGGTACGCGGTGTGGGTGCTGGTCTTCGTCGTGATCTACCAGCAGTTCGAGAACTACATGCTCCAGCCCAAGCTGACCGCCAAGACCGTCGACATCCACCCGGCGGTCGCCTTCGGCTCGGTCATCGCGGGCACCGCGCTGCTGGGCGCGGTCGGCGCGCTGATCGCCATCCCGGCGGTGGCCACTCTGCAGGCGTTCCTCGGGGCGTACGTGAAGCGGTACGCCGTCACCGACGACCCCCGGGTGCACGGCCACCGCGGCCGAAGCCCGGGCGGCCCCGGGATGCTCACGCGCATGCGACGGCTCTGGGCCCGCCCCTCCGGCGGCGAGCAGACGTAGGCCCCGAAGGCCGCTTCCGCGGGCCGGCGCCGCCTCAGTACGTCAGGACCGCCCACGCGGCGGCCACGGCGACGGCCGCCGCGTAGCCGCCGGCCGCCGCGGCCACGATCCGCCGGCGTGCCGGCTCGCTCCAGGGCGTGCGGTACAGCAGCCGGGCCAGCAGGGGCAGGACGAGCACGGCGTGCAGGCTCACACCGTGCAGCGGCTTGAGCGGAGCCGTCGAGTGATAGGCGGCCTCCTGGTGGCCGGTCCGCGTCAGGAGCACCCCGCGCGCGATCATGCCCGCGCCGGAGGCCAGCGCGACCAGCAGGAGGGCGAAACCCGAACGCACGGCGAGCGGCATGCCTGCGGGGCCCGTCGGCCGGTGCCGGAAGGAGGCGACGGCGAAGACGGTGAGCAGGACGACCAGGACGCCGCCGCCCATCGCGAGCGTCATGGACACGGCCGTGTCGAAGGGTGTCTCCCTGTTCAGGTGCGAGGGCACCCGGCGCCATGCCTGGAGGGTGATGCCGCCCACCTCCACCACGCAGTCGGCGGCGAAGACGAGCAGCAGGGCCGTGCGCAGCCGGTCACCGGTCCGCAGGTACGACGTGACCCAGGTGACCGCGATCAGTGTCACTCCGAACGAGAGCCCGAAGGTGACGGGCTTGCGCCAGGAGACGGGACCGTCCCAGGGGCCGCCGTCGACCGCGAACACCACGAGGTGGACGAGGCCGGACAGGACGAGGAGCAGCCCCGTCGTGTGGCAGAGGCGGTCGACAGCGGCACGCGGATTTTTCATGGGCCCCAGGCTCCCGGGCGCGGCCCGCGCGGTCGTCGTCCGGCCGGAGACACCCGTGGTACGCCCCGGGGAGCACGCGGGCCCGTGTCACAGGTGATCGAAGAAGCGGGTCCACCAGGTCGCGCAGTCCTCGGCGGCGAGCCAGGTCACACCGTCGTACGGCCGGTGGAGCAGTCGCTGGGGGACCAGCCGGTGGCCGAGGTCGGACAGAGCGGTCGTGACGCGGACGTGGTCCGCCTCGGACAGCGCTCCGTCGCACACGGCGTCGTCCAGGTCCTCGTGACCGCCGGGGGCGGGTGTGGTGACCACGGCCAGGTCGCCGTAGTTGCTCAGCCGCACGGCGAGGAACCCTCCGGCCTCGGTCGCCCGGGCCGGGACGTGCACGGAGAAGGAGTAGCTCGCGTCCTGGATCCCCTCGTCGAGGTCACAGGGCCACCCGAAGTCCTCGCTCAGCCGGTCCCGCAGTCTGGCCGCCCGGAGCCGGGCCGCGGGGTGGTCGAAGCCGTCGGGGTGCTCCAGGTGGTGCGGTCCGGGCAGCCGGTCCAGGGCGTGGAACAGGGCCCACGTCCGGGTGTCGTCGTTCATCCCCGCCCACCTTACGGAAGCCCCGGCCGCGGCGAGTGGTGCGCTTGACACGAAAATCGAACATCCATTCTCATGGAAGCTCAGGCGAGGCTTTCGGTTGGGGATTTCGACCCGATTCGCGGGGATGTGTCCCACGGTTATCCACAGGCTGGGCCTGCGTCGGGGCGCATTGTCAGTGGCAGGCGTTAGCGTCTTTGACGTGAAGCGATCGACTCAAGCAAACCGGGTGGAACCCATGGCAGGAACCGACCGCGAGAAGGCGCTCGACGCCGCGCTCGCACAGATTGAACGGCAATTCGGCAAGGGCGCGGTCATGCGCATGGGCGAGCGGTCGAAGGAGCCCATCGAGGTCATCCCGACCGGGTCGACCGCCCTCGACGTCGCCCTCGGCGTCGGTGGCCTGCCGCGCGGCCGTGTCGTCGAGATCTACGGACCGGAGTCCTCCGGTAAGACGACCCTGACCCTGCACGCCGTGGCCAACGCACAGAAGGCCGGCGGCCAGGTCGCGTTCGTGGACGCGGAGCACGCCCTCGACCCCGAGTACGCGCGCAAGCTCGGCGTCGACATCGACAACCTGATCCTCTCCCAGCCGGACAACGGCGAGCAGGCCCTGGAGATCGTGGACATGCTGGTCCGCTCCGGCGCCCTCGACCTCATCGTCATCGACTCCGTCGCCGCGCTCGTCCCGCGCGCGGAGATCGAGGGCGAGATGGGCGACAGCCACGTGGGTCTCCAGGCCCGGCTGATGAGCCAGGCGCTGCGGAAGATCACCAGCGCGCTCAACCAGTCCAAGACCACCGCGATCTTCATCAACCAGCTCCGCGAGAAGATCGGCGTGATGTTCGGCTCCCCGGAGACCACGACCGGTGGCCGCGCGCTGAAGTTCTACGCCTCGGTGCGTATCGACATCCGTCGCATCGAGACCCTGAAGGACGGCACCGAGGCGGTCGGCAACCGCACCCGCTGCAAGGTCGTCAAGAACAAGGTCGCGCCGCCCTTCAAGCAGGCCGAGTTCGACATCCTCTACGGCCAGGGCATCAGCCGCGAGGGCGGTCTGATCGACATGGGCGTGGAGCACGGCTTCGTGCGCAAGGCCGGCGCCTGGTACACGTACGAGGGCGACCAGCTCGGCCAGGGCAAGGAGAACGCGCGCAACTTCCTCAAGGACAACCCCGACCTGGCCAACGAGATCGAGAAGAAGATCAAGGAGAAGCTGGGCGTGGGGGTCCGGCCGGAGGAGCCCGCTGCCGAGCCGGGCGCCGACGCGGCCAGCACCGCGGCGGCCGAGGACCCCGCCAAGCTGGCGTCCGCCCCGGCAGCCGCCAAGGCCACCAAGCCCAAGGCCGCCGCAGCCAAGAGCTGACCCGTGACACGACGAACCGACTGGGCCGAGTACGAGTACGCCACCCCCGGTGCCCCACGGGGGAGGGGCACCGAGGGCTACCCGCACTCCGCCCCGGACGGTGACGACGGACACCGGGACGCCGGCTACGGCGAGTACGGCGGGCAGGGCGCCTACAGCGGGCGTGACGAGTACGGCGGGCCCGGCGCGTACCGCGGCACCGGCGGGTACGACGGTGCCGGCGGCGCCGACCCGGGGGAAGCGGACGGCGAGTCGTACGGGGGCGGTTCGCCCGGCGGCCGTGGCTCCGGCGGGCCCGGCGCGCGCGGTGGCCGGGGGCGTGGCCGTCGGCGGCGCGGCTTCGGGGACGCGCCCGGTGAGGACGAAGGCGCCCCTCCCTCGGCGAGGGACGAGCGAGGGGAGTCTTCAGGGGACCCGGCTGAGCGGGCCCGGGCGATCTGCCTGCGCCTGCTCACCGGGACCCCGCGCACCCGCAAGCAGCTCGCGGACGCCCTGCGCAAGCGGGAGATCCCCGAGGAAGTGGCCGAGGAGGTGCTGACTCGGTTCGAGGAGGTCGGGCTCATCGACGACGGCGCGTTCGCGGACGCCTGGGTGGAGTCCCGGCACCACGGCCGGGGGCTCGCCCGGCGCGCCCTCGCCCGGGAACTGCGCACCAAGGGCGTCGACTCCGCGCTGATCGACGAGGCCGTCGGCCAGCTCGACTCCGAGCAGGAGGAGGCGACCGCCCGCGAACTGGTCGCCCGCAAGCTGCGTGCCACCCGTGGCCTCGACCGCGACAAGCGGCTCCGCCGGCTCGCGGGCATGCTGGCCCGCAAGGGCTACTCCGAGGGCATGGCCCTTCGGATCGTCCGCCAGGCCCTGGAGGAAGAGGGCGAGGACACGGAGTTCCTGGGGGACGGGGACTTCTGACGCGCTCCCACCGGCGTCGGGGTGGGGTTAACCCCCGCCTCGAACGGGCGGGATGACCCCCGCCGCAGGACGCCGGGTCACCGCAGTGCTCTCACCTGCCCGCACGGGCGAGTCTGTACGCGCACCCCCGGCCCCGGCACACGCACCAGCCGGAGGCCGGCCGGGTACGACACAACCCGTGCACACAACAGAACAGAAGAGAGCCCGTCCCCATGATGCTGCGTTACGCCCTGCAGACAGTCCGCGCCCGCAAGGCAGGTTTTCTCGGTGCCTTCCTCGCCCTGATGTGCGCGGCGGCTCTGATCACCGCGTGCGGCACCCTCCTCGACACCGGCCTGCGCGGCACCGTCCGGACCGAGCGCTACGCCGCCGCTCCCGTCGTGGTCTCCGCCGACCAGTACGTGCACCGCACCACCGTCAAGCACAAGAAGGGCAAGACCAAGGTCAAGCACAAGGCGAAACCCATCGCCGAGCGCGCCTGGCTTCCCGAGCGGCTGCGCGGCACGCTCGCCCACACCCCCGGCGTGGCCCGGGTCGTCCCCGAACTCACCTTCCTCGCTCAGCCGTCGACCCCCACCGGCACCGGCGGCCGTACCCCCTACGGCCACGCCTGGGACTCCGCCGCACTGACCCCGTACCGGCTGACCGCGGGCCACGCCCCCAAGGCCGCGGACGACCTCGTCATCGACAGCGACCTCGCCGCGCGGGCCCGGCTGCGGCCCGGCGACCGGCTCACCGTGCAGTCCACGCAGGCCCCGCGCGGCTACCGGATCACCGGTATCGCCACCCCCGCCACCGCCGTACGCCACCAGACGTCCCTCTTCTTCTCCGCCGCCGAGGCGCGCCGGCTGGCCGCGCACCCCGGGCAGGTCACCGCGTTCGGTGTGCTGCCGGCCAAGGGAACGGATCCCGAGCGGGTGCGCCAGGCCGTGGCGCGGGCGCTGCACGGCACCACGGCCCAGGTCAGCACCGGCGACGCCCGCGGGCCCGTCGAGTTCCTGGACGCGGCCGCCGCCCGCACCCGGCTGGTCAGCATGGGTGGTGCCATGGGCGGCACCTCGCTGCTGGTGGCGGTGCTCGTGGTCGTCGGCACCTTCGCGCTCACCGTCCAGCAGCGCCACCGTGAACTCGCCCTGCTCCGGGCCATCGCCGCCACGCCCGGGCAGATCCGCAAACTGCTCGGCCGGGAGGCGCTGATCGTCGGCGCGGCGGCGGGCACGGCCGGCGCACTGCTCGGGCTGCCGCTGGGCGGCTGGCTGCACTCGAGGTTCGTCGCCCTGGGCGCCGTACCCGACACGCTCGAACACACCGTCGGTGTCTTCCCGCCGCTCGCCGCTCTCGCCGCCACCCTGCTCGGCGCCTGGGCGGCGGCCCGGATCGCCTCCCGCAGGATCGCCCGGATCCGCCCGGCCGAGGCCCTGGCCGAAGCCAGGACCGAGCGCACCCGGCCGCCCTGGGGCCGGATCGCCGCCGGGCTGCTGCTCCTCGCCGGCGGAGTCGTCCTCGTCGTGGTCCTCACCTCCCTGCGCACCGAGCCCGCCTCGACTCCCGTGACCTTCCTCGCCGTCGTCGTCCTGTCCACCGCCGTCGCCCTGCTCGGTCCCCTCCTGGTCAGGGCCGCCGCGCTGCTGCTCACCGGCCCGCTCCGGCTCACCGGTCACGGCGGCCGGCTCGCCACCGCCAACCTGCGAGGCAACGCCGCCCGCATGGCCTCCGTCGTCACCCCGCTCGCCCTGCTCGTCGGCATGACCTGCACCGTCCTCTTCGTCCAGGCCACCCTCGGCGACGCCGCCCGCACCCAGGTCCGCGAAGGTGTCCGGGCCGACTGGGTCGTCGCCGCCCAGGGCCCCGGCGTCCCCGGCGCGGCCGCCGAGCGGCTGCGCGCACGGCACGACACCGTCACCGAGGTGGTCCGCACGACCGTCCGCGTCGGCCTCGACAAGTACCCCGCGCAGGGCGTCACCCCCGCCGGCCTGACCCGCACCTGGGACCCGGAGGTCACCGCCGGTTCCCTCGACCGGCTCGGCCCCGGCACCGTCGCCGTCAGCGAACTGGCCGCGGACCAGCAGCATCTGAAGCCGGGAAGCACGCTGAAGCTCACCCTCGGCGACGGCACGCCCGCCACGCTCACCGTCGCCGCCGTCTACGCCCGGGGTCTCGGCTTCGGCGACCTCACCTTCGCCCACGACCTCGTGGCCCACCACGTCGACAACCCGCTCGCCTCCTCCGTCCTCGTCAGCACGACCCGTACACAGACACAACTCTCGACTACGCTCCGTGAGTTCCCGGGACTGCGTATTCTTTCGCCGGCCGCCGCCGACGCCCTCCAGGCCGACCGCCAACAGACGAACGCCGAGGTCAACTACCTCGCCATGGGGCTCGTTCTGGCCTTCACCGCCATCGCCGTCGTCAACACGCTCGCCATGTCGGTCGCGGAGCGTGTGCGGGAGTTCGCGTTGCTCCGCCTCGCCGGCGCGACCCGCCGTCAGGTGCTGCGCATGCTGCGCACCGAGGTGCTGTCCGTGCTGTTCCTCGCCACCTCGCTCGGCAGCGGCATCGCCCTCGCCGTGCTCACCGCGTTCAGCGTCGGCATGACAAACCGGGCCGCCCCGACGGTCACGCCGCTGCTCTACGTCGGTGTCGTCGGGGTCGCCGGCATCCTCGCGCTCGCGGCCAGTGCCCTCTCGGCGCGCGCGGCGCTCCGGGTGCGGGCGGTGACGGTCGCCACGGCCAAGGAGTAGCGGCGGCTCCGGCCGCGGTGTGCGTGCGTGTTTCCCGGTGAACCCCCGTCCGTCAGGTACGGGGGTTCACCGCTTTCGGAACCTGCGGTTCAGGACGTCGCCGGCACCACCGGCAGCCCTGCCGCCCGCCACGCCTGGAAGCCGCCCACCAGATCCGTCGCCCGGTGCAGGCCCAGCTGGTGGAGGGAGGCGGCGGCGAGACTGGAGGCGTAGCCCTCGTTGCAGATCACCACGACCCGCAGGTCGTGACCAGTGGCCTCGGGAAGGCGGTGGCTGCCCTGGGGATCGAGGCGCCACTCCAGTTCGTTGCGCTCGACCACGACCGCGCCGGGGATGAGTCCGTCCCGCTCGCGCAGGGCCGCGTACCGGATGTCGACCAGCAGCGCCGCGCCGGAGCGCGCCACCTCGTGCGCCTCCTGCGCCTCGACGCGCCGGTAGCCCGCGCGCACCCGCTCCAGCAACGCGTCGATGCCGAGCGGCCGTCCGTCCGGTACGCCCGCCACGCCGGTCACCACCGGCCGCTCGTCGATGCCGCTCACTGCCAGTCCTCCGGGCGCTCGACCTGCTCCAGGCGCAGGACCTGGCCCGTGCGACTGTAGCGGCGGATCCGCGGCAGCGGCGGGTAGTAGGCGTGGACGGAGATCGCGTGTCGCTCGTGGGACTCGTTGAGCACCTCGTGCACATGGTGGCGGCCGAAGGCGCGGCCCTGCCCGGCGGCCAGCCGGCGGACCCGGTCCACGCCCTCGGTGAGCTCCAGGGTCTTCCAGCCGTCGGTGGGCAGCCGGGCGGTGAGGGAGTGCTCGGTGAGGTCGCCCGACGCGGTGAGGAAGGCGCCGACCGAGTCGGCGTGGTCGTGCCAGCCGGTGCCGGAACGGGGCGGCCAGCCGATCAGCCAGGCCTCACTGCCGCCGGGCCCCTTCAGGCGCACCCAGGTGCGGCCCTCGGGGTCGAGCGGCAGGGAGGCGATCAGCTCGGCGTCCGAGGCCGTACGCCGGACGTAGTCGAGGAGGTCCGCCTGGGTGGGTCCGGCGCCGACGGCACGGGACGCGGAAGCGGAAGGGGACAGCGAAGAGGAAGGGACAGACACGGACACCGTCCTGAGGAGCGTTCGCGGAGACGGGCGCGCGACGGCGCCCGTAAAGGGGAGGGATGCGAATTCAGCAGGACGGACGACACACGCAGCCCGCATAGCGGACGAGGTCCATATGGACCCTCCGCCACAGGCGCACACAGGTGTCGGTCACGATCCGGAGTACAGCATGCGGCCGTACTCCGGTCAACCGAGTGTCACCCTGCGGACGGAGGGTGGGGGCGCGCGGTCAGCGCGCGCCGGAGCCCGCCTCCGCCGTCTTCTTCTGCTCCTCCTGCACCGCGCCGCCCACCGTGGCCTCGGCGGCCGCGTACAGGTCGGCCGGGCGGACGCCGCTCAGCGCGGTGACCAGGTGGCCGTCGGGGCGTACGAGCAGCACGCTGTGCGCCGGCGCGCCGGGGTAGCTCTCGGCGACCAGCAGTTCGGCGGGGTGCGGCAGCGCGGTCACGGCCGCCGCGAGCCGGGGCATCACCCCGGCGGACACCCAGTGCTTGCGGTCCCAGACACCCGTACCGGGCGCGATCAGGACGACGAGCAGCGCGCCGCGGCCGAGCCGGTCGCGCAGCCGGACGAAGGACCCGTCCTCCGCGGTGACCCGGACATCGGTGACCGGCGCGCCGGGCGGGGTGTCGACCGGGATGCCCGCCTCCAGATGCCGGGGCGCGAGCGGCGAGTCGGCGTACGTCCCCGGCGCGCCCAGCGGGCCGCGCCCCAGATGGCCGTCCGTGAGCAACGCGTCGTGGCCCTTGGCCGCGCCCGGGACGATGTGGCGCAGCCCGCCTCCGCCGCGCAGCACCGGCAGCACCTGGTCGGCGGCGCGCAGCCGGGCGGCGACCACCCCGCGCCGCTCGGACTGGTAGCTGTCCAGCAGGGCCTCGTGCGGGCCGTGGTGCCAGGCCGTGGTCAGCTTCCAGGCGAGGTTGTCGGCGTCCCGGAGGCCCTCGTCGAGCCCCTGGGTGCCGAGCGCGCCGAGCAGATGGGCCGCGTCCCCGGCGAGGAAGACCCGGCCGACGCGCCACCGGCGGGCGAGGCGGTGGTGCACGGTGTGGACACCGGTGTCGAGCAGGTCGTACGCCGGTGGGGTGCCGTTCGTCCAGCCCGCGAGGGTCTCGCGGATCCGGGCCACCAGGATCTCGGGCGTGACCAGGTCCTTGCCCGGCGGCAGCAGCCAGTCCAGGCGCCACGCACCGTCCGGGAGGGGGCGGGCGGTCACCTCCCCGGCCGAGGGCCCGGACGACCGCCACGGCGGCATCCGATGGAGCAACGCGCGACCCTCCCACGGAAGTTCCACGCGCAGCGCGGCGACCGCGTGCCGCTCCACCGCCGTACGGCCCGGGAAGCGGATGTCCTGGAGTTTGCGCACGGTGGAGCGGGGGCCGTCGCAGCCGACCAGGTAACTCCCGCGCCACCAGGTGCCCTGGGGGCCGCGGGTGTGCGCGGTGACGCCGGAGGGCTCCTGCTCGATGCCGTCCAGGCGGCTATCGACGGCCACCTTCACCAGCGGCTCGTCGGCGAGAGCCGCGCGCAGGGCGTTCGTGAGGACGTGCTGGGCGATGTGCAGCGGGGCGGCGGGGTCGGTCTCGTCGAAGGCGATCTCGTTCATCACCTGCTTGCGGCGCAGCGACCGCCATCCGGCCCAGCGCAAGCCCTGCTCCGCTAGCGGGAATCCGGTCAGGCGCTCCAGCAGAGCGACCGTTTCCTCACGCAGGACGACCGTGCGCGCCGGGCGGGGTTCGTCCTTGCCCGGGCCCTCGTCCAGGACGACGGCCGGCACCTCCTGGCGGGCCAGCGCCAGGGCGAGCGTGAGCCCGACGGGCCCCGCTCCGACGATGATCACCGGGTCCACGGTGTGGCGCCCCCTGCTCGCAGCGATGCCGTGACGGAGACAAGTGAACAGGAAGGTGAAGCGGGGTGCACGATCACAGAACGTATGCAACCCATTGGCAGAGTTTGCGTCAAGTGACCGGGGGCAGTGGCGATCATGCCACTGCCCCCGGGCGCCTCATGTCACTTGAATGACCGTCAGTCCTTGGAGACGTCGTCCCCGACGACGGGACCGGTGAGGTCCAGGACTCCGGCCGTGCCTCCGGCCCCGGTCGCCGCCGTGCCCGCGATGTCCGCGACATCCTGGGCGCCGAGCACCGCGCCGGTCGACTTCTTGCGGCGCCGCAGCCGGCCCTCCAGCCAGCTCGCGAACGAGGTCAGCGAGAAGTTGATGACCAGGTAGATCACGGCGACGACGGTGAAGGAGGCGATGGTGTTGGCACCGTAGTAGCCGGCCATCGGGTTGACCGAGGCGAGCAGCTCCGGGAAGGTCAGGACCGCGCCACCGAGCGCGGTGTCCTTCACGATCACGACCAGCTGGCTGACGAGCGCCGGGAGCATCGCGGTGACCGACTGGGGCAGCAGGATGAGCCGCATCACCTGGTTCTTGCGCAGACCGATCGCCAGGGCTGCCTCGGACTGGCCCTTCGGCAGGGCGAGGATGCCCGCGCGGACGATCTCCGCCAGCACCGACGCGTTGTACAGCACCAGGCCGGTGACGACTGCGTACAGGGGACGGTCGTCCGACGGGACGTCGGTGTACTCGGAGTACAGGGCGTTCCCGAAGATCATCAGAACCAGCACCGGGATCGCGCGGAAGAACTCGACGACCGCCCCGACCGGGATCCGTATCCACGCGTGGTCCGAGAGGCGGGCGATACCGAGCACGGCACCGAGCGGCAGCGCGATGACCATGGAGAGGGCCGCGGCCTTCAGGGTGTTCTGCAGACCGGGCCAGATGTACGTCGAGTAGGCCTCGGTGCCGCTGAAGAACGGCTTCCAGAGCGCCCACTCCAGCTGGCCCTTGTCGTCCAGGGACTTGTACACCCACCACAGGACGGCCGCGAGGACGACGAGGAAGCCCGCCGTGTACAGGATGTTGCGCCGCTTGGCCCGGGGGCCCTGGGCGTCGTACAGGACCGAACTCATCGCTTCACCGCCACCTTCTTGCCCACCCAGCCGAGGATCAGACCGGTCGGCAGGGTCAGACAGCAGAACCCGAAGGCGATGACCGCGGAGATCAACAGCAGCTGTGCCTCGTTCTCCACCATCTCCTTCATCAGCAGTGCCGCTTCCGCCACGCCGATCGCTGCCGCCACCGTCGTGTTCTTCGTCAACGCGATCAGCACGTTGGTCAGCGGGCCGACGGCCGCGCGGAAGGCCTGCGGCAGCACGATCAGGCCCAGCACCTGCGTGAAGCTCAGGCCGATGGCCCGGGCCGCCTCCGCCTGGCCGACCGGAACCGTGTTGATGCCCGCGCGGATCGCCTCGCAGACGAAGGCCGACGTGTAGACGATCAGACCGAGCACGGCCAGCCGGAAGCTGTACGTGTCGACCTTGTCCGAGCCCAGGGTGACGCCCAGCGTGTCGTGCAGGCCGAGCGAGGAGAACAGGATGATCACCGTGAGCGGGATGTTCCGCACGATGTTCACGTACGCGGTGCCGAAACCGCGCATCAGCGGCACCGGGCCCACCCGCATGGCGGCCAGCAGGGTGCCCCAGACCAGGGAGCCCACGGCGGACAGCAGCGTGAGCTGCACCGTCGTCCAGAACGCTCCCAGCACGTCGTACTTGTCAAGAAAGTCGAACACGATCTCCCGCGCTTCCGCGTGTTGGATGCCCGGGTGCGCCGCCCTCACGGACGGCGCACCCGTAGGGCGTTGCCTCAGCTCTTGATGTCACCGATCTTCGGAGCGGGCTCGTTCTTGTAGCCGGCCGGGCCGAAGTTCTTCTCCACGGCCGTCTTCCAGGAACCGTCGGAGACCATCTCCTCCAGGGCCTTGTTGATCTTGGCCTTGAGGTCGCTGCCCTTCTTGACGCCGATGCCGTAGTTCTCATTGGTCATCTTGAAGCCGCCGAGCTTGAACTTGCCCTTGAACTGGGCCTGGGCGGCGTAACCGGCGAGGATCGAGTCGTCCGTGGTCAGCGCGTCGATCGCCTTGCTCTGCAGACCGGTCAGACAGGCCGAGTACGCCGGGTACTGCTGGAGCTGCGCCTCCCGGGCCAGCTTGTCCTTGACGTTCTGCGCCGACGTCGAGCCGGTCACCGAGCACAGCTTCTTCTTGTTCAGGTCCGCCGGCGACTTGATGGAGTTGTCGTCCGCGCGAACCAGCACATCCTGGTGGGCCAGCAGGTACGGGCCGGCGAAGTCGACCTTCTGCTGACGCTCCGGGGTGATCGAGTAGGTCGCGGCGATGAAGTCGACGTCGCCGCGCTGGAGCATGGTCTCGCGGTCGGCGCTCTTCGACTCCTTCCACTCGATCTGGTCGGCGCTGTAACCGAGCTTCTTGGCGACATAGGTGGCCACGTCGACGTCGAAGCCCGCGTAGCCCTGCGGGGTCTTCTGGCCGAGGCCCGGCTGGTCGAACTTGATGCCGATGGCGATCTTCTTGCCGTCACCGGAGCCGCCTTCGTCCTTCTTGTCGCCGCCGCACGCGGTGGCGGTCACGGAGAGGGCGAGGAGGACGGCCGAGGCGGCGGTGACCTTGCGGAGCTTCATGGTGAACATCCTTTGAGTGGTGAGGAACGAGGTCCTGAGGCGCTGGGGACCCGACCGGGCGGTGCGTGCGACCGGGGCCGTGCGGTCAGTGGTGCAGGATCTTGGACAGGAAGTCCTTGGCCCGGTCGCTGCGCGGGTTGCTGAAGAACTGGTCGGGCGTGGCCTGTTCGACGATCCGGCCGTCCGCCATGAAGACGACACGGTTCGCGGCCGATCGCGCGAAGCCCATCTCGTGGGTGACGACGATCATCGTCATGCCCTCTCGCGCGAGCTGCTGCATGACCTCGAGGACCTCGTTGATCATCTCGGGGTCGAGAGCGGAGGTCGGCTCGTCGAAGAGCATGACCTTCGGTCCCATCGCCAGCGCCCGGGCTATCGCGACCCGCTGCTGCTGACCGCCGGACAGCTGCGCCGGGTACTTGTCGGCCTGGGTGCCCACGCCGACCCGGTCCAGCAGCGCCCTGGCCTTCTCCTCGGCCTGCTTCTTCTCCGCCTTGCGGACCTTGACCTGGCCCAGCATCACGTTCTCGAGCACGGTCTTGTGCGCGAAGAGGTTGAACGACTGGAACACCATCCCGACGTCCGCCCGCAGCCGGGCCAGTTCCCGGCCCTCGTGCGGCAGGGGCTTGCCGTCGATCGTGATCGTGCCCGAGTCGATGGTCTCCAGGCGGTTGATGGTGCGGCACAGGGTCGACTTTCCGGACCCGGAGGGCCCGATGACCACGACGACCTCGCCGCGGGCGATCGTCAGGTCGATGTCCTGGAGCACGTGCAACGCGCCGAAGTGCTTGTTGACGCTCTTCAGGACGACCAGTTCGTCGGACGTGGCCACGTCTTCCTTGGCCACCGGTACTTTGGTCATCGCTCTCAGGCTCCGTCCTCCTCGGGTTTCCGAGGACAGTAGTGAGGGGCTGTGACCTGCGTCATCACATCTGAGGGAGATCTGAGCATCACGATCCGATAGCAATCGGACACGTGTCGTAGCACTTGTCGGCTGTGCGCGTATCGGGCGGGTAACGGAAGCGACAGGCAACCCGAAGCCTCTTGACGTCGTCCTTATCCATCAGCGTCACTGCCATGGTGCACGCGCGCGTGTCTGTGATCTACAAGACCGACGCAAACCGAGACCGTACGACCGCTGAACCGGAGGGGGCCGGGATGAGACTGCTCCTCGTCGAGGACGACAACCACGTCGCCGCGGCCCTGTCGGCCGTCCTCGCGCGGCATGGCTTCCACGTCACGCACGCGCGCAGCGGCGAGGAAGCCCTCCAGGCGCTCGTCCCGGAGGGCGCCGGTTTCGGTGTCGTCCTGCTCGACCTCGGCCTGCCCGACCAGGACGGCTACGAGGTCTGCGGCAAGATCCGCAAGCGCACCAGCATCCCGGTGATCATGGTGACCGCGCGCTCCGACGTCCGCTCCCGCATCCACGGGCTCAACCTCGGCGCCGACGACTACGTCGTCAAGCCGTACGACACCGGGGAACTGCTCGCCCGGATCCACGCCGTCAGCCGGCGCACCGCCCACGAGGACCCCGCGACCGGCGGCGAGAGCGCCCTGCTCCTCGGCCCCGTCCGCATCGAACTGCCCACGCGTCAGGTCAGCGTGGACGGCTCGGTGATCCAGCTGACCCGCAAGGAGTTCGACCTGCTCGCCCTGCTCGCCCAGCGGCCCGGCGTGGTCTTCCGGCGCGAGCAGATCATCAGCGAGGTCTGGCGCACCAGCTGGGAGGGGACCGGTCGCACCCTGGAGGTGCACGTCGCCTCCCTGCGCGCCAAGCTGCGCATGCCCGCGCTGATCGAGACCGTACGCGGCGTCGGCTACCGGCTCGTCGCCCCGGCCGCCTAGCGGGGACGGGTGCGCACACGCCTCCTGCCGCTGCTCATCGTCCTGATGGCGGCCGTCCTGCTCGCCCTCGGGGTCCCGCTCGCCGTCAGCCTGGCCGCCGCGCAGCAGCAGAAGGTCGTCGTCGACCGCATCGACGACACGGCACGGTTCGCGGCGCTCGCCCAGTTCGTCACCGACAGGCCCGGCGGATCCCGCCGCACCACCACCGACGAGCGCTGGGAGACCCTGCGCAGCGAACTGCAGAGCTACTACGGCGTCTACGACATCCGCGCCGGGGTCTTCTACCGCAACGGCTCCGCCATGGCCAATGCGCCCGACGACTGGTTCGTACCGCCGACCGGGGAGGTCCGCCGGGCGTTCGACGAGGCGCTGCTCAGCCGGCGCAGCCATGACCCCCGGCAGGTGTGGCCCTGGCAGCGCGGCCGGCTCATCGTCGCCTCACCGGTGATCCGGGACGGGGACGTCGTCGCGGTCGTGGTCACCGACTCGCCCACCGGACAGCTGCGTTCCCGGATCCTGCGCGGCTGGCTGTTCATCGGGGCCGGCGAGATCGCGGCCATGCTGC
This sequence comes from Streptomyces sp. NPDC046727, assembly GCF_040645635.1. Lineage (NCBI taxonomy): Bacteria > Bacillati > Actinomycetota > Actinomycetes > Kitasatosporales > Streptomycetaceae > Streptomyces > Streptomyces sp. NPDC046727. The sequence continues at coordinate 45,146 of NZ_JBEYYR010000042.1, forward strand.
TCGCCGTCGGCGCGGCGCTGCGGCTGACCGGCTGGGTACTCAGGCCGGTACGGGTCCTGGACGCCACCACCCACGACATCGCCACCGGGCGCCTGAAGTCCCGGGTCGCGGTCGCCGGCGGACCGCCGGAACTCAGACGGCTGGCCCGCTCGTTCAACGAGATGGCGGACAACGTCGAGGACGTGCTGGAGCAGCAGCGCGCCTTCGTCGCCGACGCCTCGCACCAGCTGCGCAACCCGCTCGCGGCGCTGCTGCTGCGCATCGAGCTGCTCGCCCTCGAACTCCCGGAGGGCAACGAGGAGATCGCCTCGGTCCGCACCGAGGGCAAGCGCCTCGCGCAGGTTCTGGACGACCTGCTCGACCTGGCGCTGGCCGAGCACGCCGAGGCCGAACTCCGGCTCACCGACATCGGCGCGCTGGCCGGGGAACGGGTGGCCAGCTGGGCACCGGCCGCCGAGGCCAAGGGCGTCCGGCTGACCGGCGACTGCCCGCCCACCACCGCCTGGGCCGACCCGATCGCCCTGTCCAGCGCGCTGGACGCGGTGATCGACAACGCCGTGAAGTTCACCCCCGAGGGCGGCACGGTCGAGGTCGGCGTCAGCGCCGACGGCGACACGACCACGGTCGTGGTCACGGACACCGGACCCGGCCTCACCGACGACGAACTCGCGCGCGTGGGCGACCGCTTCTGGCGCAGCGGCCGGCACCAGAACGTGAAGGGCTCGGGCCTGGGCCTGTCCATCACCCGCGCCCTGCTCGCGTCGGGCGGCGGCTCGATCGACTACGCCCACCACGAGCCACGGGGGCTGCGGGTGACGGTGACGGTGCCACGGCACGCGGAGACGGGCGAACAGGCGGCGGTCGAAGCCTCTCAGGGCTTCATCGACCGGTAGTAGCGCCGGGCGCCCTCCTGCAGGGGCAGGGGGTCGGTGTAGATGGCGGTGCGCAGGTCGACCAGCTGGGCGGAGTGGACGTGGGCGCCGATGCCGTCCCGGCTCTTGATGACGGTGCGGGTCACCCACTCGGTCAGCCGGGGATCCATGTCCGCACGGGTCATCAGCAGGTTGGACACGGCGATCGTCGGCACCTGCGTACCCTGCTGGACGTTCGGGTAGGCCGACTCGGGGATGTTGGCGGCCCGGTAGTAACGCGCGCCCTCGCCCTCGGCGTGCAGATCGGCGAGGACGCTGTCGTCGATCGGCACGAACCGGAAGGCGCCCTTCTTGGCCAGCGTGACGAGCCCCTTCGTGGGCAGGCCGCCGGACCAGAAGAAGGCGTCGATCTTCCCCTGCTGCAGCCGCGCGGGCCCGATGTCTATGCCGTCCCCGACCGCCGTGATGTCCTTGCGCGGGTCGACACCGGCGGCCCGCAGCACCCGGTCGGCGATCAGCCGCACACCGGAATTGGGCAGTCCGATCGCCACCCGCTTGTGCCGCAGGTCCGCGACGCTCCTGACGTCCGAGTCGCGGGGCACGATGAGATGCACATAGTCGTCGTAGAGCCGGGCCACCCCGCGCAGCCGCCCGGCGCCGCTGCCGTGCCGCAGCTCGTACGTCGCCACCGCGTCGGCCGCCGCGATGGTGAAGTCGGCCTGCCCGGTCGCCACCCGCTGGACGTTCTCCTGCGAACCGGCGCTGTTGAGCAGCTTCACCTTCAGGCCCGGCATGTCCCTGCCCAGCTCGGTGCGCAGCCGCTCGCCGTACTCCTGATAGACCCCGCGGGGTGTACCGGTGCTGAACACGATCGTCCCGCTCGGCGGCTTCTCGCCCAGGGGCAGCAGCCACCACAACAGCAGCCCGAGGGCCACGACACCGACGGCCGCGCCCCGCAGCGCGCCGCGCCTGCCGAGCCGGGGAAACACCTTGGACATGCGGCGATCCTGCCAGGGGAGGCGCGGCGGTGACCAGGGCCGGGTCACTTCGGGGGCCGGCCGCGGGCGGCGGGCGTTGTCAGTGGCGGCCGTTAGAGTCGCCGTATGACCACTTCGCCCGCCCGCCTCGTCCGTGAGTTCCACCACGCCTTCGGCCTCGACGCCCGCAGTACGCCGACGGAGGTGGACCCCGGACTGGCCGCCCACCGGGGGGAACTGCTCGCCGAGGAGGCCGCGGAGGTCGCCGAGGTCGCGGTGGAGGGTCCGCTGGACCGGCTCGCGCACGAGCTGGCCGACGTGGTGTACGTGGCCTACGGCACCGCCCTGGTGCACGGCATCGACCTGGACGAGGTGATCGCCGAGATCCACCGCGCCAACATGAGCAAGATCGGCCCGGACGGGCAGGTCGCCCGCCGGGCCGACGGCAAGGTTCTCAAGGGGGAGCACTACCGGGCACCGGACGTGTCCGCCGTGCTGCGCGGCCAGGGGTGGATACCGGGCGGCGCGGCCTGACACCCGCTCGGGCGCAGGGCACCGCGCCGGGGCCGGGTGCCTACGAGGAGAGCGAACCGCCCGCCAGTTTCCACTCGCGGTGCAGGGCGCCCAGGGGAATGCTCCGCTGGACGATCGGGGTGCCGAAGATCGACAGCTGGAGCCGCAGGGTGCCGGACAGGTCGACGCCGCCGTAGACGGCCCAGGTGCCGTCCGCCTTCGGCTCGCTGCCGTCGGAGGCGGCGGTGAGCGTGCCGGCGGCCTCGCCGCGCAGGTACGGGGCCAGGTCGGCGGTGACGCCGACGGTGCCGTAGAGGCCGACCGTGGCCTCGGCGCCGAGTGCCGTCTTCACGCTGCCGGCGGTGCTGACGGAGGCGCGTACGGGGGTGCTGGTCATGTCCGAGGAGCTGACCGGCGTCCACCCCTTGGCCGGGCCGAAGGTGCCGCCCGCCTTGAAGTCGCCCTTCAGGCTCTGCTCGACGTCGACGGTGACCCGGCCGTCGGCACTGATCTGGAAGTAGCAGGTCAGATCGAGGTTGACGACGACGGGGACCGGGCCCACCTGGAGGACGGGATCGGCGTGCAGCTTGGCGAACGGGATCCGCAGCGGGGTGCTGCCGGTGGACGCCGCGGCCTGCCCCTTGACCGCCCAGCCGGAGGTCCAGTCACCGGACACGCCGAGGTACGCCGAGCCGGGCGGCGCGTCGGTCCCGGCGCCGCCGTAGGCGAAGTCGACCTGCGGGGCGACCTGGACGAAGCCGTGCACGGAGGCGCCGGCCGACGCGGGGGCGTCCTTGGCGGCGGGCACCTCGGCGCTGACGTCGAGCCGGAGGCTGCCGAGCGGCACCGTCGCGCCCTTGGGGCCGGCGTGCACGTCACCCTTCTTCGACCAGGACACCCGCACATCGGGCAGCAGTTTGTCGACGGAGAAGGACGAGGGGTCGACCGGCACGTCGCCCTTCGCCGTGTCGTCGCCCAGCAGCGCGTTGAGCGTGGCCGGTTCGGTCTGCACCTCGGTGCCGCCGTCCGTCTCGCCGATCACCTTGGTGACCTTGGCGAGCAGTCCGTGCGGTGCGCCCGGCGCGGGCGCGCTGGCGATCACGTCGCCCACGGCGGTCCGGTGCGGTGCGGCGGGGGTGCCGGTGGAGGCGTCGGCGGAGGGAGCGGGAGAGCCGGGTGAACTCGCCTTCTTCTTCGGCTTGTCGGAGATGACGGCGTGCCGGGTGCGGCTGTCGTACGAGCTGACGGCGAGCGTGGTCTTGTGTGCCCGCTGCCCGGGGCGGCCCGGGCTCGCCGTGGCGGTCGCGGTGGCCGTGGGCGCGGCGGCGGCGACGGTGAGCGAGTGGTCCGGGCCGTCGGCGGTGTCTTCGGCGGCCCGGATCCGCTGTTCCTGGCCGGCGGTCGGCCGGTGGGCCGTCTGCGGCGCGGGCGAGGAGCAGGCCGCGGCGAGGAACAGAGTGGTCACGGCGAAGGCGGGCAGCAGGGCACGCCTGTGCCTCATGCGTCTGCGCAAGGTGGGTCCTGTGTGAAGTGGGGGGTGGCAGAGAGGTACCGGCACCGGTTCTACTCACGGGTAGAACCGGCGGGTAACTCGTTGACGAGCCATGAGCATGCCACCCCCTGCGCACGGGTCGCGCACAATCAGGCCACAACTCAAGGTGACCTGTGCCACGAGCAGTTGAGGCGAGGAGGTGCGGCGGGGGCGGGCTCAGCGTCCCGTCAGGCCCGTGCCGCCCAGGCGGGACAGCAGGTCCGCGAGACGGGCCAGGTCCGCCGCCGGCCACGCCGGGCCGGCGAAGACCTCGGCGGCGGTCTCCTCCGCCGTGGCCAGCATCTCCGTCAGCCGCCGCCGGCCCGTCGCGGTCAGCGCCGCGTACGCCACGCGCGCGTCCCGGGCGTCCGGCTCCCGCGTCACCAGCCCGATCCGCTCCAGCGGGGCGAGCCCGCGCGTGACGCCGGAGGCGGTCAGCCCCAGCGCCTCGGCGAGATCGACCCGGCGCATCCGGCCGCCGGGCGCCTGCCCCAGCCGGAGCAGCAGGGTGAAGTCGGCGAGGCTGACGCCGTGCAGCCCGCTCAGCCGGGCGTCGAAGCGCCGTACGAGCGCCGTCTCGGCCCGTACCAGCCGCAGCGCCGCGTCCAGGGCCTCACTCACGGGCCGCCCCTCTCCAGTCCCTTGGCCATCCCCTTGCTCGTTCCCCTGCTCATTCCCTTGCCATATCCTTGACTACTCAAGTTTATGGGGTGGATTCAGGTGCCGCTGGTGCGGGCGGTGCGGCGCCGGCGCTTGCCGAGGGGGGCCCGGGAGAGGTCCTCGGCGGTGGTCCGGAGGCGCTTGAAGCCGTAGCCGCGCTCGGTCAGCCACGCCTTCGCCGCCTCCTCGGCCTGCTCGGTCGCCTCCAGGATGTCCTCCTCTTCCTCTCCCGTGGCGGAGAAGCGGAAGGTGAAGGCCGGCCGGGCCGCGATGTCGTAGGTGAGGCTCCCCCCGGGGGTGAAGGCGGCGCGCAGGACGTCGTGTTCGGCGGCGTCGGCCAGCAGGGCGGCGCGCTGCGCGTCGGTGAGGTCCTCGAAGGCGCCGCGGACGGTGATGCGGAAGGTCCGTGTACTCATTCCGCGACCTTAGGCACAGGCCAGCGGAGTCCTCCACCGGGTTTCCGGGGCCGCCGGGCGCGGTCACAGGCCGGGATGGCCCTGGTGGATGAAGGCGGCCCAGGCCGCCGGGTGCTCCAGCCGGTGGTTTCCGTCCAGTTCGGCGAGGAGGTCGCCGGTGAGGGAGCCCGGGTTGCGGCGGTGCGGGTCGAGCATCCACATCTGGGCGGCCCGGAGGGCGTCCGCCGGGCCGCGGCCCTCGACGGACAGGTAGTGGTGGAAGACGGCCATCATCAGGGCCGCGTCGGAGTCCCGGGTGGCCCAGCGCGACCCGACCACGTCGCGTGCGCCGCCCGCCAGGAACGCGGTCGTCAGCGTGAGCGCCTCGTCGTGGTCACGGGTGGTCAGGTCCGTCTCGCAGGCACTGAGCACGACCAACGGCCCGTCGGAGGCGTCCCGTTCGGGTCGCGGCCGGGAGAGGAGCCGGGACACGGTCAGCGTGCCGCGATCCGGAGGGCTGTCGGGGTCCGCAGGGCTGTCGGGGTCCGGCGGGTCGTCGGGCCGCGCCAGCATCAGGGCCGATGCCGTCGGGTCGGTGCCGGCCGAGGCGTGGCAGGCCAGATGGAGCAGGGACGGGGTGCCGTCGAGTACGTCGAGGAGGTCGTCCGGGGTGCCCGGTGCCCTCGGCAGGGCGGGCGGGTCGAACATGTCGCCGTAGAGCCGCGCCGTCGGGTAGCAGGCCCGGTACAGGGACGTCACCTCGCGTTCCGCGTGCGGCAGGGTCACCAGGGGGTCCGAGACCAGGACCGGGTCGGCGGCGGGGGCCCGCCGGGTGCGCCGTACCGCGTCCAGGAACTGGCGGCCGGACGCGGCGTAGCTGATCACCATGATCTGGCAGACGTAGTCGTGGGGCGCTTCGGCCGGCAGGCGGGCCGCGTGCCAGGGGACGATGCCGAGCCGGCCGCACGGCACCAGCACGATGCGCGGCGGGCCGGGACGGTCCCGGCGGCGGTTCTCGTTGGCGGCGAGCCGCTCCGCGACACCCGTCATGACCGGCACGATGACCGCGTCGGTCGCCCAGTCGCACAGCTCCGACAGCGCCTCCCGCCAAGTCTCCTCGGCGGCCGGGCCGGGACGGTGCCGGCGCTCCGTGGCCGCGTCCAGGTAGCGCTCCAGGGGGCCGCTGTGCTCGCCGGACAGCAGCGGCAGCGCCTGCACGCCGGTGCCGGTGTCCGGGCCCACCATGATCGCCATGCCGGGCGTGCCGTCATCGCCGGCCAGCAGGTAGAGCAGGGCGTCGGCGTCACCCTCCGCGACCCCTGCCCGCAGCTCCGCCACCGTGGGCGTACGGAACAGCACACCGTCCGGGTCCCGGTGGCCGAGCGCCTCCAGGGCGCGGCGGCGCAGGGAACTGGGCAGTTCGCGGGGCAGGGTGCCGGGCTGCGCGGCGGCCTGTGCGGTGCCCGAAGCGCGCCAGGCCCGCGCCAGCTCGTGGTGCCCGCGCTCCTCCAGCAGTTCGGGTACGGCCCGTGAGGTGGACGCGGCCTGCAGCACCAGCGCGCGGCCGAGTTCGAGCGCGGCCACGGCCTCCTCCACCCGGCCCTGGGACGCCGCCCGGACAGCGGCCCGTACCCCGCGGTCCGCGCCGAACCGGGCGGTCAGCAGCCCGTGGTCGGGGCCGGTCTGCAGGACGACGTCCGCGGCGAGCGCCTGCAGGGACTCCATCGCCGCGTCCGTGGCCGCGTCCCGGTCGGCCGGGTCGTCGGTGCGGGCCAGGCGCGCCCGGTAGTTCTCCGCCAGCAGCCACAGTCCGTCGGCCGCGAGCTGGGGCGAAAGCCCCTGCCGGACCCGCTCGCGGAACCGCTCCAGCTCGCCGATGGCGGCGTCCAGGTCGGCCGGATCCCGCGTGGCGGAGTACCGCAGGGTGGCCGTCGTCCCGGAGAGGGACAGGGCGTCTCCGGCCGCGTCCGGCGGCGCGGGCGTGTGGGCCGGGAGCTGGTCGGGGTCCTGTCCGAGGACCGCCCGGGCGGCTCGCATACTGTCCTTGAGCGACGTCAGCAGGGCCTCCGGGATGTAGGGCTGCCCGGCGGACGAGCCGTTCACGAGCGCTTCCTGATGGGCGAGCCCCCGCAGGAGCGTCTCCTGGTCGCCGGTGTGCCGGCCGAGCGCGACGAGCGCGACGCCGAGCCCGCCCAGCACCACCGCGCGGGCCGGGTGGTCGGCGGGAGTGGACCGCTCCAGCGACTCCAGTTCGGCCACCGTCCGCGCGAGTTCCGGCCCGGACTCCGTCTCCTCCGCCCTGCGCGCCTCGACGGCCAGCGTCAGCGCCCGCGACGCGAGAGGGAGTCCGGCCGCCGCGGGATCGGCGGCGGCCAGCCGGGCGAAGTCCTCCTCCATCGGCCCCAAGTGGTCGCGGGCGACGGAACCGTCCTGTTGGCTGCCGCCGAGCGCCGGGCCCATCTGGAGCACGAGCCGCATCAGGTTTCTGACCTCGGGCGCCTGCGCGTGGTCGTCCGGCAGCCGGTCCAGTTCCGCGCCCAGTCGCCGGAGAATGTGGTTGACGGCTTCCGGGTCGCCGCTGCGCAGCGCCTCCGAACCGCCGGCCAGCGCGGTCAGCATGGCGTTGTCGAAGGGGGCACCGGCGTCGGTGCCGGATCCGGCGGTGGTGCCGGTTCCGGCGGCGGTCGGCTCGTCGCGCGGGGGCGCCGGGGGGTCGGTGTCGGGGGCCTCCGTCATCACGTTCAGCAGCATGCGCAGCTGGTCCGTGAACGGGAATCCCGCCGGCAGCATCCCCAGCAGCGTCTCCGGCTCGTCGAAGCCGGCGTGCGACACGTGGGCCAGCACATCGCGCGTCCGCGTCAGCGCCTCCCGCACTTCCGGGGGCAGCGCCAGCCCCTCGGCCTCCCCGGTCAGCGACATCACCCGCGCCACGGCGGCCTCCCCGGCGCCGGGGCCCGCCCGCAGGGACTGGTCGAGGACGGACCAGAAGTCCGGGGTGGGCCCTGCCGTGCCGCCCTGCGTCACGGGCGCCGACAGGGACAGCAGGAACAGCGCCGCATGCCTGCGGTCCTCCTCCGTCGCCGCCTCCCCGGCGGCCGTCCCCGGATCCCGTACCTCGTCCAGCAGCCGCCGGCCCCGCTCCCGGTCCTCCGGCGTACCGAGACCGGCGGACCAGCGCATGGCCAGCAAGGCGCCGAGCCGTAGGGTGACCACGGCGAGCAGCTCCCGGTCGTGGTCCAACAGATCGCGCAGCGCGGTCAGTTCGGCCACCGGACCGTCGAACTCCGTCGGGGCCACCGATCCGTCGTGCAGCCGGTCGAGCAACTCGCGTGCCCGCCCGCTGGCGTCGGCGGCCCAGACCCGCAGTCCCCGGACGCCCCCGCTCTCCTCGCCGCCCACTCCTGCCCCCGTCCCGCCGTCCGCCGCTCTGACCCCGGCCCGTGGCCTCATGATGGCCCCGGCGCGCCTCGGCCGGATGCCCCTTGCCGTCAACTCCCGTGCCACATCCGGAAATCGACCGAGTTCCGCCCACCGGACCGGCGCCGACCACCGGACCCGGCCGCGGGCAGGGCGAACACCGGGCGACGTCCGGGCCGGCCGTTCACCAGGCCCGGGATCCGCTGTTTCCCTGACAGGTGACGGAACTACGGCGATGGAGGCGGGGTGGACCTCGGGGAAGTGACCGCGCCCGTGGTCGCGGTCGTGGGAGTCGTCGGGACGCTGCTGTCCGCGCTGCTGACCCAGCGCGCGGCCGACCGCGGCCGCCGACGCGAGCAGGAGCGCGCCGAGGCGGTCCGGGAGCGGCGCCGGCACGCCCAGGAGCTGCGCGCGTGCTACGTCGCCCTGAACAGCTCCGCCCGGCAGTATCTGGCCGCGCTCACCGACCAGGTGCACGCGCTGGGCCGCGACGAGGAGCTGCGGACCGTACGGCAGCGGCTCACGGAGGCCCGTGACCAGTACCGGGATGTGTACGCGGAGGCCCAGATGCGGATGCCGGAGCGGGTGCTCGACCTCGCGGCCGGGCTCAGCCACGACCTCGGGGCGGTCTACGGCATGGTGCGACGCCTGGACGACGGAGGCCCGCGCGCCGGGGACTCGCCGGCCGCCGTGCGGGAGAGCATCGACGAACTGTGGGCCCGGCTACGGCGGATGCGGCGCGAACTGCGCACCGAACTGGGCGCGTTCCGGGCGGATTCCGGGCGATGAGGGGTTCGGGGGCGGGATCTTGTCGAGGTATGTGCTTGGGGGTCGGCATAGTGGCAGTGGCTCCGGGGCGGTGGCGTTCGGGGGTGGGTGTGGGGGCGCGGTCGTGGCTGGGGTTTTCCCGGCGTCCTTGGGGGTGGTGTGCCGCTGAGGGGAGGCGGCACGGGTGGGAGCGACTTCGGGTGGTGCAGGGGGTGGCCATGCCGGTGGAGGGGGAGCGATGGGGTGGCGGCTCGGGGGGAGGGGCCCTTGGGGGCGGTGGCGCGGAGGGGAGCCGCGCTGGAGGACGCGCCGGGGCTCAGTGTGGCGGGGTGGGGTGCGCTGTGAGGTGGGGGCCGTTGAGGGCAGCGGTGGTGGGAGCGGATCCAGCGGGGGCGTGGGGGAAGTCGCTTCGGCTGAGACCGACGCGGACGAGGGTGCGGTGGGTGAGTCGGCTGCCGACGAAGGCGCCCGAGGGGGAGGACACTGCTGGCGCCCGGAGAAGCCGGCGGCTCCCGGTGGCCGGCCCGGGACGGTTCGTCGGTGCTGCTCATGGCGGTGCTGCAGCACTGCCCCAACGGCGACGGGCTCCGTTCCGTCGACGCGCCGCGGGCCGCGCAGCCGTGGATGCTCGACCCCGGCCGGGAGAACCCGGGTTCACTCCGTGGCGAGTCGCCGCGCCCCGGCAGGGAGCGGATCGCGCTGAACGCTGAGGACACCGGAACCAGGAACACGACGAGCACGGAAGGGAGGACGGCGTGAACGAGGAGGGCGCGGGGGCGGCGGAGCGGCTGCTCGCCCTGATCGGCGAGCACCGGGACACCATCCGCCAGGCGTTGGACGACACCCAGTACACGCTGTTGCTGACCAGGCTGACGGCCCTCGCCGAGGTCGCGCCGGACGACGACCGGGCGGTCCGCAGGGCACTCCAGGGCGTCCGCCTGGCGCTGCTGTCACTGCCGCACGAGCATCCGGTCCGCCAGGAACTGGAATCCTCACGGGGGACCCTGATGCTGCCCGGACCGGGGACCGTGGCCGGCGCGCAGGAGCTGACGGCCTGGTTCCGGCTGCCGTCCCCGGTGCGTGAACCGGCGTACGGCGGTGACCCCGAGCAGGACCGGCTGCTGAGCGAGCCCGCCCTGTCGGCCGACGAGGCGCGGCTCCGCTGCGGCGGGGCACCGCCCCCGGAACTGATCAGACTGCGCGATCCCCGGGACGGCGACCGGTACCCGGAGTTCCAGTTCGCCCCGGCCGGCGGCACCCCGCACGGAGTCGTCCTGGAGGTGAACCGGTTGCTGCTCGCGGACATCGATCCGTGGGGCGCCGCGGCCTGGTGGTTCAGCGGCAACACCTGGCTGGGCGGCGCCCCCGCGGCGCTGCTCGGCCGGCTCCCCGACCAGCGGCTGGTCGGCGCGGCCCGTGAACTGGCGGAGGGGGAGTGATGGACGGCGGCTTCTTCCCCATGATCGACCTGAAGCTGCGCCCGAACCGCCGGGTGATCCCGGCCGGTACGGAGCTGTGGCGGGTGCACCTGTCCCGGTACGCGCCGGACGAGTTCAACCCGAGACTCGCGGACATCCACTTCGACGGGGGCCGGTTCGACGGCACGGTGCTGGACCAGTACCACTCCCTGTATCTGGCGGAGTCCGCGCTGACGGCGCTCGCGGAGAGCGTGCTGCGCTCCCGGCCCTACGAGTCGCCGGCGGGCGACCGGACGATCCCCTACCGCGCGGTGTGGCAGCGGTCGCTGAGCTGTCTGCGCACCCGGTCGGAGCTCACCCTGGTCTCCCTGGTCAGCGGCACGGACCTGGCCGCCGTGTGCCAGGACGCCACGCTTCTGGAGGACGAGAGCAACTACGCGCGGGCGCGGCGCTGGTCGAGCGAGATCCGGGCGCAGGCGTCCGATGCGATGGGGCTGATCTGGGAGTCCCGGCGCAATCGGGGCGAGCACGCGCTGGTGCTCTACCACGACCGCTGTGTGGGCGCCGACGGCTCACCGCTGGAGGTACTGCCCGACCGGGGCATCCCGGATCTCGGCTCCGAGGCGGGCCGGGAGCGCGCCGACGAACTGCTGGCACCGCTGTGGGCGAGGATCGCGAAGCCCGAGTGGCCCGACTGACGGCATCTGCCCGGAGGTGCCGGCCGCCCGCCCCGGGGTCCCGTCAGCGCTTGGCGGCCGGTGGCTGGGCGTCGCGGCGCTGCGGGACGAGGTCGTGATCGGCGAAGGGGTGCGGGTGGAAGGCGGTGAGGAGCGGTCCCGCCATGGCCGTGGTCACGACCGCCATCGCGACCATCAGGGAGTACAACCGCTCGTTGAGGACGCCGAGTTGCAGACCGGCGGTCAGGATGATCAGCTCGGTGAGACCCCTGGTGTTCATGAGCGTGGCGAGGACCGCCGACTGGCGCGCCGTGACGCCGTGCGCCCGGGCGCTCAGGAACGCGCCGAGGAACTTGCCGCTGACCGCCACGAACAGAATGAGGGCGAAGTCCAGCCATCCGGACCGCCCGAGGTCCGACAGGTCGACTTTCAGGCCCACGATGATGAAGAAGACCGGCAGCAGCAGACGGCTGCTCACATGCCCGATCCGGTCGGTGATGTCCACGCGGAGCCGCTCGGTGGATTCCTTCGGCATCACCACCCCGAAGAAGAAGGCCCCGAAGATGAAGTGGAGGCCGATCCTCTCGGTGATCGCGCCCGACAGCAGGATCCCGGCGAGGACGGTCGTCAGCAGCGCGGGGCTCAGCCGGCCGCCGCCCGCGGCGACCAGCCTCCGCAGCAACGGCCGTACCACCCACAGCATCACGGCGGCGTACGGCACGAGCAGCAGGAGGAGCCACTGGTCGGCGCCGCCTCCGCCGGACAGCGCGACCACGGCGGCGAGCATGCACCAGGCGATCACGTCACCGATCGCGGCGCAGGCCAGTGCCAGCCCGCCGACCGGGGTGTGCTGCATCTTCCGGTCCGTGAGAATGCGGGCCAGCACCGGAAAAGCGGTCACCGACATCGCCGTACCCATGAAGAGCACGAATCCCAGCCGGTGATCCGGGGCGTTGTCCTCGACCAGCAGGAGGGCGAGCAGGGCGCCGAGTCCGAACGGCAGCACAATGGACGACACCGAAACGGTGGCCGCCAGTCTTCCGGTGCCGCGCAGGATTTTCCGGTCGAGTTCCAGACCCACGATGAACATGAAGACGGCCATGCCTACATCGGCGAGAGCGGTGAGCATCGGCCGGATGTCGGTGGGAAACAGAAAGTCCGAGACTGTGTGGCCCAGGAAAGTGGGGCCGAGTAGGATGCCCGCGAGTACCTCGCCGATGACTGCGGGCTGGGAAAATCTGCGCGCCGCAAGGCCCAGCAGGTGCGCGAGGACGAGTATGAGGGAGAGGTCGGAAAAGAGCGCGAACAATTGGTTCGTGGTCACCGGTCCCTGCCTTGATGACGGGTCGCGTGTGCTGCCCGGAATTCGATGAGGTGCCGCCGACGTGCGCAGCCATGCTTCGTTGTACATGCCCTCTTTGTCAACGAGCAACGATCTACGTGGCCGTGCGAAAGAGACCGGAAATCCTCTTGACCATAAAGGTCGTCGGGAATCCTGAACGTCCTCAGGTCGGCGCGGAACGCCCGCCCGGGCACGTCGCCCGCCGGGGGGTTCGCCGCTCGGACGCTGGCCGGAAGTCGTCTCCGGTGGATCAGCGGGTCCTAAGCTCGGAGGCGCTTGACGATCTCAGTGATCTCGGCGATCTCGATTCGATCTCGGTATGGGTGAAGGGGCCTGAACTGCAGTGGAGGACAAGCGCGTTGTCGTCGTGACCGGTGGAGGCTCGGGCATCGGCCAGGCCACGGCCAGGCTGCTCAGCGAGGCGGGCCACCAGGTGGTCGTCTCCGGCCGGCGCACCGAACCGCTGCAGCGCCTCGCGGAGGAGACGGGGGCGCTGGCGCACCCCTCCGACGTCGGGGACCCCGAGGCCGCCGAGGGCCTCGTCCAGGCGGCCCTGGACGCGTACGGACGCCTCGACGGACTGGTGCTGAACGCCGGCATCGGGCGCGGCGGCGCCGTCGGTGACATGTCGCTGCAGGACTGGGACGAGGTGATGCGCACCAACCTGACCGGTCCGCTGCTCCTGATGCGCGCCGCGATCCCGCACCTGCTGGAGTCCAGGGGCTCGGTCGTCGCCGTCGCCTCGGTGTCCGCCCTGCGCAACGGCACCAGCAACGCCCCGTATGCCACCTCCAAGGCGGCCCTGCTCCAGCTGTGCCGTTCCGTCGCCGTCGACTACGGACGCCAGGGGGTGCGCGCCAACATCGTGGCTCCCGGCTGGGTACGGACCGAGATGGCCGACCGGCGCATGGCGCGCTTCGCCGTGGAGGCGGACCTGCCCGGCGGCGACCGGGAGGCCGGCTACGAGGAGGCGACCCGGCTGCTGCCCCAGGGGCGTCCGGGTGAGCCGCGCGAGGTCGCGGAGGCGATCGGCTGGCTGCTGTCCCCGGCGGCGTCGTACGTCAACGGAGCCGTGCTCACCGTGGACGGCGGGGCCACGGCCCTCGACCCCGGGACGCTCGCGTTCGACTACCGCATCACGCCCCGGGACGGCGAGGGCACCGGCCCTTCCCGGTGAGCCGGTGAGGCACCGTCGGGCCGGCCGGCTCACCGTCGCAGCGTGAGCCGGTGAGGCCGTCGGGTCCGGCGGCGGCTCAGCGCTGCTCGGCCGCGGCGGTCCGGTCGTGGCAGGGGATCGCGTCGGTCATGGAGGACCACATCCGGGCGATCCCCAGCAGCGTCTCGGCACTGCCGTGCACCACACCGGGCAGCGGATGCGCGACGGACGACGGCGGCACACCGACGAGGACGGCCCGCCGGGCCTGGCCGACGGCGCCGGCGAGTGCGGCGGACGCGAGACGATCGTCCCGCACCCCGGCCCGCCGGGCGTGCACGCGCGCCTTCTCGTAGGCGTCCGGCTGTACGTACTGCTGGAGCGTCAGCAGCGCGTCGTACGTCTCGATGGTCGTCCGGTGCGCCTGCAGCACAGGCGGGTACCGCGGCAGCAGCACCTCCTGGAGCCGGGTCCGCCGGGGCCGGGCGAGGGCCACATGGGGCACCGCCGTCACCAGGTCCCGCCACAGCGGCCACAGCCGCCAGGTGGTCCGCAGCGCGCCGGCCGACCGGGCCACGGCGGTCGCGGTGGGCACCAGCAGGGAGGCCGCCCGCAGGAATCCGTGCACACCCATGATCACGGACAGGTAGGGGAGCAGGCCCGGGGTGAGGCCGTAGAGGTGGCAGAGGTAGCCGCACCAGAAGACGAGGGCGAGGACGCTGCCCCCCGCGAACAGCCGCAGTGACCATACGAGATCGCGTTCCGTCGTCCGCAGGCTGTACTGCCAGCAGACCACGAGGGCGACGGCGTCACCGATGACATGGGCGGCGATCAGGATCAGCCAGTACGCGGACGCGGCGGACGCGGGCCCCTGGACGGCGGCCGCCCCCGAGCGCGACGGATCGCCCTGTACCAGGTCCAGGACGAGCAACGCGGCCACGGCCGCCGTCATCCCCACCGCGACCGAACGGCTCAGATGCGGGGAGCGGCGCGAGTCGACCACGAAGAGCAGGACCAGTCCCGCGCTGAGGACGCCGATCAGATTGCGGCCGAGGGACACCGTGTGCACGTCGATGCCGACGGACGTGAGCCCGGCCACGATCTTTGGCTGGAAGAGAGTGATGGCGATGGTCGCGGCCAGGACGGTGACCCACAGCCCCCGCTGGTGGGGATGACGCAGTGCGGGCCGGGCCCGCCAGACCAGGGCGAACCACAGGGCGAAGACGCTGCCCAGTCCGACCCGGGCCGCCAGCTCACTCACCGGCGTCGTCCGTCACGCCCAGGAACGCGCCGAGGCGCCCCAGGGGTCCGGCCACCCGGCCGGTCTTCCCGGCGCTCTGGATCAGGCTGGCGATCATCTCGGCTTCTTGTTCCTCGGTGGTCGTGTAGCTGGTCCTGGCCATCAGCCGCCTGACGAGATGGGGCTGCATGTCGTGCAGGAGGTCGGTCGGCTGGTCGTCGCCCGTGAAGCTCCGGTGGTGGTCGCACAGCACATGCCCGATCTCGTGCAGGATGATGTGCTCCTGGTGCAGCGGCGCGGTGCGGGGCTCGTAGAAGACGTAGTCGGCGTTGTCGGTGCCCAGCCAGAGCCCGCAGGCCCCGGTGTCCGCGGCCTGCTCGGGCAGCTCTCTCAGCACCAGCGGGCGCCCTCTGAGCTCCTCCACCCGCTTGCACAGTGCGTCCAGGGAGAGCGACGGCTCCACCCCGAGATCACGCAGAATCGCCGAACACCGGCGCTGCAGCGCGGCGTACTCGCCCGTTCTCCTCACCTGCTGTGTCACCCCGTTCGCTGTTCTCACCGGCCGGAACGACTGGGGCGTATCCCCGTTTCGGACCGCTCAACCTAAGCAGGTCGTCCGGCCCCTTGAACACTTCTGCCCGGCCTTTCGGACGCGCTTTGGCGCAAATCATCTCCTGTCCGGCGCCGGCGGCCCAGCAGCGGGAGTCCGTTCAGGACAAGGCGCCGGCCGCCTGCGGCACCGGGCCCCGTGCCGTTCCTCAGGCAAACTCCGCATCGTCCGGCGGGAAGCCGTACCGTCCCTGCAACCGGACGAAGCAAGCCAGGGTGAGAACCCGCGATCGCCGCAGCCCCGAGGCGGTGTGCTCGAAGCACACCACCTCCTCGTGCCCGCCCGGCCCGATCGGTTGCACCAGGCGGCCGCCGGGCCGCACCTGTGCGGCGAGCGGAGCGGGCACCTCCGGGAACGCGGCCGACACGAGGACGGCGTCGTACGGGGCACGGTCCGGGACACCGCCGCTGCCGTCGCCGACCCGCAGTTCCACGTTCCGTACGCCCTGCCGTGCAAGGTTCGCTCGCGCCTCGCGGGCGATGTCCGGCCGCATCTCGATGCTGACCACGTCGGCGGCCAGCTGGGCCAGCAGCGCGGTCTGGAAGCCCAGCCCGGTACCGACCTCAAGGACGTGCTCGCTCCCGCCCAGGCCGAGGCCCTCGATCATCATCGCGGACAGCGACGGCTGTGTGGTGACCTGTCCCTGCCCGATCGAGATGGGTACGTCCCGGTAGGCGGCGGTCACCTGCTCGGCCGGGACGAATCCCGCCCGGGGCGTCGTGCGCACGGCTTCGAGCAGCCGCTCGTCCCTGATCCCGGCGGCTCTGAGGGCTCGTACGAGATCTTCGGGCTTCCTGGGTGCGGAGTTCACGGGCGGGTCACCACACCATCAGGCTAGGCGGCCCGCACGGGTCGGTTGGCCCTGGCGGACCGATCACTTGCTCGCGCCGGCTCGCCTACCCGCCGGCCAACGTGGCCACGATCCCGCCGGCCGGAGGGCAGTGGCAGCCCGGCCGCCGCCACGACTGCCAACTCGCTGTCGTGACCGACGGCCGCGGCGCCGGAGTCCCCGCCCACGCGGACCTCTTGGCGTAGATCCACCGGTGCCGGGGGCCGTCCGCCTTGGACGTGTCTCGCCGGCCGGAGACGCGCAGGAACTCGAAGTCGTGGAAGGACGTGCCGCAAGCCGCGCCAGGCCCGGGCAGTGCCGGCACCGCGCACCGACCACCGCTTCCGCCACCGGCCGACGGCCCGTCAGTCGATCCGCCGCGTGCAGACGGTCCGGTCGATCAGGCGTTCCGGCTGCCTGGACCCGTAGTCCGCCACGGCGGCCCGACGGCACTGTCGTCGACACCTGGGGCATGCGCGGCCGGGAGGAGTCGGTCAGCGCCTGGACCACGTGATGTCGGCGACCGACGAGAGGAAGTCCTCGGCGTCGAAGACCTCGCCCGGGGCGCGCATGCCGGAGGCCGTGCCGTTCGGCAGCGTCCGGCCTGCGAGGATCCGGTCGGCTGCCTCGGCGACCACCGGTGCGGTCACCGCGTAGATGTCCTGACCGACCGCGGACACGGCGCGGCGCTCGGCTCCACGCGTGACCACGACGTCGATCAGCCATGACTGCGCCGAACGGCCGTCCTCGGACACGGCGGTGGGCGCCGGCGTGTTCGGGTCCCGCAGGTCGGCGAGCGGGGCCTCGTTCATGAACGCCCGGACGTCCGAGGCCTTCAGGTGCCGCGAGATGGAGATCTGGTCGGCCGTCCCCAGCGGGCGCACCGGCTGCGTCCCGGCCGGCGCCGGGAAGTCCCAGTCCGCCGGGGTGTCCTGGCTGTCGTCGAACGGCACGAGCCGACCGCCGCTCACCGTCACCCGTTTGCCCGCACTGCGCGCTCCCGCTTTCCGGGTGCCGGCCGTCGGGTGCCAGCTGTCGAGCGCGAACGCCACGGAGATGTCGTCCGCGGCCTCCCAGTCACCCATCGCCGCGGTTGCCAGCAGGTCCGGCAGCCCCCCGAAGAAGCCCAGTGCGGGCAGGAACAGCAGACCGCCGCCGGCCAGCCGGTCCCGGTAGGTCTCGAAGCTGCGGCGGGTGACCGGCTGCTCGCCGGTGATGTCGATGTAGTGGATGCCGGCGCGCAGGGCCGCCTCGATCAGCGGCGGGGCGGTGTCGCCGAACGGGCCCGCGGCGTTGACGACCAGCGCGGCGCCCGCCAGCAGCGCGTCCAGGGAGGCCGGGTCGTCGACGGTGGCGAGGTGGGTGCGGGCGTAGGGGTGAACCTCGGCCAGGGCCTTCATGCGTTCCGGATCGCGGCCTCCGAGCGCGAGACCGAAGCCGCGCTTGTGGAACTCGTCGATGAGGAAGCGGGCCGTATGGCCGTAGGCGCCGAAGATCGCGACGGTCTGCTGCGATGTGTTCGTCTTCATGGCACCGATCCTCGGAGCCGCGGGCTGCCCGCACGAGTGTCGGAAGTGACACCGCCCGTACACTTTCGGACATGACTTTGGTGGCGATGCCCGTGTACGACGGGGCGATGCTCTTCGAGGCGGCCATCGCCCTGGAGATCTTCGGCATGGACCGCCCGCACCTGGCCGATCCCTGGTATGAGTTCGCCGTCTGCGGACCGCAGGACGCCCGGCTGGGCGGCTGGTTGCGCGTCGACACCCGGCACGGGCTCGGCGTCCTGGCCCAGGCCGACACCGTGATCGTGCCGTCATGCGACGACATCGAGGCCGATCCGCCCGAAGACCTGCTGGACGCGCTGCGTGACGCCTACCGGCGCGGCGCCCGTATCGCCTCGCTGTGCACCGGCTCGTTCGTCCTCGCCGCCGCCGGTCTGCTGGACGGGCGCGAGGCGGCCACACACTGGTCGCACGCGGCCCGGCTCGCGGAACGCTACCCGCAAGTACGCGTCAACGCCGACGTCCTCTACACCCATGACGGGCAGATCCTCACCGCCGCAGGCAAGGCCGCCGCCCTGGACCTCAGCCTCCACCTGGTGCGCCTCGACCACGGCACCGCAGTCGCCAACGCCCTCGCCCGCATCCTGGTGGTGCCGCCGCACCGTGCCGGTGGCCAGGCCCAGTACATCGCCGCGCCCGTCCCGGCTCGGAGCGGTGACGGATTCGCCGACCTGCAGGACTGGGCCCTCGACCGGCTGCACGAGCCTTTGACCGTCCAGGACCTGGCCGCCCGCGCCGGCATGAGCACACGGCACCTGACGCGGACCTTCCACCAGAGCACCGGCCTGACCCCGCTGCGCTGGCTGCACGCTCAGCGCATCAGGCGCGCCCAGGAACTCCTCGAGACCACCGACATGGCCGTCGAACGGATCGCCGCGCACACCGGCATGGGCACGGCGACGACCCTGCGCCGGCACTTCAGCGGCGCAGTGGGAGTGCCCCCGGACACGTACCGGCGCACCTTCCGCGGAAAAAACAGCGCGTAACCCATCCGACCCCCCCCGGGAGCCCGCGGTGCCGGAGGGCGTCCTGGCAGCGCCGGGCATCTCGCCGTCAGTGCCGTCGAGTAGGTTCTGTCCGTTCGGCCCGGCAGGCGGGCCGTCGAACTCGAGGACTCGTCGCTGTGAGTGTCCACATGCACATGCGCGCCGTCGCGGAATCCGAGATCCGGGACGACCACAGCTGGCTCGCGGCGTTCATGCGGGAGGCGTGGGAGAAACAGCCCGCCGAGTACGCAGCGGGCATCGCCGTCTCGATCGACAAGGTCTGGGGTGCCGTCAATGACCTCTACGCCGCTGCCGATGCCCTCGACGCAGACGCCGCCAAGCCCTGGGAGCTGCCGATCTACGGCGGCCGCCCCGTGGCACACAGCACTGACGCCGACCCCTCCAACCCGCCCCTGGGGATTCTGGAGCCGCCTGGGGTGGCACAAGCCGCTGGCTTCCTCACGAGTGTCTCTTTCGACGAGCTGTGGAACGTCGCCAGTGCCGAGCTCGTCTGGCCCGGCCGGGACGAAGCGCAGGTCAGGCAGGAGTTCCTCGACTGTCACCTGCGCCTCCAAGGGTTCTACGCACGTGCGGCTGCAGCAGGCCACGCCGTGATCAGGGCGGTGTGGGCCTGAGGCGTGGTCCCGTGTCGGTCACCAGCCACTCGCTCTGGGGGCGATGCCCGGGCTGTGCTGGAGGGGGTGTCGCCGGCCCCCCTTACCCTTGAGGCATGACCAGCAGCAGTGACCGGGCCGGAGCGGTGGACGAAGTGGGCGTTACTCGAAGCTACGAGATCCGCACCTATGGGTGCCAGATGAACGTCCACGATTCCGAGCGATTGGCCGGCCTGCTGGAGGACGCCGGGTACGTGCGGGCCCCCGAGGGGTCGGACGGGGACGCGGACGTCGTCGTCTTCAACACCTGCGCGGTCCGGGAGAACGCCGACAACCGGCTCTACGGCAATCTCGGCCGGCTCGCGCCGAGGAAGGCCTCGCGCCCCGGTATGCAGATCGCGGTCGGCGGCTGTCTCGCGCAGAAGGACCGCGACACCATCGTGAAGAAGGCGCCCTGGGTGGACGTCGTCTTCGGCACGCACAACATCGGCAAGCTGCCCGTCCTGCTGGAGCGCGCCCGCGTGCAGGAAGAGGCGCAGGTCGAGATCGCCGAGTCGCTGGAGGCGTTCCCCTCCACGCTGCCCACCCGGCGCGAGAGCGCGTACGCGGCCTGGGTGTCGATCTCCGTCGGCTGCAACAACACCTGTACCTTCTGCATCGTCCCGGCCCTGCGCGGCAAGGAGAAGGACCGCCGCACCGGCGACATCCTCGCCGAGATCGAGGCGCTGGTCGGCGAGGGCGTCTCGGAGATCACACTGCTCGGGCAGAACGTCAACGCCTACGGCTCCGACATCGGCGACCGCGAGGCCTTCAGCAAGCTGCTGCGCGCCTGCGGGAACATCGAGGGCCTGGAGCGGGTCCGCTTCACCTCCCCGCACCCCCGTGACTTCACCGACGACGTCATCGCCGCCATGGCCGAGACGCCGAACGTCATGCCGCAGCTGCACATGCCGCTCCAGTCCGGCTCGGACACGGTCCTGAAGGCGATGCGCCGCTCGTACCGCCAGGAGCGCTACCTGGGGATCATCGAGAAGGTGCGGGCCGCCATCCCGCACGCCGCGATCACCACCGACATCATCGTGGGCTTCCCCGGCGAGACCGAGGAGGACTTCGAGCAGACGCTGCACGTCGTCCGTGAGGCGCGGTTCGCCCAGGCCTTCACCTTCCAGTACTCCAAGCGGCCCGGCACCCCCGCCGCCACCATGGAGAACCAGATCCCCAAGGAGGTCGTCCAGGCGCGTTACGAGCGGCTCGTCGCCCTCCAGGAGGAGATCTCCTGGGAGGAGAACAAGAAGCAGGTCGGCCGCACCCTGGAGCTGATGGTCGCGGAGGGCGAGGGCCGCAAGGACGGCGCCACCCACCGCCTCTCCGGCCGCGCCCCCGACAACCGCCTCGTCCACTTCACCAAGCCGGCCGAGGAGGTGCGCCCCGGCGACGTCGTCACCGTCGAGATCACGTACGCCGCCCCGCACCACCTCCTCGCCGAGGGCCCCGTCCTCGCCGTGCGCCGCACCCGCGCGGGGGACGCCTGGGAGAAGCGCAACGCGGCGGAGGCCGCCAAGCCGGCGGGCGTCATGCTCGGCCTCCCGAAGATCGGCGTACCGGCCCCGCTGCCGGCGGCGACGGGAAGCGGCTGCGGCTGCGACTGAGGCCCCGGCACACCGGCCACCGATCGAGGAGTGACACCCGGCCGCCCCGCCGGGTTACGCTGCCGATCATGCTTGTCGCCGCCGCAGTCTGCCCCTGCCCGCCGCTGCTCGTGCCCGAGGTCGCCGCGGGCGCCGCATCAGAACTGGACGCCGCGCGCGCGGCCTGCACGGACGCGCTCGGCGTGCTCGCCGCCGCCCGCCCCGACCTGCTGGTGGTCCTGGGCACCGCCGAGCAGCGCGGGCACGGCACGTTCCCGCAGGGCAGCCCGGGCACCTTCCGCGGTTTCGGGGTCGGCGTGGACGTACGCCTGGGGCCCGCCGCCCACCCCGTCCCGGAGCGCGAGCTGCCGACCTCGCTGGCCGTCGGCGCCTGGCTGCTGGAGCGGACCTCCTGGGCCGACGCCCCGATCGAAGGGCTCGGCGTCGCCGAGACGCTGGAGCCGGAGCGGTGCGCCGAGACGGGACGGGAGATCGCCGGCCGGGCCGGGCGCGTGGCGCTGCTGGTGATGGGAGACGCCAGCGCCTGCCGCACGCTCAAGGCACCGGGCTACCTGGACGAGCGCGCGGCACCCTTCGACGCGGAGGTCGCGAGGGCGCTCGGAGCGGCGGACGTGGCGGCCCTGCGGGCGCTCGACCCCGCCCTGGCCCAGGAACTGAAGGCCGCCGGCCGCGCCCCCTGGCAGATCCTGGCCGGCGCCGCCGAGAACGCGAACCTCACCGGCTCCCTGCTCTACGACGACGCACCGTACGGCGTGGGCTACCTGGTCGCGACCTGGTCCTGACCCACCGATCCCACCGGGCCCAGCCGTACCGAGGTGCACGCCCCGTACCGCGTACCGCCGCGCGGCCGGGGCGTGCTTCACGGACCGGTCGGCAGGGACCGGCCGGACACCGCCGTCGGCTCAGGAAGCCGGTGGCGGGCCCTCCGGAGGAGCCGGACGGGTCGGAGTCGTCGTCGGGTCATGGGGCGCCGCCTCGGGGCCGGTCTTGTGCGCGAGGCGGTCCATCGCACCCTTCGCCTTGCCCGTGCCCGCCTGGATCTTGTCGCTGTACTTGTGCTTGGTCCGCTCGTCGACGGCCTTCGCGGCCTTGTCGATCCCGTGCTGGACCTTGTCACCGTGCTGCCGCGCGAGGTCCGACACCTTGTCCCTGGCCGGGCCGAGCTTGGCCTTCACGTTGTCCATCAGACCCATGGTCCACCTTCCCTCGCGGGGCAGTTATGTGCGGGCGCCTTCGCCGGCCTCGCTGTCGGCGGCCTCACCGGCGGACGGCTGCCGGGGGATCCCGGCATCGTCGGACGTCTCGTCCGTGCCGGCGTCCGACCGCACGGACACGTCCTCGCGTCCGTCCTCGCGTCCGTCCCCGGCCTCGTCCGCCGCCTTCGCCGCCTTCGTCGCCCCGGCCTCCCTCGCCTCCGCCGACTCCGCCTCCTCCGTCCGCGCCGCCTCGGCACCCTCCGGCTCCGTGCCGGCCTGTGCCTCCTCGACCGACGTCCCCGGAGTCGCCTTCGACCTGCCGAGAAGCCGTGCAAACACGCCCATATCCACTCCATACGGTACTCGTGCGGGCGAATTCCCGCGTCGCCCGGTGCGTACGGTTGCGCCGCCCGGGTCACCGCCTCCGGCATCCCGGCGGGCGGCACCTCGCCTCGGGCAACGACCCGGGATCAGCGTCGTCACGTAACTCGTTCGAGACCTCGCCAGGAGGTTTGCGAAACTGGTGCGGTGAGCAGTGCACCCCTCGCCCCCCGCGTCATCGCCGTCGTCGGCCCCACCGCGGCCGGAAAGTCCGATCTCGGCGTCTTCCTGGCCCAACAGCTCGGCGGTGAGGTCGTCAACGCCGACTCCATGCAGCTGTACCGAGGGATGGACATCGGTACCGCCAAGCTGACGCCCGAGGAGCGCGGCGACATACCGCACCACCTGCTGGACATCTGGGACGTGACGGTCACCGCCTCGGTCGCCGAGTACCAGAAGCTGGCCCGCGCGCGGATCGACGCCCTGCTCGCCGAGGGCCGCTGGCCGATCCTGGTCGGCGGCTCGGGGCTGTACGTCCGCGGCGCCGTCGACAACCTGGAGTTCCCCGGCACCGACCCGGAGGTCCGGGCCCGCCTGGAGGAGGAGCTGGCGCTGCGCGGCCCGGGCGCCCTGCACGCCCGGCTGGCCGCCGCCGACCCCGACGCCGGCCGCGCGATCCTGCCGAGCAACGGCCGCCGCATCGTCCGGGCCCTGGAGGTGATCGAGATCACCGGCCAGCCGTTCACGGCCAACCTGCCCGGTCACGACTCCGTCTACGACACCGTCCAGATCGGCGTCGACGTGGCTCGTCCAGAACTGGACGACCGCATCGCGCGGCGCGTCGACCGGATGTGGGAGGCGGGCCTCGTGGACGAGGTGCGCGCACTGGAGGCGCAGGGCCTGCGCGAGGGGCGCACGGCGTCGCGCGCGCTCGGCTACCAGCAGGTACTCGCGGCGCTCGCCGGGGAGTGCACCGAAGCGGAAGCGCGGGCGGAGACCGTGCGTGCCACCAAGCGCTTCGCGCGCCGCCAGGATTCATGGTTCAGGCGCGATCCCCGGGTGCACTGGTTGAGTGGGGCCGTCGTGGACCGCGGGGAACTTCCGCAGCAGGCCCTGGCGTTGGTCGAACGACCGGTCACAGCCTGATCACGTCATGGCATCGGGATGCGCCGCCGGTCATCCCGGCCTTCGGTGCCGTGCCATCATCGAGCTTCGATCGACCAAGTGGAGCCTAGTTGGGAGGGCGCGTGGCGATGGAGGCCGGCCCTCGCGACACCGCACAAAGTGCCGAGCACCTCACTGCAGAGGGTGACGATCCTGGCCGCGGCGAAGACCGCCGGACCGAGGACCGTCCGACCGACGACGGCCTGATCGACGACGGTCTGATCGGCGACGGCCTGATCGAGGACCGCCTCACCGAGGACCCTCTGCCCGACGGCCCTCTGATCGAGGACCGGCTCACCGACGACGGGCCCGACGACACCGCGGGCGGCGTCACCGCCGACGGACCGGAGCCCGAGGAGATGTACCCGGGCGGTCCGGAGGTCGAGGTCGAGCTGCGCCCGCAGCGCCGGCTGCGCATCTGGCAGCTCGCGCCCATCGTCGGCCTCGCCGCCGTCGGCTCCCTGATGTTCGCCTTCCCGCTCGCCTTCGACTTCGGCGACAGCGGCGCGGTCATCGCCATGCTCGGCCTGCTGATCTGCTCCTGCGCGGCGGGCTGGGGCATGATGGCCGCCCGCAGGGTGGGCTACACCTGGCCCGGCCTGCCCCCGCGCGGCTCCGGCCGCCGCCCCGACTGGCGGGTCGTACTCGGCTACGTCGTGCTGGTGGCCGTGGCGGCGATCCTCGCCGTCTGGCGCGTGGCAAGGCTCCGCTGAAGCACCCTTCACCGAAGGATCCCCGCAAGGGAGCGGGCGTCGCGCGATCACCCCCGCCTCCCGTCGGCCGCCCGGCGGAGCGCTCCCGTACGATCGAGGAATGAGCAGCCCCATCGCCTTCCTCAAGGGTCACGGCACCGAGAACGACTTCGTGATCGTCCCGGACCCGGAGAACGCCGTCGACCTGTCCCCTGCCGCCGTCGCCGCCCTGTGCGACCGCCGCGCGGGCATCGGCGGCGACGGGGTGCTGCACGTCGTACGGTCCGCGGCGCACCCGGAGGCCCGGGAGATGGCCGCCGAGGCCGAGTGGTTCATGGACTACCGCAACGGCGACGGCTCGGTCGCCGAGATGTGCGGCAACGGCGTCCGTGTGTTCGCGCGCTACCTCCAGCACGCGGGACATGTGGCCGAAGGTGATCTCGCCATCGCCACGCGCGCGGGCGTGAAGACCGTCCACATCGCGAAGGACGGTGACATCACCGTCGGCATGGGCCGCGCCCGCCTCCCCGAAGGGGATGTCACGGTCACCGTCGGCGAGCGCAGCTGGCCCGCGCGCAACGTGAACATGGGCAACCCGCACGCGGTCGCCTTCGTCGACGACCTCGCGCACGCCGGAAACCTGTACGCCGCGCCGCCTGTCAGCCCTGCGTCCGCCTACCCGGACGGGGTGAACGTCGAGTTCGTCGTCGACCGCGGCCCCCGCCACGTCGCCCTGCGCGTGCACGAGCGCGGCTCCGGCGAGACCCGCTCGTGCGGCACGGGCGCGTGCGCCGTCGCCGTGGCCACCGCCCGGCGGGACGGCGCCGACCCGGCCGTCACGGGCACCCCGGCGACGTACACCGTCGACGTGCCCGGCGGACGCCTGGTCATCACCGAGCGCCCCGACGGCGAGATCGAGATGACCGGACCCGCCGTGATCGTCGCCGAGGGCGAGATCGACCCCGAGTGGCTGACTCACGCACTCGGCTGACCGCCGTTCGAAACCGCGGCCGAGTGCTGGGCACCTGACGCAGACTCTAAACCTCGCCGCCGTCGCTCGAATGGGTGATCCGTTTCACGCTCGGCGAGAGGCGGTCTGTCGTACGTGATGGGCTCGATAGCATCAAGCACCGGCACGGACGGGGGAACGTCGCCATCCCTGAGCCGCGTGTGCCATGGGGCTCCGTCCGCCGGTTCACGAGCCGGAGGTGCCCATGAGTGCGGAGGCCACGAACCCTGCGACCGCTGGCCCGGTAGCGCCCACAGCGCCACAAGCGCTCACAGCGTCCGTGGCGCCCGCCGCGGCACGCAGAAAGTCCCGGCCCCGGATCGATCTGCGCCGGCTCGGCCGGGCCGCGCTGCTCGGCCCCGCCGCCCGCGGCAAGCTGCCCGACGCGATCAGCCACGTCGTGGAGGCGCACCGCGCCCACCACCCCGACGCCGACCTCGAACCCCTGCGCCGCGCCTACGTCCTGGCGGAGTCCTCGCACCGCGGC
The DNA here is from genome assembly GCF_040645635.1 of Streptomyces sp. NPDC046727. Taxonomy (NCBI): domain Bacteria; kingdom Bacillati; phylum Actinomycetota; class Actinomycetes; order Kitasatosporales; family Streptomycetaceae; genus Streptomyces; species Streptomyces sp. NPDC046727. The sequence goes on from NZ_JBEYYR010000042.1 coordinate 71,231, forward strand.
CAGATGCGCAAGAGCGGCGAGCCGTACATCACGCACCCGCTCGCCGTGACCCTGATCCTGGCCGAACTCGGCGCCGAGACCACGACCTTGACGGCGTCTCTGCTGCACGACACGGTCGAGGACACCGAGGTGACGCTCGATCAGGTGCGGGAACAATTCGGCGAGGAGGTGCGTTATCTGGTCGACGGCGTCACGAAACTGGAGAAGGTCGACTACGGAGCCGCCGCCGAGCCGGAGACCTTCCGTAAAATGCTCGTCGCCACCGGCAACGACGTGCGCGTGATGTCGATCAAACTCGCCGACCGTCTGCACAACATGCGCACGCTCGGCGTGATGCGCCCCGAGAAACAGGCGCGGATCGCCAAGGTCACCCGTGACGTCCTCATCCCGCTCGCCGAACGCCTCGGCGTCCAGGCCCTCAAGACCGAACTGGAGGACCTGGTCTTCGCCATCCTCCACCCCGAGGAGTACGAGCACACCAGGGAACTGATCGCCGCAAACGCGGCCCGTCCCGACGACACCCTCGCCGAGGTCGCCGACGAGGTCCGCGGGGTGCTGCGTGAGGCCGACATCCCGGCCGAAGTCCTCATCCGCCCCCGCCACTTCGTGTCCGTCCACCGCGTGGCCCGCAAGCGCGGAGAACTGCGCGGCGCAGACTTCGGCCGCCTCCTGGTGCTCGTGAACGAGGACGCGGACTGCTACGCCGTCCTCGGCGAACTGCACACCTGTATGACGCCGGTCGTCTCGGAGTTCAAGGACTTCATCGCCGTACCGAAGTTCAACCTCTACCAGTCGCTGCACACCGCCGTCGCCCGCGCGGACGGCCAGGTCGCCGAAGTCCTCATCCGTACCCACCAGATGCACAAAGCCGCTGAGGCCGGAGTCGTCGCGCTCGGCAATCCCTACGCTCCTCCTTCGGAGGAGCAGTCCCAGGCGGCCGACGGCGAGCGCGCCGACCCCACCCGCCCCGGCTGGCTCTCCCGGCTCCTCGACTGGCAGCAGGCCGCCCCCGACCCCGACACCTTCTGGTCCACCCTGCGCGAGGACCTCGCCCAGGACCGCGAGATCACCGTCTTCCGGCCCGACGGCGGCACCCTCGGCCTGCCCGAGGGCGCCACCTGCGTGGACGCCGCTTACGCGCAGTACGGCGAGGACGCGCACGCCTGCATCGGCGCCCGCGTCAACGGCCGCCTGGCCACCCTCAGCACCGTTCTGCGCGACGGCGACACGGTCCAGCTCCTGATGGGCCAGGACCCGGCCTCCGAGCCCTCCCGCGAATGGCTGGAGCACGCCCACACGCCGGCCGCCCGCATCGCCATCCAGCGCTGGCTGGCCACCCACCCCGGCGGCGGCACCGGCACGGCCGAGCCGGCCGGCACGGGCGCCGAGCCCGCCGCGACCGGCGCAGCGCCGCGCGCGGCATCGGTACCCGACGCGGAGCCCGCGCCGGCCCGCCCCGCAGCCGCCGCGGGCGCCTCCGCCACGCGGGGCGCGGACAGCGCACCCGCCCCCCGCCCCCGGCGCGCCGACGTCCTCCTGGACCGGCCCGGCGCCGCCGTACGGCTCGCCGGGTGCTGCACGCCCGTGCCGCCGGACGAGATCACCGGCTTCGCGGTACGCGGGGGAGTGGTGACCGTGCACCGCGTGGAGTGCGCCGCGGTGGCGCACATGAAGAACAGGGGGCGCGCGGAGATCGGCGTGCGCTGGGGGGACACCGCCGAATGCCGGGTCACCCTGGTCGCTGAATCGTTCGGCCGCCCCCATCTGCTCGCCGATCTCACCGAGGCGATCGCCCTGGAAGGCGCCGAGATCGTCTCCGCCACCGTCGAACCGCCCAGCCAGCAGCGGGTGCGCCACACGTACACCCTCCAGCTCCCCGACGCCGCCCACCTCCCGGCCCTGATGCGCGCCATGCGGGACGTACCGGGGGTGTACGACGTGAGCAGGGCACAGCACCAGGCGCCTGCCTCCTGACGACGGCGTCCGGCCTACCCGTTCGGGTGGGCCGGGCGCGCGTCGCCGCCGCGGGACGGGCACGCCCTGGTAGCGGTGGTCCATGCTGCTCACCCCTCGCCCTCGCCGCCGGACCCAGCTCAGGAGGTCCCGGCACCGGAAGGCGGCCCTGCTCGCCGCCGCCGTCTCTGTCTGCCTCGTCGCCGCCGCGGCTCCGGCCGAACCGCTCGGCGTCGGCGACCGGCTCTACCCGTACCTGGGCAACCCGGGCTACGACGTCGCCTCGTACGACCTGTCCCTGACCTACCCCGGTACCAACGACAAGCCGCTGCAGGCCGTCACCACCATCGACGCCTGGACCACCGCCGACCTGGAGCGGATCAACCTCGACTTCACGCACGGCAGCGTGCGGTCGGTCGAGGTCGACGGACGTCCCGCGGACTTCGCCAGCGCCGGTGAGGACCTGGTCGTCACCCCCGAGGAGCCGCTGTCGGAGGGCCGCTGGACCCGGATCACCGTGCGGCACACCAGCGACCCCGTCTACGGCAAGGACGAGCAGGGCGGCTGGGTGCGCACCTCCGACGGCCTCGTCATGGCGAACCAGGCCGACGCCGCCCACGTGGTGTTCCCCTGCAACGACCATCCGTCCGACAAGGCGATGTTCACCTTCCGGATCACCGCGCCGAACGGCTACACCGTCGTCGCCAACGGCGTGCGCGCCGGCGCCGACCGGACCGGCCGCACCACCACCTGGACCTACCGCACCCAGCACCCCATGGCCACCGAACTCGCCCAGGTGTCCATCGGCCGCTCCGCCGTGGTGCGCCGCGAGGGACCGCACGGACTGCCCGTGCGCGACGTGGTGCCCGCGGCCGACCGCAAGGCCCTCGAACCCTGGCTCGCGAAGACCCCCGACCAGATCGCCTGGATGGAGAGCAAGGTCGGCCGCTACCCGTTCGAGACCTATGGCGTGCTCATGGCACAGGCCGCCACCGGCTTCGAACTGGAGACACAGACACTCTCCCTGTTCGAGAAGAGGCTGTTCACCGAGCCCTCCTTCCCGAAGTGGTACCTCGAGTCGGTCATGGTGCACGAGCTGTCCCACCAGTGGTTCGGCGACAGCGTCACCCCGCGCAGCTGGTCCGACGTCTGGTTGAACGAGGGGCACGCCACCTGGTACGAGGCGCTGTACGCCGAGGAGACCGCCCACCGGTCCCTCGCGGACCGGATGAAGGCCGCCTACGGCGCCTCCGACCGCTGGCGCGAGGCCGGCGGCCCGCCCGCCCGGCCCAAGCCGCCCGCCCCCGGCCAGAAGATCAGCATCTTCCGACCCAACATCTACGACGGCGCCGCCCTCGCGCTCTACGCCCTGCGCCAGGAGATCGGCCGACCGGCCTTCGAGCGGCTGGAGCGCCTCTGGGTCCTGGAGCACCGGGACACCACCGCCACCACCGCCGACTTCGTCCAGCTGGCCTCGGCCGTCGCCGGCCGCGACCTGAGCGGCTTCCTGAGGCCCTGGCTGTACGGCGAGAAGACCCCGCCGATGCCCGGCCACCCGGACTGGAAGCAGGTGGCGACGGCCAAGAACGGCCCGCCCCGGACCCGCCGATAACCCGGTGACGAGACGTGCCGTACCGTGCGACCATCTAGGGGTCGGCGCGCGCACCGGGACACGGGAATCTCCCGGGGTACTCGTGCGTTGAAGGGACAAGCGGTCCAGGTGACCGCCGTCCGACGCCGGAACGGCACTCTCATCGACGTAAGGATCCAATGACCTCCTCTTCTTCCCCTTCCCAGGACACCAAGCGCCTCGCGCACGCCTATCCCGAGGGTCTTCGGGCCGATGCCCTGATGGAAGAGGACGTCGCCTGGAGCTACGAGATCGACGGCGAGCGGGACGGCGAGCAGTTCGACCGCTCCGAGCGCGCGGCCCTGCGCCGCGTCGCCGGCCTCTCCACCGAGCTGGAGGACGTCACCGAGGTCGAGTACCGCCAGCTCCGCCTGGAGCGGGTCGTGCTCGTCGGCGTGTGGACCACTGGCACCGCGCAGGACGCCGACAACTCCCTCGCGGAGCTGGCCGCCCTCGCGGAGACCGCGGGCGCGCTCGTGCTCGACGGCGTCATCCAGCGCCGCGACAAGCCCGACGCGGCCACCTACATCGGCTCCGGCAAGGCCGCCGAGCTGCGCGACATCGTCCTCGAAACGGGCGCGGACACCGTCATCTGCGACGGTGAGCTGAGCCCCGGCCAGCTGATCCAGCTGGAGGACGTGGTCAAGGTCAAGGTCATCGACCGTACGGCCCTGATCCTGGACATCTTCGCCCAGCACGCCAAGTCCCGAGAGGGCAAGGCGCAGGTCGCGCTCGCGCAGATGCAGTACATGCTGCCGCGGCTGCGCGGCTGGGGTCAGTCGCTGTCCCGGCAGATGGGTGGCGGTCGCGGCGGCCTCGCCACGCGTGGCCCCGGTGAGACCAAGATCGAGACGGACCGGCGACGGATCCGCGAGAAGATGGCGAAGATGCGCCGGGAGATCGCGGACATGAAGACGGGCCGCGAGATCAAGCGCCAGGAGCGCCGGCGCAACAAGGTGCCGTCCGTCGCCATCGCGGGCTACACCAACGCCGGCAAGTCCTCCCTGCTCAACCGCCTCACGGGCGCCGGTGTCCTGGTCGAGAACGCCCTGTTCGCGACCCTGGACCCGACCGTCCGCCGCGCGGAGACCCCGAGCGGCCGCCTGTACACGCTGGCCGACACCGTCGGCTTCGTCCGGCACCTGCCGCACCACCTGGTCGAGGCGTTCCGCTCCACCATGGAGGAGGTCGGCGACTCCGACCTGATCCTGCACGTGGTGGACGGCTCGCATCCGGTACCGGAGGAGCAGCTCGCCGCCGTGCGCGAGGTGATCCGGGACGTCGGCGCCACCGACGTACCCGAGATCGTCGTGATCAACAAGGCGGACGCGGCCGACCCGCTGGTCCTCCAGCGGCTGCTGCGCAACGAGAAGCGCTCCATCGCGGTCTCGGCGCGCACCGGCCAGGGCCTCGAGGAACTGCTCGCCCTGATCGACACCGACCTGCCGCGGCCGTCCGTCGAGGTCGAGGCGCTCGTGCCGTACACCCACGGCAAGCTGGTCGCCCGCGCCCACACCGAGGGCGAGGTGATCTCCGAGGAGCACACCGCGGAGGGCACCCTGCTCAAGGTCCGGGTGCACGAGGAGCTGGCAGCGGACCTGGCGCCGTACGGCCCGGTCTCCGCGGCCTGACCCACGGCAACACGAAGGCCCGTCACCCCACCGGGGTGACGGGCCTTCGTCCTGCTCACTGCCCGGCGAACTGCTTGCTCACCGACTCGTACACGCCCTTGGCCACGTCACCCAGCCGGGGACCGGCCAGCCAGCCCGCGCTCACCGGGCCGATGGACGTGTTGGACACCAGCATGGGCTTGCCGTCCGCGCCCGTCTCCACCCAGCCGCCGCCGGAGGAACCACCGGTCATCGTGCAGCCGATCCGGTACATCGTCGGGTCGGACTGCTCGATGGAGAGCCGGCCCGGCTTGTCCTGGCACCGGTACATCAGCTGACCGTCGAACGGCGCCGCCGCCGGGTAGCCGGACGCGGTGATGCTGTTCACCTTCGGCACCGCCGGCGCGTCGAAGTTCACCGGCAGCGCCCCGCCGACCGTCTCCTCCAGCGACTTGCCGGCGCTGCCCTGCTCCGGCGTCACATGGATGACGGCGAAGTCGTACGAGGCGCCGTCACCGCCCGTCTCACCGCCCTTGCTGATCCACTGCTGCGAGGTCTTCGCCGCGTCGGCCCACCACACCCCGTACGGCGCGACCTCCGACCGGCTGGCGTTCTGCAGCTCGGCCGACGACATGCCCTGGTTGTTGTACGACGGCACGAACGCGAGGTTCCGGTACCAGCCGCCCTTCTTGCCGGCGTGCACACAGTGCCCCGCCGTCCAGACCAGGTTGGACTTGCCCGGGTGCGCCGGGTCCTGCACGACCGTCGCCGAGCAGACCATGGTGCCCTCGGGCGAGTCGAAGAGCAGCTTGCCCGAGGTGGCCGCGCTGGTGTGGTACGGCGGCGCGACCGCCTGCGCCTTCACCGGCTGCGGCGTCGGGTCCGTCACGCCCTGGTCGCCGGAGATGTCGTTGTCGTCGACGCCCTGGTCCGGGTCGTCGGCGTCACGCATCCGGTCCGGGTCCCACAGGCCCTTGATGATCGGGTTGACGAAGTCGTTGGCCTCGCGCAGCCAGTCGTCCTTGTTCCAGTTCTTCCAGGCGCCTTTCTTCCACTTGTCGATGTCGATCCCGTGCTCCTTGAGCCTCTTCTTGAGGTCCTCCGGGATCGTGATCTTTCCGTCGCGGCTGCCCGCCGCGGTCGCGGTGGCGTTCGCCTTGCCGTCGGCGTTGTCGTCGTCGTTGCAGGCGGTGGCGGTGAGCGCCAGCGCCGAGACGAGGGCGACCGCCGTCAGCGAGGTGGAGGTGCGGCGACCGCCCCTACCTCGCCGAGCGGTGAACGACGGCCGTATGGATCGCATGGTCTGGACTCCCCCTGCTGTGAAAGGAACTCGGCGCTTCGGCCCCGACACCGGCGGCGAACTCATGGAAGGTTCATGCCGGTCTCACGACCTTGTGGGAACGGGACCACACACTATGCGGTCGCTGCGGGGGAGTTCCGACGGGGCGGCAACGGTTCCGTCACAGGCCACCTGAACAGGGCCTTGAGACCGGCGGACCACGAGTTGGACGCCGACGGTCGTCCTTCCCCCGCTCGTGGCACAGGCGTTGGGGCCTGCTCGCGCCACCAAGCAGGGAGATGGGGCACGTGACCCACACCGCCCCGCCAAGGAACTCGGGGCGACCCCGTAACCGCCCGAACGGTCCGCGGTTGTAGCCGGTGGGGCCTGCTGCCAGTGCCCGGTCCCCGAGGATCAATTCGCCTTTGAACAGCGGGGAGGACAGCACGCCGTGGCCGTTACGGAGTCGATGGCTGGAGGCACACCGGGAGACGCGCGGGCCGTGCACGAGGGGATCCTGAGACGCCAGTCGGCGCGTGAGTCCTCGGCACGCACCTACGCCCGCGCACTGCCCATCGTGCCCGTCCGGGCGCGAGGGCTCACCATCGAGGGCGCCGACGGCCGCCGATACCTGGACTGCCTCTCCGGCGCCGGCACCCTCGCCCTCGGCCACAACCACCCGGTCGTGCTGGAAGCCATCCGCAGCGTCCTCGACTCCGGCGCCCCCCTCTCCGTCCTCGACCTCGCGACCCCCGTCAAGGACGCCTTCACCACCGAACTGTTCCGCACCCTCCCGTCCGGCCTCGCCGACCGCGCCCGCATCCAGTTCTGCGGACCGGCCGGCACCGACGCCGTCGAAGCCGCCCTCAAACTGGTCCGCGCCGCGACCGGCCGCACCGGCATCCTCGCCTTCACCGGCGCCTACCACGGCATGACCGCCGGAGCCCTGGCCGCCTCCGGCGGCGCCCGAGACGTCCAGGTCGCCCGCCTGCCCTACCCGCAGGACTACCGCTGCCCCTTCGGCGTCGGCGGCCCGCCCGGCGCCGAACTCGCCGCCCGCTGGACCGAGTCCCTCCTCGACGACCCCAAGTCCGGCGTACCGCTGCCGGCCGGGATGATCCTCGAACCCGTCCAGGGCGAGGGCGGGGTGAACCCCGCGCCGGACGACTGGCTGCGCCGCATGCGACAGCTCACGGCGGACCGGTCCATCCCGCTGATCGCCGACGAGATCCAGACCGGAGTCGGCCGCACGGGCGCCTTCTGGGCCGTCGACCACGCCGGCATCACTCCCGACGTCATGGTCCTGTCCAAGGCCATCGGCGGCAGCCTCCCACTGGCCGTGATCGTCTATCGCGACGATCTCGACACCTGGCAACCCGGCGCCCACGCCGGCACCTTCCGCGGCAACCAGCTCGCCATGGCCGCGGGCACCGCCACCCTCGCCTACGTCCGCGAGAACGCCCTCGCCGAACGCGCCGCCGCCCTCGGCTCCCGCATGCTGACCCAACTCGCCCCACTCACCCACGCGTTCCCCTGCGTGGGAGACGTACGAGGACGCGGCCTCATGATCGGGGTGGAGCTGGTGAACCCGGACCCCGACGACGCCACCGCTCGCCCGGGGTCCGTCGCCGACGACTTGGCCGGACCGCTTGCCGACGCCTTCGGTGCCGCGCCGTCCGAGCTGGAAGCCGCCTGCCAGGGGCCTCTCGCCGGCGACCTGGGCGCCGCGCCGGCCGGCCTGAAAGCCGCCTGCCTGGGCTCCCTCGTCGACGCCCCCGGTGCCGTGCCGGCCGGGTTGGAACCTGCCCGTGCTCCGCGCCCGGCCGCGCCGCAACTCGCCGCCGCCGTGCAGCGTGAGTGCCTCCAGCGCGGACTGATCGTTGAACTCGGCGGCCGTCACGCGTCCGTGGTCCGGCTGCTTCCGCCCTTGACGATCAGCGACGAACAGGCGACGGCCGTACTCGACCGCCTGACCGACGCCGTGGCCGCGGCAGCCCGCCACCACGAGACCCACGGCCCACACCAGCAACGACACCCAGGCGCTGCCGAGCACGCGGGCTGAACACCACGCCCGCCACACCCGGCCGCAGCCCCCGACACCAGCCTTCGTTCCGCTAACCCATTCCAATCCCCACTCCACCCCTTCCTGGGCATCCACCGGCAACCACCGGCCCCGAGGCACCGGCGCCAAGACAACCGCGACGGAGCGAACGGACGGAACGAGCCCGCACCACCTCACTCCAGCCCCAGAGGAGCCGTCATGAACGCCACCCCTACCCCCGACGGCCGCTCCGGCGCCCCCGACGACCAGGGAGGCTCTGCCGTACCGCTCACCGAGTCGGTCCCCCAGCAGAAGAAGCGGGAGGTGGATCCGACCCGACTGACAGTGCCCGGCGCCGACCCGCTGGAGGACCCCGATCCCAGCACCGCGGCCCAGGCCGCAGCCGTCGAGAACCTGCTGCGGTGCTGGGTCCGCGAGACCGGCCTCGCCGCTCCCACGACCGGCAGCGTCCGCATCCCGCTGCCCGCCAGCGGCACCGCCCTCATCGCCCCGGTCCACTACTGGTCCCCCACGGGCTGGCACCGCTTCGGCCCACCGCGCCTCGCCTACGCGCCCGACACCGCACCACCCGTCGACGCCGTCACCCTCACCGCACTGCTGGTCAGGGAGTCAGCCGCTGCCCCGGGCAACACCACGCGCCCCTCTGTGCCCACACCCGCCGGCCCGGGTGATGGCACCACCCCTGACACCGACGATGGCGCGGGCCGTGGCCCTGGTGGCGGCAGCGGCCGCGGCTCCGATGACGGGGTTGGCCCCGGTGATGGCGCTGGGCTCGGCCTCGGCAACGGCGTCCGTCGTGACCCGGGCGACGGCGCCGGTCGTAGCCCCGGCGACAGCAGCGGCCCCACCGCCGGCCTCCGCCCTGGCGATGGCACCACCACCCCCAGCAACGGCAGCGACCTCGCGGCCAGGGTGGCCGACTCCGTCCGCCGTATCGCGGTGTTCATCCGGCACCGGCGCGAACACCCCGCCGACACACCCGACCTCTTCCTCAGTGCCGAACAGGCCCTCCTCCTCGGGCATCCGCTGCACCCGACCCCGAAGAGCCGGGAAGGCCTGACCGAGGCCGAAGCCGACCGGTACTCACCGGAGTTGCGCGGCTCCTTCCCTCTGCACTGGCTGGCTGTCGCCCCCTCTCTCCTCGCCACCGACTCGGCTTGGACCGAGCGCGGCCGTCCCGTACCCGCCGACCACCTCATCCGACGTCTCGCCGGCACCGTTCTGCCGCTGCCCGACGGATACACCGCGCTGCCGTTGCACCCCTGGCAAGCACGCGAGGTACGGCACCGCCCGTCCGTCGCCGCGCTGCTCGACTCCGGACTCCTCCGTGACCTCGGCACCATCGGCACTTCCTGGCACCCCACCTCCTCCGTACGAACCGTCCACCGAACCGGTGCCCCGGCGATGCTCAAGCTCTCGCTGGCCCTGCGCATCACCAACTCCCGCCGCGAGAACCTCCGCAAGGAACTCCATCGCGGTGTCGAGGTGCACCGGCTGCTGCGCACCGGCCTGGCCGAGCAGTGGCAGGCGGCTCACCCCGCCTTCGACATCGTCCGCGACCCGGCCTGGCTCGCCGTCGACGCCCCGGACGGCCGGCCCGTGCCAGGACTCGACGTGGTGATCCGGCACAACCCGTTCGCCCCGGCCGACGACGTCGGCTGCGTCGCCGGACTCGTCTCACCGCGTCCTCGCCCGGAGCCACAAGCCGGCACCTCGCCGCGCCACACCACTTGGCCGATGCGGTCCCGCCTGGCCCAGCTCGTCGCACATCTCGCCGCCCGCACCGGCCGACCCGTCGGTGCCGTCGCCACGGAGTGGTTCCTGCGCTACCTGGAACACGTCGTCCGCCCCGTTCTCTGGCTGGACAGCGCGGCCGGCATCGCCCTCGAAGCCCACCAGCAGAACACGCTGCTCCTGCTGGACGGCGACGGCTGGCCCGCCGGCGGCCGTTACCGTGACAACCAGGGGTACTACTTCCGTGATTCCCGGCGAGCCGAACTGGACGCCCGGCTGCCCGGCATCGGCGACCGCAGCGACACCTTCGTCCCGGACGAGGTCACCGACGAACGCTTCGCCTATTACCTCGCGGTCAACAATGTGCTCGGCCTGATCGGCGCCTTCGGCTCCCAGCGCCTCGCCGACGAGCGACTGCTCCTCGCGGCCTTCCGCCGCTTCCTCACCGGCATCGCCTCAGGACCCGCCGCGCTGCGCACCTCCCTGCCCGGCCTCCTGCTCGACTCACCCGTCCTGCGCTGCAAGGCCAACCTGCTGACCCGGCTGCACGGCCTCGACGAACTCGTCGGCCCGGTCGATACCCAGTCCGTCTACGTCACCATCGCCAACCCCCTTCATTCCTGAGCGAAGTACTTCTGCGCACCACCTGAGCGGACCGCCCCTCCAGCGGGCCGCACCGACTCCCGCACAACCGAGGAACATGACCCACCTCGTCTCCTGAGAGGAGCGCACCGTGCCTCCCACCGACGCGAGCGCCGGCCCCGGCCCCCACGCGACCACCGAGGGCCCCCGGAACTCTCCGCTCGGCCGCTTCACCGTCGCGGACGACGACCCGGACAGCGAGGACACACTGGACCTGCGCCTGCCGACCGAGTTCGTGGACCTTTACGTCGGAGCCACGGCGGGCCTCCTCGGCCGACCCGCCACCTGGGGCCCGGTCATGACCCCCGTCGGCTCCTTCCAGCTGGAGCCCGTGCGCATCGATCAGCACCTGCCGCTCGTCCATCGCTGGATGAACGACCCCGCCGTCGCGGAGTTCTGGGAACTGGCCGGGCCCCGGAACCGGACGGAGGACCACCTGCGGACCCAGCTCCACGGCGACGGGCGCAGCGTGCCGTGTCTCGGTGTGCTCGACGGCACACCGATGAGCTACTGGGAGATCTACCGCGCGGACCTGGATCCGCTGGCCCGCCGCTACCCGGCCCGTCCCCACGACACCGGGATCCATCTCCTCGTCGCTGACGTCGCCGACCGGGGACGAGGACTGGGCTCCGCCCTCCTCCGCGCCGTAGCCGACCTGATCCTCGACCGTCGTCCTGCCTGCGCACGTGTCGTGGCGGAACCCGATCTTCGCAACACCCCCTCCGTCGCCGCGTTCCTGAGCGCCGGGTTCCGATTCGCGGCCGAGGTCGAACTGCCCGGCAAGCGGGCCGCCCTCATGATCCGGGACCGAGTCCTGCGCGATGTGCTGTAGCGCCATGTGTTCGGACGCTCACAATGAGATACGAACGGCGGATCCGCGGTGTTCCCGCGTCGAAGAAAAACTTTCGCGGGTGTCTCGCAGCGCCCAGCCGCTGGCGTCCCACGTCGCACAGACGCTGGTGCGCGCCGCCTGGGCGGAGGCGTGCGGCACGGCCCAGACCTTGGTGTACACCGCTTCAGCACTGGTGCCCGGCGCCGGTGTCCCGCAGCGCCGACGCCTTGCCCCGCCCGACGAACGCCTACCGCCGAGCCGGTCGACCACCCCCCAGGGCACCGGCCCCAAGGCCTCACCGATACATCCCCGCCCGACACATTCCTGACCGCGCAAGCCCGACCGAGCCCCGCCATCAGCGCCGGCTCACAACCAGCCCAGCCCATCACCCCGCCCAGCAGCGACCGACCACCACCACACCAGCCCCCCCCAGCCCACCACCCCAGGAGCCCAGTCCGTGATCCCACCCCCCGCCCCCGCGATGACCACCCGTTTGTCAGTGCTGGGCCGTAGGGTGGTCAGGCTATGACGAAGCCCTCCCTCTCCGAACTCCTGCACGCCGCCGTCTCCGCCGTCGGCGGCACGGAGCGCCCCGGCCAGGTGACCATGGCCGAAGCGGTCGCCGAGGCGATCGACGACGGATCCCACCTGCTGGTCCAGGCCGGCACCGGCACCGGAAAGTCGCTGGGCTATCTCGTGCCCGCGCTCGCGCACGGAGAACGGGTGATCGTCGCGACGGCCACACTCGCCCTGCAGCGCCAGCTCGTGGAGCGCGACCTGCCGCGTACGGTCGACGCCCTGCACCCGCTGCTGCGCCGCCGCCCGGAGTTCGCGATGCTCAAGGGCCGGTCGAACTACCTGTGCCTGCACCGGCTGCACGAGGGCATGCCGCAGGACGAGGAGGAGGGGCTCTTCGACCAGTTCGAGGCCGCCGCGCCCACCAGCAAGCTGGGCCAGGATCTGCTGCGGTTGCGGGACTGGGCTGACGAGACCGAGGACGGAGACCGGGACGACCTCACCCCGGGCGTCTCGGACCGCGCCTGGGCTCAGGTGTCGGTGTCGTCGCGGGAATGCCTGGGCGCGTCGAAGTGTGCGTACGGCGCCGAGTGCTTCGCGGAGATGGCTCGTGAGCGGGCCAAGCTCGCCGAGGTCGTCGTCACGAACCACGCACTGCTGGCCATCGACGCCATCGAGGGCGCCCCGGTGCTGCCGCAGCACGAGGTGCTGATCGTGGACGAGGCACATGAACTCGTCTCGCGTGTCACCGGCGTCGCCACCGGCGAACTCACGCCCGGCCAGGTCAATCGTGCCGTGCGCCGTGCCGCCAAGCTCGTCGACGAGAAGGCGGCCGATCAGCTCCAGACGGCCGCCGAGGGCTTCGAGCGGCTCATGGAACTCGCACTGCCGGGCCGCCTGGAGGAGATCCCGGAGGACCTCGGCTACGCCCTGATGGCGCTGCGCGACGCAGCCCGCACGGTGATCTCCGCGCTCGGCGCGACGCGCGACAAGTCCGTCCAGGACGAGGACGCGGTCCGCAAGCAGGCGCTGGCCTCGGTGGAGACGGTGCACGACGTGGCGGAGCGGGTCCTGAACGGCTCGGAGTGGGACGTCGTCTGGTACGAGCGACACGACCGCTTCGGCGCCTCCCTCCGGGTCGCCCCCATGTCCGTCTCCGGTCTGCTCAGGGAGAAGCTCTTCGCCGACCGGTCCGTCGTCCTCACCTCGGCGACGCTCAAGCTGGGCGGGGACTTCAACGGCGTCGGCGCCTCCCTGGGGCTCGGCCCGGAGGGCATGGAGGGAGAGGACCTTCCGCAGTGGAAGGGCGTCGACGTCGGCTCGCCCTTCGACTACCCCAAGCAGGGCATCCTGTACGTCGCCAAGCACCTGGCGCGCCCCGCGCGCGACGGTGAGCGCGCCGACATGCTGGACGAGCTGACCGAGCTGATCCAGGCGGCCGGCGGGCGGACCCTCGGCCTGTTCTCGTCCATGCGGGCCGCCCAGCTCGCCGCGGAGGAGCTGCGCTCCCGGATCCCCGAGTTCCCGATCCTGCTCCAGGGCGAGGAGACGCTCGGCGAACTGATCAAGAACTTCGCGGCCGACCCCAAGACGTGTCTCTTCGGCACGCTGTCGCTGTGGCAGGGCGTCGACGTCCCGGGCCCCAGCTGCCAGCTGGTCGTCATGGACAAGATCCCGTTCCCGCGTCCCGACGACCCGCTGATGAGCGCGCGCCAGAAGGCGGTGGAGGACGCGGGCGGCAACGGCTTCATGGCGGTGGCGGCCACCCACGCGGCCCTGCTCATGGCGCAGGGCGCCGGCCGTCTCGTCCGGGCGTCCGGCGACCGGGGCGTCGTCGCCGTACTGGACCAGCGGCTGGCCACCGCCCGGTACGGCGGCTACCTCAAGGCGTCATTGCCGGACTTCTGGTACACCACGGACCGTAACCAGGTCCGCAAGTCGCTCGCGGCGATCGACGCGGCGGCGAAGCAGACGGAGGCGGAGACGGCGGCGAAGTGATCGCGAGGGGGGCGTGACCGGCGCCGTTCGCGGCCATCCGGTCGTGCCCGGAGTCCACCGCCGGGATGCTGGACGCGCCCGGCACGGTCACGCCGAGCGCCTCGGCGGCGGCGGTGAGCGT